>JBCDFO010000216.1:0-7969 GCA_039177895.1 Bacteroidota bacterium
AAGCCGAACGGGTTGGGGTCGGCGAGCATGTAGTCGAGCAACTCGCGGTCGTAGCACTCGGGGTGGCTCTGGAAGACGCCGGTGACGTTGACCGCGAGCGGGCTGTCGACAAACACAGGGAGGTCCGGCAGCGCGCCTTCGGTGGCGAGTTGGTCGAGGTAGTAGACGAGCGTCTGCGTCCGCCCGACCGCGAACGCCGGGATGATGACCTTGCCGCCGCGCGCCGCCGTCTCGCCGATGATGTCGCGGAGGCGATCCTTCGCCTGGTCGGCCGGTTCGTGCGTGCGCCCGCCGTACGTGGACTCGGCGATGAGCACGTCGCAGTCGGCCATCGGCTGCGGGTCGCGGAGGATGGGCCGGTCGGGCATCCCGAGGTCGCCCGTAAAGCCGACGCGCTTCGTGGTGCCGTTCTCTGTGACGGAGAGCACCATCGACGCCGAGCCGAGGATGTGGCCCGCGTCGCGGTACTCCACCGAGACGCCCTCGACGGGTGTGAACGGCTGCCGGTAGCCGACGCCGACGAAGAGGTTCATCACGTCCTCCGCGTCCTCCATCTCGTAGAGCGGTTCCACCTTCGGCTGGCCGCGCTTGCGGAGCTTGCGGTTGTAGAACTCGGCGTCCTTGCCCTGGATGTAGGCGCTGTCGCGGAGCATGAGCGCACACAGGTCGCGCGTGGCGTGCGTGGCATAGATGCGCCCGCGGAAGCCCCCGCGGTAGAGCTTCGGCAGCAGCCCCGCGTGGTCGATGTGCGCGTGCGAGAGCAGCACCGCGTCGAGCGAAGCGGCGTCGAAGCCGAAGGTGCGGTTGATGCGGTTGGCCTCGGAGCGGCGGCCTTGGTAGAGCCCGCAGTCGAGCAGGAGGCGGTGGCCGCTGGCGGTTTCGACGAGGTGCTGCGAGCCGGTGACGGTGCGGGCAGCGCCCCAGAAGGTGAGTCGCATGGCGAGGGTGGGTCGGGGGAGAAGAGCGTGGGGGAAGGTAGCGTGGGGCCGGGAATGCAGCGCGGGGTCGTGATGGGCGAAGGGGAAAGGGTGAGGAGTAAAGAGCAGGACGAATTTGTTTGGGCCTGCTGGGGAAGGTCGGTTTGCTTCTACGACCTACGACCTACGACCTACGACCTACGACCCCGAGGCCGCAGGCCGCCCAGAAAAGGGCTTGCAGCCTTGGCCGAAAACATGGAGATTAGGGCCTCACCCCCGCCCGCGTCTCGGTTCAGAGAGGACGCGGGTGTGCCTCGTTCCCCTCTTGAGCATGGCGACCACGGTCACCAGCAACGGTTCCTCTCCGCGCCTGCCGTCCTCGCTCGGGCGGCTGGCGCGCGTGTTTCGCTTCCTGCGCCGTCCCCCGCAGGCGAGCCCGGCGGGCGTCTCCCGCGACGACCTCGAAGCGCTCTTCGGCATGCCCGTCGAGGACCTCGCGCTCTACGAGCGGGCGCTCCGCCACCGCTCCGTGCTGCGCGGCCAGCCCGACAGCCACCTGCTCTCCAACGAGCGCCTGGAGTTCCTCGGCGACGCCGTCCTCGGCATGATCGTCGCCGAGCGGCTCTACGACGAGTTCCCCGACCGCGACGAGGGCTTCCTCACGCGGATGCGCGCGAAGCTCGTCAACGGGCAGGCGCTCGCGGCCTACGCCGAGGCCATCGACCTGGGCGAGCTCATCCTCATGAGCGACAACATGGCGTCCACCGACGGCCGTCACAACGCGACCATCCTCGCTGACGCCTTCGAGGCCGTGCTCGGCGCGCTCTACCGCGATCAGGGCATCGAGGCGGCGCGCACGTTCGTCCTCGACCTACTCGACGACCGCGTCGACCTCGACAACCTCGCCACGACGCGCAGCAACTTCAAGAGTCTGCTCTTGGAGTATGCCCAGGCGCGCGGCTGGCCGCAGCCGTCCTACGGGGTCGTCCACGAGGAGGGCCCGAGCCACGACCGCCGCTTCACCGTCGCGGTGCAGGTCGGCAACAACGCCTACGGGAGCGGCACGGCGCGCTCCAAGAAGAAGGCCGAGCAGCAAGCCGCCCGCGTCGCGCTGGAGTTCTTCCGCCAGGCCGAGGAGTCCGGTGCGGAACTGCCGGTAGATGCGTCTTCGGAGGGGAATGAGTGAGCCGCCTACGGAGACGGGGCTACCCTTGGAGGTAGGGATATTGGGAGTGGTAGTCTTCGGACTTTGGGCCGCCTACCACTGCTATCGAATCGCAGGTTACCTCCTCACAAGGACGGCTGTCAGTAGGTACACAACGGTCAAGGGTAGGCTCATCCAGAATGAGCTAACGAAGCACCGATCCTTTTTTTCCTCCTCAGGGATAACGACGACGTGGGGCAATGAAGTGTCGTACACCTATGAGGTCGATGGCCAGGAATATGTCTGCGAGCGTATCCACATCGTTGACGGGTGGATGACCTCGGACCGGTCCATCCACGAGGATATGCGCAGTCGGCTGGCCAACCAAGCTCCATTGCAGGTCTACTACGACCCTCAGCATCCCCAGGACGCTCTGCTCATCAGAGAAATGAACTGGGGAGTATTCGCTGTTGAGGTGCTCCTCGGGCTTATCGCGACGGCTGGCGCGATCCTGTTTGCTACGAGGCTGATCTCGTAGACTGGTTACGAACCAGGTCGCTAGCTTTGCACGCTGGCGATGGCCTTCTTCTCGAAGCGGAGCTTGGTCGTGTTGCCGTCGACCTCCACGAGCACGGTGCCGTCGTCGAGGCTGTGGACCTTGCCGTGGATGCCGCCGATCGTCGTGACGCGGTCGCCCTTCTTGAGCGCGTCGATCATCGAGGCGTGCTGCTTCTCGCGGTTGCGCTGCGGGCGGATGATGAAGAAGTAGAAGACCACGAAGATCAACCCCATCATGATGAGGAAGCTCGGGTCGAAGCCGGGCGCGGCCTGGGCGAGTACGGGCGTCATGGCAATGCAGGTGGGAGGTGGGGGTGTTTTGCAGCGCAAAAGATACGCGGGCGGCCTCAGCCCTACCGTGCGGCGCGCGTGGATTCGACAGCTAGCGCGACGCGTTTGCGCGCGGCTGCGTCGCCCACCAGATCAGCGCCATGAATGCGAACTGCAGCGGGATACGGACCCACAGCGCCCACGCCGGAGCGAAGTCGACATAGTCGGCTGGGTTCAGCGCCGTGTGGACATGGACGAGCAGAAACACGCCGAGCATCGCGATCAGCCCAAGGCCCGCCCATCGCCGTGTGGACAGGAGCAGCAGCCCAATGCCTCCGGCGATCTCGGCGACGCCGCTGAGGTAGACCAGCGTAAGCGGCGCGGGGAGGTACGGCGGCATGAGCGGGAGGTAGACGTTCGGCGCGACGAAGTGCAGCGCACCTGCACCGACGAACAGCACGGCGAGCATCCAGCGCGTCCGCGTGCGCCAGCGAGGGGCAAAGGCAGACATAGCGTTCTGTCAGGTCTGGTCAAATGATTTTAGTCTTCGAGATATATCATTGGAGTTCAAAGATGAATATTTATAGGCTGCGTCCTATTTATCTCTAGGATAGCGTTGCTATTCGGATCGATTTTGAACCGACTGCGGCGAGGATTTCCTCAAGACGATCCTGGCGATGTTTTGTCATAGTGACGAAGCTGGAGAAGACATGTTCGTCTAAGTCGTTTGTAGGTCTGACCCAATCGGCGTCGTGGAACATAGCCATCAAGAAAACACCTACCTCGACTGGCGTAAACCTCAGTACAAGCCGCTCGACTTGTAGGTCAGCATCTGTTTTGTCAAGCTCAAGGACCATCTTGCGTGCAGACATTGCAGAAAGGCAGGCTATCAATGCTGCCATTACGGGGTGCATCAAAGCGCTGTGGTCATCATAGAATGCGGTGATGATCGACGTCGCCTCGTCTGGGGTATCCGTCTTTTCTGCCAACTTGCGCGCTTCCATAAAGAACGAACGGAAGGCGAGATGGGAGGACACCTGCTTTGCCGGAAAGCCCGGTGTGTGCCATTTCGAGCGCATTTGGTATAGTGTCTCATCGAGTCGGTTTTCCGCGAGTCGCACGACGGTGTCTAGGCGCTCTCTCTCTAGCGTCGCGGTTTGCCTTTCGTGAGCTACGGTCTGGCGTCCCATCTCCTCGCGCTGCAACTCCAACTCACGTCTAGTCTCCCTAAGCTCTTGCTGCTGAAGAAGCATCTGTTTCTGTTGGCCACGAAAGGCAACGTAGACAAACAGAAGCGCGGCAAGGCTCCAGAAAGCGCCGACCACACCGCCTACGTAGTCTCCCACCTCATTGAGAGCGGCCCCTGAATACCACCAGATGAAGGCACTAACGAGAAAGACAGAACCTATGACTACCGATGCCCAGGCTGACCAAGTGCCCAGGCGAATACTCGTGTCAATGCGAGTACCTGCAGGTGCCAGGTCGAGATCTAACAGTTCGTCGCCTTTTGACCGCGAACTTGGCTTCATAGTGAGCTTGCTCAAGGCGAAAAACTGGATATTCCCAGATGGCGCTGTTCTACCTCAGTGAATGAAAGGCAGAAGCCGCTCGAATGGGCGATTTGCGCGTTTCTGGGACCTACTTATTTATGAATCAACTCAGACGGCCACCGGGAAGCGGATCGCCGGGTGCGGGTCGTAGCCCGAGAGCGTCGCGTCCTCGAAGGTGAGGTCGTCGAGTGGCTTCTCGGCGATCTCCAGCGTCGGCATCGGGCGCGGCGTGCGGGTGAGCTGCTCGTGCAGCCCGTCGAGGTGGTCCACGTAGATGTGCGCGTCGATAAGGGTGTGCGCGAAGCGGCCGGGGGCCATGCCGACCTCCTGGGCAAGCGCCTGCGTGAGGAGCGCGTAGCAGGCGAGGTTGAACGGCACGCCTACTGCGATATCGGCCGAGCGCTGCGTGAGGTGGCAGTGCAGCAGGTCCGGCCCCTGGCTCTTCGGCTCGACGTTGAAGCAGAACGTGTAGTGGCACGGCGGTAGCTTGCTCACGGCGGCGTTGGCCGGATGCCACGCGCTCACCACCAGGCGGCGGCTCATCGGGTTGCGGCGGAGCTCGTCGCGCACGTAGCTGATCTGGTCGAACGACAGCGAGCCGTCGGCCTCCTTACGGACGTTCGGGTGGTCGGGGCCAGCGAAGACCTCGCTGCCAAGCCACGCGCCTTCGGTGGGGATCGGGAAGCGCCGCCAGAAGCGCCCGTAGGCCGTCTCCAGGTTGCCGTCGGCGTCGGCCCAGGCGTCCCAGATCTTTGTGTGCTGGCGCAGCTCGCGGATGTGGTCCGCGCCGGAGAGGTACCACAGCACCTCGCGCCACATCGAGTTGAAGTAGACCTTCTTAGTCGTCAGGAGCGGATAGCCTGCCTGGAGATCCACGCTGTAGAAGGCCGCGAAGCTGGAGAGCGTGTCCGTGCCGGTGCGGTTGGTCTTGCGCACGCCCGTCGCGAGGACGTGCCGGACGAGGTCGAGGTAGGCCTCATCGGCGTGGTCGTAGATGTGACCGAGGCGGAGTGGAGCGGCGAGTTGCATGGCGAGGAGATTGGCGCGACGGACCAAGAACATACACGGAGGCGGATCCGAACCCCGGCCGAGTTTTCCACGTCTTTTCCTCCGCCTTGCGAGTCGCGCGCTTGACTGCAGCGTGTAAGGCGGCCACCTTCACGTCCACACGTCCACACGTCCACACGTCCACACGTCCACACGTCCACACCGAAGCCCATGGATCCCGGCCTTCACGTCAAGCAGGCGATCAACCACCTCAACAAGGTCATCAACTACGCCCCCTACGTCGAGGAGGACGGCGCGGCGCTCGTGGCGCTCACGCCCGAGGACTGGCAGGTCGTCGCCGACGCGCTCTTCTACATGGACACGCCGAAGGAGGTCTTCCCCGACGACATCCTGACCTACCGCCTCTCCGGCGACCAGCGCACGATCCTCCTCGACCTGGAGGACGGCACCGCCGTCACCATCGAACGCGCCTGAGCCGGCCGCTCACTCGGCCGTCGTGCGCATCGGCGGCGCGTCCCAGCGGTCCACGGCGAGCGGCTCGGTGTGCTGCGCGGGAGCAGAGTCCATCGTCAGGACCCACGGCGTGAACCCGAGCAGCGACCGGCGGCCCTGTGTGAGGTCGTAGTCGGGGTCGATCAGCCGTGCCGCCGGACGCCCGTTTAGCCGCGCCACGATGTCGGCGTAGACAGCGACGTCTGACTGTCCATCCGCCTCGGCTTGCGCGTCGAGCCAGTGGGCGAACTGGAGGATCATGTCGGGCCGCTTCACCATCGAGGAGGCCTGCCAGCGCGGCAGCACCACGTACGGGTCCACTATCTCGACGACCTCGTTCGTCTGATCCACGACGAAAAAGCGCGGGGTGTCCACCTTCTTGGTGCGCAGCTTCATCCGCCACGAGAAGCGATGCCCCTCTTCGGTCCAGGCCACGTCGCCGGGGTGGGCCCAGTGGCGGAACGGCACGACGAGTTGTACGACGAGGAACGCCGCCACGCCCACGAGTACCCAGCGTGGCGTTAGCTGCGCTGCCGTGAGCGCGACGGGGGGCGGGGCCGCGCGTCGGACGCGCTGGACGAGTCGAGTCGGCCAGTCGTAGTCGAAGTAGATGAGTGTGAGCGCGATCATCGCCCACGGGAAGACGCCGATGGTGAAGATCCAGGCGTTCATCAGGTGGAAGCCGACGAGCGCGAGGTAGGCCACCATCCGCGTCCGCCGCCAGAGCAGGAACGGCAGCGCGAGGAGGTCGAGGCCGAGCCCGCCCCAGGCGAACACGACGCCCGCCCACGGCTCGGCGAAGACCGGCCCGAGCACGGGGTAGTCCGTACGGTTGGCGAGCCACGAGCCGATGGGCTCGCCGCGCAGCCAGTCGGCGTTCAGCTTCGCGATGCCCGCGTACGTGTAGACGATGCCGAGTTGCGCGCGGAAGAGCCACACGCTCCAGAGCGGCACGGTGGAGGACGGCTCGGGCGCCCCATCCTTGCGGGCACTCCGGCGCTCCCACCATGCGTCGAGCGACCACGCCCGGTGCGCGGGCACGACGGCCAGCAGGCCCGAGAGGAGCACCAGCAGGTAGAAGTGGTTGAGGTAGTGCGCCTGCGCCAGCAGGAACACGTAAGCGGTGGTCAGGAAGAGCAGCACCGCGCTCGTGCGGTAGGCGAAGCCGAGCGCCACGCCCAGCCCGCCCATCGCCATCACGGCGAAGACGGCGTACATCCCAAGCCCCGGCAGCGGCGCGACCCACTCGAAGCCGGCGTAGGTGAAGTTGAACGCTGGTTCGAGGTAGTAGCGCGGGATCCAGCCCTTGGAGACGTAGCGCCAGCTCTCCCACACCATCACCGCGCCGAACGCGACGCGAAAGGCGACGAGCGACGCGGCGGGGATCGGCTGCTGAAGGCGGGCGAGCAGGGCAGACATGACAGACGACGGGACCTCGAAGGCAGGGATGCTTCGAGTATCGCTCGGAAGCGCGCTGGGTTAAGCGAACAAGGCGTGTGGGGGAATCGCTCACAGCACGCGACGGCTTGGCAGCGCAGTAGGCCCCGCGACCGCGCCCTACCCTGAGGGACGCACCTCTCGTCTGTTTGCAAGGAAGGGTTATGTCTCTCGCACTGCCGTCGGCTCCCGTGGACGCCATCGCGCACGATCTCCCGACCCACTGGCCTGCGGCCGACTCCGTGGAGGAGCGCCTCTGCTTCGATGCGCTCCAGGCGGCGTTCCGCGCGCAGTACGAGCACGTCTTCCCCGACCCACGCGCGCCGCGCACCGTGGTGGTGGTGCCGAGCCTGTCGCTGCCGCAGGACGAGTTGCGCAAGATCGACGGCGCGACGCACTACGAGGAGCGGATGCTCTTCGCGCTGATGCTGCTCCGCATGCCGCGTACGCGTGTCGTCTACGTGACGAGCCAGCCGCTCTCGCCGGGCATCGTGGACTACGTGCTCAACCTGCTCGCGGGCGTCCCGAGCGTCCACGCGCGCGAGCGGCTCACGCTCCTCGCCTGCCACGACCACGCGGACCGGCCGCTGACG
>JBCDFO010000217.1:0-7962 GCA_039177895.1 Bacteroidota bacterium
GAGCAGGCCGGTGTGAATCCGCTTTCGATAGGTCTTCGGCGCGTTACGCTTCCAGACAGGCTTGTCCTCAGTTATGGCACCCATGCGTGCCTCAGGCGTCGGCGGCCCGTTGAGCATCAGCGCCTCGAAGAGCGAGCGGCCCCGAATCCAGAACTGCGCGCGCCCGATGAGCGGCGCGTGGGAGAAGTAGAACGGTTTCGAGGCCCCGCCTCCGAGCGCGGCGGCCTGGAGCATGACGAGGCCGCGCGCCGCCTGTGCGAGCGGCAGAGGCTGCGGCTCTGCATCAATGTCGTGCCCGAAGAGCGTCGCGTTGTTGCCGCTGGCCTGCTCGTGGAAGAGGTTCGCAAGCGGAGCGGGGCCCTTACCGTCTTGGCTCACGTCGGTCGTGACGCGCTGGAAGAACGGATACGTGTCGTGGAGCAGGTCGAAGCGGTCGGCCCATTTCGCCAGGTAGTCGTCCAGCGGGTCCGCCGGTAGCTGGCCCGCCTCCCATACGGTCACCCACGCTCCTTCGTCCGGCGCTGGCTGGTACGCGTCGAGCGCGAGGGCGAGCAGGAGCCGGTTGAGCGCGATGGTTTCGAGCGGCGAGTCGGAGTAGACCTCGCGTAGCTCGTGAGCGCGGAGGAGCGCCTCGCGGAGTCCTACCTCTTGGAGCGTCGTTGGCGCATCAGGGTTCACCCGCAGATCGGTCCCAGCGTCGAGGACAGGAATCCAGGGATGGAGGAGCAGGTCGAACGATGGCATAGCAGATCGGGGTCAGGAAGAAGTCACGCGGAGGCCGAGGCGGTCGTCCCAGCGGAGCGGGCGCTTCGCCTCGGACCAGACGCGGTCGCGCATGACGAGGGCGTGCAGCCCGTAGAGCGAAGGCGTAGCCTCGGCAGCCTGCCGCCACGCCTCCGGTTCGTTGGCGGCATGGTCGCGTAGGTGCTCGATGAAGTCGCGTTGGCTCAGCCGCACGCTTGCGCCCAAGAGCGCGCGCACGGCTTCCTTCGAGAGGGCCTTGTCGCGGTCCCCTTCGAGCGGTGCAGCCTCGCGGTGATCGGGGTCGAGGAACAACCCACCGTCTTTGCGTCGGTGAAGCACGACAACCTCGACGCTGTCGCCCTCGCGGGTGAACGCCTTGACGCTCGGGTGCGCCTGCTCATCGTCGTCGTCCGCAAGGTTTGGCTTACCCGACTCAAAAATCGAGGCGAGGTCGCCGGGTGCTGGAATGATGCGTTGCGCGGCGTTGCGCTGCGAGGTGACGAGACGTTCGTGCTCCTTCTCGCAGACCTCTTCCCATCGGACCAGCACGTCAGGGGCCAGATTGTCGTCCATGTCGTCGGCTCCGTAGACCGCTTCGATGAGCGGGCGGTAGTCGGCGGGCAGGTGCCAGGCGTCTCGGTTCTTGAGTAGGTAGGCCGTGCGCCACAGCACCGTGCTGCCGTAGACCTTGCACCAGCCCGACGCCTCAGTGACGCTGGGGAGCGATCCCGCGTCCCACACCGGGCACAGCCACACCAGACGCGGCTCTGCGTGTGCCGGGGGACGGGTACGGTCGTGCCGGTGCAGCCGCCCCGCGCGCTGAAGGAGCAGGTCGATGGGGGCGAGGTCTGAAAGCATCAGGTCCACGTCGAGGTCAAGGCTTTGCTCGATGACCTGCGTTCCGACCAGCACGGCGGGACCAGCATCGCGCCGCTTGCCGAAGCGCTCCAGCACGTGCGTCTCGATGCGCTGCCGCTCCTGGCGTACAAAGCGGGCATGGAAGAGCACGAGGTCGTCATCGCCCAATTGTCCGCCTAGCTTCGCACGGATCGCCTCGAATACGTCCTGCGCGCGCTGGACAGTGTTGCACACGACGGCTACGACGGCATCGTTCTGGACCGCTTGATAGACCTGCTCGGCGACGGTTTCGGGAGCGGGATCGCCGCGCTCCAGCGCGCAGCGTTGCGAGCGGCTTGCAGCGAGCGGCTTGCCGCCGTCCGGTACGCGACGTACGGACCCCTCAGCCGCTACCCAGACTGCCGGATAGGGTACGGCTGCATCGTCGTGCTCATCGGGACGTTGTGCCTCGGCATGCCACGCTTGCAGGAGTGCTCGCCGTGTGTTGGCAGGCAGCGTAGCCGAGAGCAGAATGACGTGGGCACCGAGCGCTCGGAGCCAGCCGAGTAACCGTTCGAGCAGCGCGTTCATGTACGTGTCGTACGCGTGCACCTCGTCCACGACAACGGTTTTGCCCGCGAGGGCGTAGAGCCGAAGGAAGAAGTGTCGCGCGTAGAGCACGCCCAGAAGCGCCTGGTCGATGGTACCTAGGCCGTAAGGGGCCAGCAGCGCTCGTTTACGCCCGAGGAACCAGCGCAGGCTGCGTACTCGCGCCTTCGTTGTCGCCGACGAAGCGTCGTCATCGTAGAGTGCCGCGAGATCGTCCGGCGACGCGAGCAGCGCCTCCGACGCTGGGTGCAGCTCCGAGCGTCCATAGGCGAGCCGGAAGGACGCGACGCTGCCGGGATGCGCCTGTTCGAGGAACGCCGTTGCTCGGTCGAGCAGTCCGTTCGTCGTCGCCTGCGTAGGCAAGGCTAGGTAGAGCCCGCCACCGCGCTCCGCTCGGGCTTGCTGGCGGGCCGCGAGTGCCAGCGCCGCTTCGGTCTTGCCCTCGCCCGTCGGAGCCTCCACGATGGTGAGCGTCGGCTCGGCGGGATCGCTAGGCAGGCCGAGGTCGAGGAGCGCCTGCTGCACGGGCCGCGGCTCGAAGTCAGCCAACTCGGGAAACAGTTCGGCGAAGGGCAGCGCTCGCAGCGGCGCTCGCTCGGCAAACCCAGCAGCGCGCAGCGCCTCCTCTGCCCCGGCTCGGCTTCGCTCGACGTAGGTATCGAGATCGTCGCCGACGTTGCGGTCGAAGGCTGGGGCATACGAGCCGAGCCAGTCTGCCAGCGTGGCCCACCCGGCCAGCCCGAGGAGCCAGTCGGGCGTGCTGGGGAGGTCAGGGCGCGGACGCGCGAGCTCGTAGTGCCGGTCCCACGTCTCGTACATCGCCCGCAGGAGCAGCCCCTGTGCGTGCTGCCAGCGCTCGTCCCCGATAACCGGATAGTGGCACGCGACCTTGCGCCACTCGGGCGCGTGGGCGAGCTGTCCGTGATGGAAGCCGACGAAGGCCGCCAGACTTTCGCTGAAGCCGGGAACGCCTTCCGGCTTTTGCTGCTCCCGATAGAGGATGGCGATGGTCGCGTGTCCGTGATGCAGTCCAGGCTGTTTTGGGTCGAAGCCTGGCCCAGGTCGCAGGGTGAAGCCACGCTCGCGCATCCGCTTCAGGTAGGGCGCATCAGGCTGCTGGTACTGAAACGACGGGATGGCCTTGCCGAGGTCGTGGAGGCCGATCCAAAAGCTCAGCCATGCACCGGCCTCCTCGTCGCTCATGCCGAGCGTGTCGGCCGCTGCTTTTCGGATGGAGTCGGGCACGACGCGCTCCCAGAGCAGCAGCGCGGTGTGACCTACGTCGAGCAGGTGCGCCCAGAGCGGGCGCGTCCACGCTGGGGCGTGGCCGTCCTCGTCCTTGCGGTCGCGGTCGGTGTTGGCCCAGAAGAGCCGCCAGGATTCGGTGGGTGCGGTTGTCATGCGGGCAACGTAGCGGATGCTTCCTCCGAGCTTGGACATTCCGCGTCCGCATACGCTGCCGCCGTCTTGCGCGCGTCCTCGGCAACTTGCTGAGCGAGCGATGCCGGGGCCTCGACAATGACGTGCGGTCCCCAACTCCGCACCCAGGCGGCTACCTCGTCAAGCCCCGCCCCGCCAGGCACTTGGTAGCAGACGCGGAGCGCCCCGTCCTCCAGCATCTCGATCTCCTGGCTAGGATGGTAGCGGCGAGACTGGAAGTACGTCGCCCGCTCGGCCGACACGCGCAGCACGACCTCCACCGGGTCACCGCCTTCGAGCGCGCCGAAGCGGCCTGCGAGGAAGGCTCGCAGGTCGAAGCCGTCGGGACGCAGGAAGTAGCGCGACACCGGCCGCACGTTCGTCATCCGCGCGAGCGTGAACTCCCGCAGCCCCTCGCGGAGCTTGCACCAGGCCACGAGCCGCCACGCCCCCCGGTAGCGCACGAGTGCGAGGGGCTCTACCTCGCGGCCTCGGAACGGCGTTCCGTCTCCACGCCGGTAGTCAATGCGTACGGCCTGCTGCTCCACGACGGCCCGCCGTACCGTAGAGAACAAGCCAGGATCGGGCTCCTCTACCAAGCCGCTCCCGAAATGCCAGCCTGCCGAGACGGCCTCGACCTCAAAAGTGTCAGGACCAGCCTCGTGGCCGGTGTCGTCAGGCAGCGCGCTCACGGCACCCAGCAAGGCGTGCAGGCCGCGCTCCAGCGGTGCGTCGAGCGGGGTGCCGGCGAGCGCAGCACGCGAGGCTTCAGCCGCGACGGAGAGCGCGTAGAGGGCCTCTTCGTCCAAACCACCGAGCACGACGCCGCGCCGCTGATGCTCGGGCGCGAGGTAGTAGGCCTTCGCTCGGCTTCCCTGCGGATCAGGCTTGCTCTGCACGGGCACGTCAGCCGCGCGCAACTCGTCGAGGAGCCGACTCACCTGGCGGTCCGTGACGCCGAGCAGCGGTTCCGCCTGCTTACGCGTGAGGACATGACCGCGGTCGAAGAGGCGGCGGAGCGCCTCCGCGTTGCGGGAGAGGGGGAGGAGGTCGGACATGGCGTAGGGGAGGGGTAGACAGTACGAGTCGCCGCACATAGGAAGCAAACGTGTCCTTACGGAAGCCGCACGAGCCAGACCCCATCCACCTCCTCCGTGAAGCGCCCTTTCGGATTGGAGGTGCGCACCTCGAAGCCCTGCGGCGTGTTGGCCCGCCACACCATGAGCGCGGAGGCCCCGTCGTCGGTGGCCTTCTCGGCAACCGTCTCCCAGAGCTTCTCGCGGACCCGCTTGCGCAATCGTCCCACAAAGACCCCGGCGGAGATCTCCGTCATCCATTTCGTCAGCACGCCGCGCTCGCCTGGAGCCGCGCGTTCGAGGATCATCACAGTCATCGTCGCGCCCGGCTAATTGGAGGGACCGTCCGGCGTCCAGTCGGCGAGTGGGTCGCCGTCCTCGTTGTCCTGGAAACTGGGGCGCTCACCGTAGGCCCCGTCGCCGAGCGACAGCGTCGTTTCAGGAGGCGGCTCCCACCAGGCCGTTGGATGGGCGAAGTCATCATCGGGGTCGATGCGCTCGGGGAGGGGCGCGTCGGCATCCAGGTTTAGCAGCGCCTGGATGTCGGGGACGATCCGGTGGAGCACCTTGAGGTTGCGAAAGGCTTGGCGGCAGCGATAGCGTGTCTCGCGTTCGAGGTTGAAGTGTTCGCCCGCGTCCGCAGCGTACTCGGCGTCCGAAGCCGTCGCAAACGCCACGGGGATGGTGAGGGCAGCCTTGTAGAGGTCGGCGATATCGTAGACGAAAGCGAGCTGCTTGCCCTGGTGGATAAAGCCGAGGCCAGGGCTATATCCGGCGCTGACGATGGCGGCATGGCAGACACCGTTGAGGCAGGCGTTGGCGGTCGAGAGCGCGCGGTTAACCGGGTCTGCGTTGGCCCAGTCGAAGCGGTCGTAGCGCCGGCCCGTCCAGGTGACGCCGTAGCGGCGAGCATACTCTGCGTAGGTCTTACGCACCCGCGCGCCTTCGTGACCGCGCACCTGCTCGATGGAGAGGCCGTCTGGGAGCGGCTCGTCGAAACGCAGTCGATACATCCGCTCGACGACGCGGAGCCGCTTCTCGGGATCGGCAACGGCTTCGGCCTGCTTCTGGAGCGCGTACGCTTTGCGCGTTTCGCCATGACCTCCGGCGTAGAAGCGAACGCCTTCCTCGCCTACCCAGAGCAGCGAACAGCCAGCGCGGGTGGTCGTGACGACGGCCCGATGTGTGACGCTGAGGCCTGGTCCGGCAAGTACAGCGCAGAGCTGTGCGACGGGCACGGCATAGCGGCCGAGCTTGTTTTCGTAGACGACACCGTTCTTGGTCTGCGTGAGGCGTCCCCGTTCGAGATACAGGTAGGGGATCGAGTCTCGGAGGCGCGGGAGCGCGCGGAGGTCTTCGGGCATGAGGTGCTTGCGTGGGTGAGACAGTAGAGGTCTCGGCGGAACCGCAAGCAACGGTGCCCACGACGCTACCTTAGACGTAGCGCGTCCAGCAGACGTAACACGTGGTGTACCCTGACCCCGCGATGTTCTTTGACAGACTGGGAAAACGGAATACTTTGTAGACATCTCCCTGTGCGAGCAGGGATGAACCGGACGCAGACTGGCTCAAGAGCATCGCGCTCGACATCTCCCTGTGCGAGCAGGGATGAACCGCCAGCGGACGGCGGTATGGGCTGGACGCAGCACATCTCCCTGTGCGAGCAGGGATGAACCGAAAAAGGTCGAACTGACCGGCCCGCTGGAGCGCATCTCCCTGTGCGAGCAGGGATGAACCGAGGGCATCCGGGCGATCTACACCGAGTACAGCCATCTCCCTGTGCGAGCAGGGATGAACCGTCGAGATCCCTCATTCTGGGAGGAGTACGAGCCATCTCCCTGTGCGAGCAGGGATGAACCGTCTTCGCCGAAGCCGACGGGGTCGTCCTGGTACATCTCCCTGTGCGAGCAGGGATGAACCGCACGTCAGGCGTGGTCGCCGAGGCCGTCCACGCATCTCCCTGTGCGAGCAGGGATGAACCGGTGGCCGTGATCTCAACCGACTGCGCGGCGAACATCTCCCTGTGCGAGCAGGGATGAACCGACGTATGCGCGTCCCTACACTGCGCGTCGCTCCATCTCCCTGTGCGAGCAGGGATGAACCGATTGACCGGGAAGACCAAGCGCTTGGGCATATCATCTCCCTGTGCGAGCAGGGATGAACCGGACGGTCCTACGCGCAACTAAAACGATGTCTGCATCTCCCTGTGCGAGCAGGGATGAACCGGGACTGCGCTGAGTGGGCTAGCATTGCGCTGCCATCTCCCTGTGCGAGCAGGGATGAACCGAACGAGCGCGACACGCATAGAAGTATTCAGTGCATCTCCCTGTGCGAGCAGGGATGAACCGTCAGTCGGGCGCACCGGGCGTCATCACGTACGCATCTCCCTGTGCGAGCAGGGATGAACCGATGCTCAGGCCAGTTGGAGCCGCCCCCCGGCCCATCTCCCTGTGCGAGCAGGGATGAACCGACGTCCCACCTCAGAGAGCGCCGCGTCGAAGTCATCTCCCTGTGCGAGCAGGGATGAACCGAACGCGCCGTCTGGGTCACTGATTTCCTGCGCCATCTCCCTGTGCGAGCAGGGATGAACCGTATTGAGCGTCCAGCACTCGGTAGGCGAACCCCATCTCCCTGTGCGAGCAGGGATGAACCGTGCGAAGGCGGCGGCCTGGGCTGAGTTTTCGGCATCTCCCTGTGCGAGCAGGGATGAACCGGCGGCAAACCGGCCCATACGCAACACCAACGACATCTCCCTGTGCGAGCAGGGATGAACCGGGCGTGGGGATAACGGGCAGTTCGACAAGGCCCATCTCCCTGTGCGAGCAGGGATGAACCGGGAGCGTGCGGCTCCCGACGTTGCGCCCTCGTCATCTCCCTGTGCGAGCAGGGATGAACCGTATGCGTGGCGCAGCCGTGCCCGCATCTTCGACATCTCCCTGTGCGAGCAGGGATGAACCTCTTGTAGCCTCCGCACTCGCTCCGCCTGTGCCCATCTCCCTGTGCGAGCAGGGATGAACCGCGGTCGAAGAGGCGAGCCGCTTGGTCGGCGTCCATCTCCCTGTGCGAGCAGGGATGAACCGCCGATCAGCTGGCTCACGCTCGCCGAGGCCTCCATCTCCCTGTGCGAGCAGGGATGAACCGACGTTGCGGGATTTCCAGAGCCCGCAAGGCTTCATCTCCCTGTGCGAGCAGGGATTAACCGAGGTGCAGGATTTACAGGTGCTCCTCTCCACGCATCTCCCTGTGCGAGCAGGGATGAACCGTAGAAGTGGGCCAC
>JBCDFO010000218.1:0-7961 GCA_039177895.1 Bacteroidota bacterium
GATCATCTTCTCGATGGTCGGCGTGAGCAAAGCCCACCGCCCCGGCCAGCACGTCCTCAAGGACATCTACCTCTCGTTCTACTACGGCGCCAAGATCGGCGTGCTCGGCCTCAACGGCGCGGGCAAGTCGACGCTGCTGCGGCTTATCGCGGGCGAGGACGAGAACTACGAGGGGAAAATCCAGGCCGAGAAGGGCATCACCTTCGGTTACCTCCCGCAGGAGCCTGAACTCGACGAGGACCGGACCGTCCGCGAGATCGTCGAGGAGGGAGCCGCCGAGGCGGTCGGGCTGATGAAAGCCTATGAAGAGGTGAGCGCTAAGTTCGCCGAGCCCGACGCCGATTTCGACGCCATCATGGAGGAGCAGGCGAAGATCCAGGAGCGCATTGACCAGCTCGACGCCTGGGACATCGACTCGAAGCTCGACATGGCGATGGGCGCGCTGCATTGCCCGCCCGGCGACACCAAGATCGAGGTCCTCTCCGGCGGCGAGCGCCGACGTGTTGCGCTTGTCCGCCTCCTCCTCCAGCAGCCCGACGTGCTGCTGCTCGACGAGCCGACCAACCACCTCGACGCGGAGTCCGTCGCGTGGCTCGAAGGCCACCTCGACCGCTACCCCGGCACCGTCATCGCCGTCACGCACGACCGTTATTTTCTTGACAACGTGGCGGGGTGGATTCTCGAACTCGACCGCGGGCGTGGCATCCCGTTCGAGGGCAACTACTCGTCGTGGCTAGAGCAGAAGCACGCGCGCCTCGCCACCGAGGAGAAGCAGGCGTCGAAGCGGCAGAAGGTGCTCGCGCAGGAGCTCGAATGGGTGCGCCAGAACCCGAAGGGCCGCCGCGCCAAGAGTAAGGCGCGCATCGCCAACTACGAGCGCATGCTTTCCGAAGAGCAGGAGAAGCGCCAGGCTGAACTGGAGATTTATATCCCGCCCGGCCCACGCCTCGGCGACGTGGTGATCGAGGCGAAGGGCGTCGCCAAAGCCTACGGCGACCGCACGCTCTACGACGACCTCTCGTTTAGCCTCCCGCCTGGCGGCATCGTCGGCATCATCGGGCCGAACGGCGCGGGCAAGACGACGCTCTTCCGCATGATCACCGAGCAGGAGGAGCCCGACGCCGGGACGTTCACCGTCGGCCAGACCGTCGAACTCGGCTACGTCGACCAGAACCGCCCCCTCGACCCCAACGCGACCGTCTTCGAGGCGATCACGGGCGGCGGCGACTTTGTGCAGCTCGGCACCCGCGAGGTCAACGCGCGGGCCTACGTCGGGCGCTTCAACTTTGCCGGGCAGGACCAGCAGAAGAAAACCACCGAGCTTTCCGGCGGTGAGCGCGGACGCCTCCACCTCGCAGCCACGCTAAAGGAAGGCGCGAACGTGCTCCTTCTCGACGAGCCGACCAACGACCTCGACGTCAACACGCTGCGCGCGCTCGAAGAGGCGCTCCTCAACTTCGCGGGCTGCGCCGTCGTGATCTCGCACGACCGCTGGTTCCTCGACCGCGTCGCCACGCACATTCTCTCGTTTGAGGAGCAGCCCGACGGCTCCATCGAGCCGCGGTGGTACCCGGGCAACTACTCCGAGTACGAGGAGGACCGCCGCGCTCGCCTCGGCGACGCCGCCGACCCGTCGAAGCGCGTGCGCCACCGGCAACTCACGCGGAGCTAGTGCGGCTCGGGTAGCAAGTCGGAGCGTGCCTGCTTGATGGAATCAGGGCTGGATTCTATCATGGGGCTGCGGCTGATTCCGTCGTAACCTTCTCCCATCCAACCCTTTATGTCGCCATGTGGAAGATCGATAAGAGCAGAGCGAAATTCTCGAGGCAAGGCCTCACTGCGGCCGAGCAGAACAAATTCGACGCGTTCAAGATCGCCGTGCACCAGCGCGGGATGCATCCCAAGGATGCCGCCAAGGCCGCCGGGGACACGAACTACAAACAGCTCATCGGCGACCAGTACCAGATCCGGCTCAGCCAGGGCAACCGCGTGACCTTTACGGTCAACACCACCACGGAGACGGTGCACATCCTCCAGGTCGGCGGGCACACCTGAGCCGGAAGAAGCGGCGAAACGGCTGCGCTGCGCTGCCAGTACAGCCCAGTCGGCGTACTTTCACGATGCTCTACCTGCTCCGTCCAGACCCTCCCCCGATGCGTCGCTTCTCGTTGTTGGTTCTCGCCTTTGCGCTGGCAGCCTGCTCGGGCACCCAGCCCCGCGACGACACCCCCGCCGACCCTGGGCAGACCGGAGCGGCACCGACCTACGAGACGTTCGACCCGGCCCCGTACGACCGGACGCCGCCGCCACGAACCGACACCGCTCCCGTCGAGCACGACGTGCCGGCGGTACTGATGGCCGGTGCCGTGGAGCCGCCCGAGCCCGAGGGACCGCGTTTCGTGCAGGGCTACCGCATCCAGCTCTTCTCGTCGCCCGACAAGAGCGCGGCCGACCGTGTCGCCGACGACATCGAGACGTGGTGGCGGACTGTGCGCCGAGACCCGTCCGTGCCCTCGTCAATGGTGGGCAACGCCATGCCGGAGGTGCTCTACCTGCAGCCGTACTACCGCGTGCGCCTCGGTCGCTTTCAGTACCGCGACGGGGCCGAGGCCGCGCTTGCGTTCGTGCGCCAGCGGTTCTCGGACGCGTTCATCATGCCCGAGCGCATCCGCGTCGACGGCTGACTGTCTCGTTGGTCCCGAAGGGCCTGAGGCGTAAACATCGCAGGCAAGGTCGTCCGAGTCGGCTTTATTGAGGACCGTACATACGAGCGCCGCGCGGTGCGTCGTTGGAGAGCCCGTCCACTCCAGGCGTTCTCCCTACGCACAAGCTCCATGCATCGAAGCAGCACGTCCGTTTGCATCGCCGCATGTGCGCGCAGGAGCTCCACGGTAGGCCAGGTGTCGTCACGCCTTGGTCGCGTCGGAGGGCTCGTCCTCGCACTCCTGCTGCTACCGGCGAGCGCCAGCGCGCAGGACCCCGTACCGTTCGGGGCGGACCTCGCCATCGAGGTGCATACACTCCAGATTCAAGACGGCCGCCTCCATCTCGACGGAGAGGTGCTACCGAACGACGCCATCCCCGCCGACCTCGACCTGGACGGGCTCTCGCTGGAGGTGCAGTACAGCGGCCCGGTGGCTCCGCTGCTCACGCTCGGCGGCGTCGCCTACGTGTTCGATGGGCATCGGCTCGTGCGGTTCGAGGAGGGGCAGGTACCGCGCCGGTCGCGGGAGGCTGATGCGGTGCAAGTCTACGGGCTCGGGCAGCCCACAACGGCGCGCTCGGAAGAACTGCGCAGATCGGCTCCAGCGGAAGCGCTGTCGGTGCCAGCCGGTTCGCGGTCGGCGGGGCCTGCGTCGGTAGGCCGCGCTGCGAGCGAGTCGGCCTACCTCATGCACCTCTCTGAGCAAGACCGCCGCCTCTACGACCTCCTTCAGCAAGAGCGCGTCATGGAAGCGGAGGCGCACGGCCTCGCCCAGCGCATCCACCGCCTGCCTGCCTCGCCCGAGCGCAGTGCCCACGTCGAAGACCTCCGCGCGCTGCTGAGCGAGGCCTTTGCGCTGAAACAGGCCGTACGACTTGCCGAAGTCGAACGGGCGGAAGCCCAGCTCGACGCCGTCCGGGAGCGCCTCGACGAGCGCGCTACCCGACGCGACGCCATCATTGAGGAGCGACTGCGCAGCCTCGTCGGCGACCTCTGATTCTCGTCCCCTGAGCCGAAGCGACGTGCGGGCGGGCGGTCCTGCATCGGCGCTCCGATGTCTGCACCGCCTCCAACCTACTCTGTTATGCACGCTGTTACATGGACGACCCGCTGGAGCGCGGTCGTGATCCTGGCCGCGCTGGTGGCTGCTCCGCTGGCGCAGGCGCAATCCGACGACCAGGACGAGGAGCGAAGCCGCGTCGTCATCCGCATGGACGCCGACAGCATCCGCGTCGAGCGCGATGGCAAGGTGACCGTGGTCCCGAACACACCCGAGGGCCGCGCCCAGCTCGATGAGGAGGACCTCGGCTTCGATACCGACCGCTTCCGCATCGAGATGGACGGCGACGGCTTTGGCCTGGGCGGTCTCGACCTGGATGGCGACGGGCGTGTCTTCCGCTTCCGCTCCGGTGAGAGCGACTTCTTTGGCGAGGGCGACTTCCCGCGCAGCTTTTCCATCCGAGGGGACGGCGAGCGTTCCGTTGAAATCGAGCGGTTCGGCGACGGCCCCCGCATTGCCGTGCGACGCGGCGGTCCTGGTGGCTTCTCTACGTTCGACCTGGGCGCGTTCGGCTTCGGCGACGAGATGCGTTGGAGCGCAGAGGAGGCCGAAGCTCAGGCCGAGATCCTAGAGCTGGAGCTCCGCACGCGCGAACTCGCCCGCGACCTGCGTGAGGCCGAGGAGAATGAGCAGGCGGAGCTCGAAGACGAACTCGACGCGCTGCTCGGCGAGCTGTTCGAGCTGAAGCTGGAGCAGCAGCGGTCGCGCGTGGAGATGCTGGAGGACGAACTCCGCGCCGAGCGTGAGCGGCTCGACACCCGCCAGGACGCCCGCGACGAGGTGATCGAGCGCCGCAAGCGCCAACTCCTCGGCGACGACGTGCTGGAGTGGTAGGGCCAGCGCAGAGCGCACCTGCGCGGTGACGCGACCTGCTCAATGACCTAGGGGAGGGAGGCGGCGTGCGCGCGGTCTCCCTCTCTGTGTTGTGCACAGGCGGCGCAGCGCATCTGAGCGCGCGGTGTCCATTTGCGTGCCAAAGTGGGGTGGTTTGTACCCTGGTGGTAGAATCGAAGCGCGCCTGTTACGTTTCTACCGGACTGCGGCGAGGGTACCATGCCAGTTGGCACGGCGAAGAAATAGTCGCGCTCTTTGGAAAACGTGGTTTACAGAGCGAATCGGGCTATATTGCAGGGCCGAGGCTTCGAGTATTGCTCGAGGGGTCAAGAACTCGGCACGGTGTTCGTAAGCGGTGCTGGCGTGCCTACCCAAGAACGTGGCAAGCACCGGCCCTCACTCCGGCCGCCCGCCCGCCCAGTCCCTGGGACCCATGTTCTGCAAGCTCACTCACCTGTCCTCGTACTTGCTCCGCTCGATCCTGCTGGCGTTGATCGCCCTGAGCGCCGTTCCGGCGTTGGCGGTGGACATCCAGCGGGTCTCGATCACCGAGCGCTCCGATGGACTGGGATACGTGGTGCGGCTGCACGCGGTAGGAGTTCTTTCCCAGTTTGAAGTACGCCAGGACGCCCCCAGTCTGGTCGAACTCGTCGTGCAGGACGCGCGCCTCCATGAGGACGCGCAACTGGACGCGGCGGAGGGCCTCGTGCGGAATTACTCCGTGCGCAACCGAGATGGCAGCGTGGTGCTGCTCTTCGAGCTCACCGCGCCCGCCGAGGCGGTTCCCTACCCCGACCGTGACACCGACGACCTCCTGCTCGGCCTTACCTACGCCGATCCTGCCGCCGCCCCTGCGGCGTCAGACACGCCCACGAGCCCCTTCTTCGCTGCCGACGACGGCACCGAAAACTGGCGCCTCGACTGCGTGGTAATCGACGCGGGCCACGGCGGGCACGATCCCGGTACACACGGCCACGGCATCCGTGAGAAGGACGTCACGCTAGACGTGGCCCTTCGAGTCGGCCGCTACGTCGAAGAGCGCCTCGGGATGAACGTCGTGTATACCCGCACCACCGACCGCTTCGTGGAACTCCACGAGCGTGGCCGGATCGCCAACGAGCAGTGCGGCAAGCTCTTCGTTTCGATCCACGCGAACGCCGCCGGAAGCTCCCGTGCCCGAGGTACGGAGACCTTCTTCATCGGCCAGCACAAGGCCGACGACGCCCGCGAGATCATGGAGCGCGAGAACAGCGTCGTTGAGCTCGAAGCCGACCGGTCGCACTACGAAGGCTTTGGTGACATGTCAATCGTGCTCCAGTCGATGGCATCGAGCATGTACCAGACCGAGAGCGAGCAACTGGCCGCGATGATCGAGAGCCAGTTCTCCCAGCGCGCCCGCCGCCACAGCCGCGGTGTGAAGCAAGCGGGCTTCCTCGTCCTCTGGCGCGCGTCGATGCCCGCCGTCCTCGTGGAGCTTGGCTTCCTGAGCAACCGCTCGGAGGCACGCTTCCTCGCATCCGAGGAAGGCCAGGACCTGCTCGCCAGCGGCATTTTCCGTGCCATCCGCGACTACAAGCAGCACTACGAGTCTAGCCTCGGTCTCGTCCCTGACGAGGTGGCTGCCCGCGAATAGCGCCTGACCTGACGTACGTACCGATCCTCGCGCCCCGTAAGGCGCGACCCGATTGTCCCCGGCCCGTAAGCCAGGGACAAACAACAGGCCCGACAGGGTCTGGCCTCAGCAGTCACTGATGGTGGTACATGAACGTGACTGCTGTATGGTGGGTGAGTGAATGCCGGGAGGTGGTCAGTTTGTCGAAACCCTCCATCGACGAACGGCCCCTCCCGGTATTTTTTTGTCCCTGCCGTCCGTTCAGCCTCCGTCCGCGCCGGAAGGGGCAGGCTGTGCGGTCTTTTCCAGCGCGACCGCGTTGATACAGTAGCGCAGCCCGCTCGGCGCAGGGCCGTCCGGGAAGACGTGCCCCAGGTGTGCGTCGCACACGTTGCACGTCACCTCGATGCGGATCATGCCGTAGCTGCTGTCTTTGTGGTGCGCGATGTGGCTGGGCTCGACCGGCTGCGTGAACGACGGCCAGCCGGTGCCACTCTCGAACTTCTCCGAGGCGTCGAAGAGCAGCGTGTCGCAGCACACGCAGGCGTAGCGCCCTGGCTCGAAGAGGCTGCACATCTCCGAGCTGAACGCGCGCTCGGTGCCGTGCTGGCGCGTAACGTAGTAGGCTTCCGGCGAAAGCTGCGCCTGCCACGCCTCATCGGTTTTCTCGACGCGGCGTGGCGGCGTAGGGTTGCCCTCCGTGGCAAGGGCGATGACATCGTTCCAGGTCAGCATAGGAAGACGGAATGACTGATGGAGAACGGATGCGGCGGCTCGGTGGGAACGGGGGGCATCAAAGGGCGGCGAAGGCGCTGTGGAAGGCCTCGCTGGCCTCGGCGACGACCTCGGGCGTGTGGGCGGACGAGGTGAAACAGGCCTCGAAGGCGGCCGGCGGGAGGTAGACGCCGCGGTCGAGCAGCAGGCCGTGGAGGCGGCCGAACGTGTCGGTGTCGGTCGCCCGGACGTCTTCGTAGGTGAACACGGGCTCGTCGGTGAGGAAGAAGCCGAACATGGCCCCGACGGCGTCGGCGATGACGGGGACGCCGGCGGCATCGGCGGCGGCCTGGATGGCATCGGCGGTGGCGCGGGCGGCGTCGGCGGCTTGCTGCCACGCGCCCGTAGCCTCCGCTTCGCGGAGGAGCGCGACGCCCGCTGCCATCGCGAGGGGGTTGCCCGAGAGCGTCCCCGCCTGGTAGACCGGACCCTCGGGCGCCATCAGCCGCATCACCTCGGCGCTGCCGCCGTAGGCCCCGACCGGGAGGCCGCCCCCGATCACCTTGCCGAGGATGGTCACGTCGGGCGTGACGCCCGTGAGCGCCTGCGCACCGCCGGGGTGGACCCGGAAGCCAACCATCACCTCGTCGAAGACGAGCAGCGCGTCGTGCGCGTGGGTGATCTCACGGAGGAACGCCAGAAAGCCTTCGCGCGGGCGCACAAGGCCCATGTTGCCCGTGATCGGCTCGGCGAGCACGGCGGCGATCTCGTGGCCGTGCTTCGCGAATACCGCGCGGACAGCCTCCTCGTCGTTGAACGGCACTACGAGCGTGTCTGCGGTGACGGCGGCAGGGACACCCGGCGAGTCAGGGAGGCCGAGCGTGGCGACGCCGCTTCCGGCCTTGGCGAGCAGGAGGTCGGCGTGGCCGTGGTAGTGCCCCTCGAACTTGACCACCTTGTCGCGGCCAGTGTACGCCCGCGCGGCGCGGACCGCGCTCATGGCCCCCTCTGTCCCCGAGTTCACGAACCGCAGCCGC
>JBCDFO010000219.1:0-7924 GCA_039177895.1 Bacteroidota bacterium
AGCAGCAGGAGTTCGTCGAGACGATCCGCGTCTCCGGCGACGCGCTGCTCACCATCATCAACGACATCCTCGACTTCTCGAAGATCGAGGCCGGGAAGGTCGAGGTGGAGCGCTACCCGTTCGAGGTGCGCACGGTCGCCGAGGAGGCGCTGGACCTCGTGGCGGCGCAGGCAGCGCGCAGCGGCATCGAGCTAGCCCTGCGCGTGGACGAGGACGTGCCGCAGGCCGTCGAGGGCGACGTGACGCGCGTCCGGCAGGTGCTCGTGAACCTGCTCTCCAATGCGGTCAAGTTCACGCACGAGGGCGAGGTCGTCGTGCACATCGCCACGGCCGACGGGGAGCCGGGGCTCGCCGTGTCGGTCCGCGACACCGGCATCGGCATCGCGCCGGACCGCCTGGGGTCGCTCTTCGACGCCTTCACGCAGGCCGACACCTCCACGACGCGGCAGTACGGGGGCACGGGTCTCGGGCTTGCGATCTCCAAGCGACTCGTCGAGTTGATGGGCGGGACGATCAGTGCCACGAGCGAGCCCGGCGTCGGCTCCACGTTCCGCTTTACCGTGGCGGCCCCGACCGTCGCGCCGCCCGCGCCGCCGCAGGTCGTGCCGGACCTAGACGGGCGGCTTGTGCTCATCGTGGACGACAACGCGACCAACCGCGCTATCGCGGCTGGGCAGACGCGTCGCTGGGGGATGCGCCCGACTGTCGCCGCGAGCGCTGAAGACGCCCTCGCCCTGATCGACCAGGGGGCCGAGTTCGACATCGCCGTGCTCGATATGCATATGCCGGGCATGGACGGCGTGGCGTTGGCCGACGCGCTCCGCGACCGCCCGGCCACGGCTACGCTCCCGCTCGTGCTGCTCTCGTCCGTCGGCACGGAGTACGCCAGCCGCGACGTATTCGCCGCGACGCTCAACAAGCCCGTCCACCTGGACCGCTTCCGCCGGGCCCTGACCGGGGCGCTGGGCGCGACGCCGGACCGCCCGCGCGCCCGGGCCGCTGCCACGCGCGACGCCGCTACCCAGCTGGGCCACGGCGCGGCGGGCC
Source organism: Bacteroidota bacterium (assembly GCA_039177895.1). GTDB lineage: Bacteria > Bacteroidota > Rhodothermia > Rhodothermales > Rubricoccaceae > JBCBEX01. Next base: position 1,048 of record JBCDFO010000219.1, read on the forward strand.
TACGGGTGCTCGTCGCCGAGGACAACGCTACCAACCAGCGCGTCGCGCTCCAGCTGCTCCGCAAGCTCGGCCTCCGCGCCGACGTGGTCGCCAACGGCGCAGAGGCCGTCCGCGCTGTCCAGACCGTGCCCTACGACGTGGTCCTGATGGACGTCCAGATGCCCATCCTCGACGGCCTCGCCGCGACACGCCAGATCCGTGCGCTCCTCCCAGCGGATGAGCAACCGCACATCATCGCCGTCACGGCCAACGCGATGCAGGGCCACCGCGAGCAGTGCCTGGAGGCGGGCATGGACGCCTACATCGCCAAGCCTATCCGGCGCGGGGCCCTCGACGCCGCCATCGCGGACGTCGCCGCAGCGCAGATGGCGTGAGCGAACCGCGTGGGCCAGCCCGGTCGCGTGCGTATCCTGCGGGGCTTGTCGATCTCATCCCTGCTCGTGATGCCGGAACCGTCCTCGTTGCCTACCAGCCCGGCCTCGGTCACCGGCTCTGCGCGCACGGTGCTGCGCCTCGAAGGCGCGCTCGTGCTCGCGGGCTGTGTGTGGTTCTACAGCGGCCTGGCCCAGGGCTGGGTGCTTTTTGCGCTGCTCTTCCTCGCGCCCGACCTCGCGATGCTCGGCTACCTCGGCGGGAAGCGCGCCGGGGCCACGGCCTACAACGTGGCGCACACCTACCTCGCGCCGATCGCGCTCGGCATCGTCGGCGGCCTCCTCGCGATGGACGTGGTCGTGGGTGCGGCGGTGATCTGGGCCGCGCACATCGGCTTCGACCGGATGCTGGGCTACGGGCTGAAGCTGCCCACCGGCTTCAAGGACACGCACCTCGGACGCATCGGGAAAGGGTGAGCAGCCGTCCGTCAGGCGTTCCCAAGGGACACTTGGATTGAGGGCGCACGCTGCGCTATCGTTTGGCTAGAACAGACGGCTCAACGCTGAGCGGTCGATCTCTGGAAGACGTCGCTCTGCACAGGCGGCTCCGATCAATAGCCTCCTATGCCCTATCCGCAAGCTAGCCCCCTCGTCGCGTTACTGGAGGAGGGCATCCGGGAACCCGGCCGTGCGCCCTTCTGCTGGGTGGGGGCGGGCCTCTCCATTCCTGCCGGATATCCGAGTTGGGGGCAGCTCGCTGAGCGGATCCGCAACGATAGCCTCTACCCGTTGTCGCCCTCGGCAGACCCGATGGAAACGGTGGACGCCTACGTGGATGCGAACGGCAAAGGGCGGCTGGCGCGGCTGCTGACGGACGTGTTCGTCGAGAAGCCCTCGGAGCGCTTTCACCGGGACCTGATGCGGCTGCCCTGGAAGGGCGTGGTAACCACCAACTACGACGGCCTGCTCGAACACGCGCTGACGGAGATCGGGCGGTCGTATCTCACCGTCACGCTGGAGCAGAACCTCGATCTGACCGCGGGGCCGCACCTGCCGCTCTACAAGGTGCACGGGAGCACGACGGACCTCCAGGAGGTCATTCTCGATGGCCGGAGCTACGCCACCTACGGCGACCGCTACCCACTCCTGGTCGCCGACTTCGAGAGCATGCTGCGCAAGCACTCGGTGATCTACTGGGGATGCAGCATGACCGACCCGCGCCTCGTCGAGTGGCTGGATGGATTGGGCACCGATGGGCGGGCGCGCCTGATGACCTCCTGCGCGGTGATGACGGAGGACGGGTGGGCTCGCATCCCCGACGCGACGCAGCGCCTCCTCGACGAGGCGAACATCCAGCCGGTGTTGCTGAACCACCACGACGAGATCCCCGACCTGATCAGTTACCTCGTGCGGGCGGTGCGCGCTGGGGCTCCCGCGGCCCACCTGCAGTTCTCGGTAGCCATAGACGAGGACGGGCGCTGGCGCGTACGCCGGGACGGCGGGGCCCCTCGGACCGTAGACGCGCCGTGGCGTGGCAACCCCGCCGTGGCCTTGGCGCTCCGCGACTTCCAGCAACTCGCCGCCGAGCGCGCGGACGACACCAACCGGGGCCTCCTCTACGCCAGCGCAGACCGGCTGGGCGAGGCGCTCGGACAGGCGCTGTGGACCGACGCCGACCGCCAGCACATCCGGAACGCAGGCGGCCAGGACGGCCCCCCGCCGCTCGTCTCGGTGGAGAGCGACGACGACGCCATCCTCGCGCTCCCGTGGGAGTTGATCCGCCTCGACAGTGAGTACGCTGTGCAGGCCGGGCGCATCGACCTGGTGCGCTCGACGCGGGCGCGCTCGGACGAGCCCATCCTGCTGGAGAAGCCCGACCGGCCGCTGAGCCTGCTCGTCAACGTCTCCGCCCCGGAGGGCGAAGGCGGTCCGCCGCTGGACTACGAGCGGGAGAGCTACCGCATCGCGCGGGCACTGCACGACCATGTGGGTCTCGCCTTCACCGAACTGGGCACCGTGGACGATCTCCTCAAGGGCCTGGCCGACGAGGATCGAGCCCCGCTGGGCTTCCACTTCTCGGGCCACGGGATGCCGGGGCAGTTGCTCTTTGAGAACGACGAAGGTTTTAAGGACGAGGTCGAGGTGGCCGACCTGCTGGCCCGGATTCGGAACACCGAGACTGTGCGCTTCCCCCGGTTCGCCTACCTCGCCAGTTGCCACGGCAACACCCCCATGCGTCTCGACACCGACGAGGACGCAGCGGAGGGCGCAGACGTTCAGACCGAAGCCGACCGCCTCGGCTCCACGATTGCGGTGGCGCACCTGCACCGCGAGGGGATCACGCAGGTGATCGGCTACTTCGGGCCGATCGTGGACGAGCTCTCGACGGCGGCCGAGGAGACCATCTACCGTGCGCTCGGGGCGGGCCATACGACCGTGGCGGCCGTCCGCGAGGCCCGCGACGTGCTGGCGCGCGGCGGCGTGCGCATCGAGCGCGGCGTCTTCCGGCGCGACGACCCGCGCGCTCAGGCCCTCCAGACTGGCTTCCCCTTTGCCTGGGCGCAGCTCGTGCTCTACCACCGGGGGCCGAACCTCCCGCTGAGCACGCCGGTGGACAAGATCTATGTGGAAGACCAGGAGGCCTTGCTCCAGCGGACGTTCGACGGGGACGTGCTCACCACGGGCTTCATCGGGCGGCGGCGCGAACGGCACGCCATCCGCCGACGCCTCCGAGACGGGCACCGGACGTTCGTCTTCCAGGGGCTCGGCGGCCTGGGCAAGACGACCCTCGCCTACCAGACGCTCCGGCTTCTCAACAGGCCTGAGAGCCCGCCCGCGCTGGCGTTCAAGTGCGGCGAACTGGCCGCGACCGGCGACCCCGCCGCTGAACTGGTGCGCGAACTCTCGGGGTATGCCCAGAACCTGTTTGGAGAAAAGCAGTGGGGCCAAGTCGTCTTCACGCTGGACCGGCAGACGGGTGATGACCCAGCTGAGCGCTTCGTGGCGATCCTGAGCGTACTCGTGAACAACCTACCGCGCCTGGTAGTCTACTTCGACAACCTGGAGTCGTTGATGGAGGACCCGGCTACAGCAGATGCCGAGGCGTTCGGGACGTGGCGAAGCCCCGCGATTGAAACGATCTGGCAAGCGCTCCGGCAGGGTGCCGAGCAGAGCGAGCGACTGGTACTCGTGGCGAGCGTGCGCTACCGCCACCCCGACTTCGACGGGGCATACGTCCCCGTCACCGACCTTGGGCCGCACGCGGTGTTTCGGCTCATGGCGTGGTTCCCAGCGCTGCGCCGCCTCTCGGCTGCCACGCGCGCCAAGCTGGTGGGGAAACTGCAGGGGCATCCGCGCGCCGTGGAATTCCTGGACGCCCTGCTTCGCGACGCGCTCCGAAAGTGGGAAGACCGGCGCGGATCCTGGCGTATGCCGGACACCGAGGAGGGCGAAGCTGAGGAATGGACACGTCTCATGAGCCCCGCGCTGCCCACGGTTGCACAGCAACTCCGGGACGACTTGCTGCTGGACGCGCTCTGGACGAACGTGCTGGATGAAACGACGCGACTGATGCTCTTCCGCGCCACGCTTCTCTATCGCCCGGCTGACTGGGACACGTTGTGCGTGCTGGGCGATCCCGATGCGACGCTCGAACAGACCGAGGCGGTCATTGAGCGCCTACGTCAAGCAGCGCTGCTCAACACGACCGAGGTGATCGTCCAGACCGCGAAAGACCCACGACCGCAGCGGACACGTCGCTACTACGTCCACGCCGCCACAACGGCCTTCGTGCGCGAGCAGATACCCAACGCTGAAGCTGCTGCACTAGCGCAGGCGACCTACCTCCGCTTGGGTACTTATCTGGAAGAGTTAGCCAAGACCTCCCCCGATCTTACGGTGGACGTCGACGCCGGGCATTATCTATTCAAGGCTCGAGCTTTCGACCGATCAAACGCATTGCTGGGCAGCGTAGCGGAATGGCTGCAAGTGCGAGGCCGGGTGCGCGAGGCAATCTCACTATTGGCTCCGTTCGAGGCGGAAGCGGTTGCGCATGCAATGAAGCCTAAACTCCAGGGTCGAGTTCTAGGAGCTCAAGGCGCGGCCTACACGGTTTTGGGCGAAGTGAGACGTGCCGTCGGGTATACTGAGCAAGCGCTCGGCATCTTCCGTGAGATTGGCGACTGGCAGGGCGAGGCAAACGGCCTCATTGACCTGGGCCACGCCTTTGCACGCTTGGGTGAAGTGGAACGCGCTGTCGGGTATACTGAGCAAGCGCTCGGCATCTTCCGTGAAAACGGCGACCGGCGCGGCGAGGGAAGGACTCTCTGCAACCTAGGCGGGACTTACACAGACTTGGGCGAAGTGGGACGCGCTGTCGGGTATACTGAGCAGGCGCTCGCCGTCTTCCGTGAGACCGGTGATCGGCGCGGCGAGGGGACCACTCTCTGCAACTTGGGCTTGGCACACGTACGCTTGGGCGAAGTAGGACGTGCCATTGAGCACTTCGAGCAAGCGCTCGGCATCTTCCGTGAGATCGGTGACCGGCGCGGCGAGGGTACCATCCTCGGTAGCCTTGGCAATGCCTACGCACAGCTGGACGAGGTGTGGCGGGCTATCAGGTACACTGAGCAGGCACTAGCTATCAGCCGTGAGACCGGCGACAGGCACAGGGAGGGAAATCGCCTCGTCAGCCTGGGTATTGCTTATGCGAAGCTGGGCGAGATGAAGCGTGCCGTTGAATGCTATGAGCAAGCGCTTGCGATCGGCGAGGCGGTTCAGGATCCACAGATCACAAATGCTATGCGTTCCTTGCTGGAAGAGATCGCTTCATCGGCTTCAGGTGATTCCTCGTGAAGGGGCATCTTGGGGCGGGGCGTATGGTTGCAGGTGAGCCCTGCTGATCCACTCTTCCCGGCATGAACTCCAAGCTCCTCCTCGTCGTCCTATTCGCCGCGCTCGTGGGCACGACGTGGCTGCTCGTGCGGCTGGTGAGCCTGCCGCCGATGGGCGAGGCACCCGCTACGCGCGACACGTCGTCGGTGGCGGATCGGAAGGCGGTGGTGAACCCGTTTGCGCCGCAAGCGACGGACGGGATTCGCGACAGCACGGTCGTGGATAGCATGGCGCTCGTTCCAGCGGCGGCAGACACCACGGCGCGCGAGGCGGCCCCAGGCGAGGCGGCAGCGGAAGGGGCGCGTCCGTAGTTTCACGGCCCCGCTCTTCCTCCGCATCGCCGCCCCGCCCGATGGCCCCCGCCCCCTCGACGGTCTACGACCGCCTGCTCGCCGCCCGTGACGCCCACGGAGCAGGCTTCGTCGTCCTGATCGACCCCGACAAGCTCGCGCCGGAGGACGCGCCCGGCTTCGTGGAGCGCTGCGCGGCGGCGGGCGTGGACGCGCTCTTCCTCGGCGGCAGCCTCATGCACCAGGGCGAACTAGAGCGCTACGTCGAGATCCTGCGCGCGGGGTCGGACCTGCCCGTGATCGGCTTTCCTGGCTCGCTCAGCCAGATCACGCCCAACCTCGACGCGATCCTGTACCTCTCGGTCGTGAGCGGGCGCAACCCGGAGTACCTCATCGGGCAGCACGTCCACGCCGCGCCGATGCTCAAGCGCTGCGGCCTGGAGACGATCTCGACCGGCTACATGCTCATCGAGAGCGGGCGTATGACCACGGCGACCTACATGAGCGGCTCGCCGCCGATCCCGCGCCACAAGCCCGAGATCGCCGCCGCGACCGGCCTCGCAGCCGAGATGATGGGCATGAAGCTGCTCTTCACCGACGCCGGGAGCGGGGCCGAGCACGCCGTCTCCGAGCGGATGGTCTACGCGATCACGAAGACCTGCGGCATCCCGCTCGTGGTCGGCGGCGGCCTGCGCACGCCCGAGGACGTGGCGCGGCGCGTAGCAGCGGGCGCGAGCTTCGTCGTCGTCGGCAACGCCATCGAGCAGCAGCACGGCGACGGCACGTTCATGGCCGAACTCGCCGCCGCGGCGCACCAGGCTCACGCGCAGGCGCTCAGCTCGTAGCCCTGGCGGGGTAGGCGCTACAGCGTCGCGAGGAAGCGGTGGATGAAGTGCACCGTGATCGACCCTTCGCCGACAGCAGAGGCGACGCGCTTGACCGAGTCGCCGCGCACGTCGCCCGCCACGAAGACGCCGGGGACGTTCGTCTCGAAGAGGAACGGGTCGCGCTCCAGCGGCCAATCCTTCAGGTGCTCCTCGGTGAGCATCGGCCCGGTGAGGAGGAAGCCCTTCGGGTCGCGCGCGACGGCGTCGCCGAGCCACTCCGTGCCGGGGGCTGCGCCGATGAAGACGAACAGGAAGCTCGTGTCCACCACCTCCGTCTCGCCGGTCGCGTTGTCGATGAGCGTGACGCATTCGAGGTGGTCGTCGCCCTGGCACGCCTGGATCTCGGTCTGGAGGCGCACGTCGATGTTGGGCGTCTCGTAGATGCGCGTGACGAGGTACTGGCTCATCTTCGCCTCCAGCGAGTCGCCGCGCACGA
>JBCDFO010000220.1:0-7916 GCA_039177895.1 Bacteroidota bacterium
GCCTCGGCGGGCGCGTGCGGACGGACGAGGTGGACGGCTTTCTCCTCGACCGCGGCTTTCAGGTGCTCCTCACGGCGTACCCCGAAGCGCAGCGCTGGCTCGATTACGACGCGCTCGACCTCCGGGCCTTCGCCAACGGCGCGCTGGTGTTCCTGAGTGGTACGCTCCACCGCCTCGCCGATCCGACGCGCGACTTCTTCGGCGCGCTGCCGTCGGTGCTCTCCCCCATTGGGTCGCTCGCGGACAAGGTGAAGGTGCTCGGCCTCCGCCAGAATGTGCTCAAGCCGTCGCTCAAGGATCTCTGGGCGCGCGAGGAGATCACCACCCGCGCCGCGCTGACGGAGCGCTACGGCTTCTCGACCTCGATGCTCACGCGGTTCTTCGAGCCTTTCCTGGGCGGCATCCTCCTCGACAAGCAGTTGCAGGCGTCGAGCCGCGCGTTCGAGTTCTACTTCCGGATGTTCTCCGAGGGCCAGACGGCCGTCCCGGCAATGGGCATGGGCGAGATCCCTGCACAGCTCGCCGCCCCACTCCCGAACGATGCAATCCGGCTGAACACGCGTGCCACGAGCGTCACCGCAAACACGGTGAAGATCGGGCGAGGTGAATCGGTCCGTGCAAAAACGGTCCTCGTTGCCACCGAAGCACCCGCGGCTGCCCGATTACTCACCGGCCTCGACGCCCCACCCTCGCGCAGCGTGACGTGCGCCTACTACGCCGCGCCGACGCCCCCCATCGCTGACCCAATCCTCGTCCTCGACGGCGAGAACGCGGGGCCAGTGAACAACCTCGCAGTCATGTCGAACGTCGCGCCGAGCTACGCGCCGGACGGTCGAGCGCTCATCGCGGCGACCGTACTCGGGCTCCCCGACGCGGGCGACAATCTCCTCGATGTGCGCGTCCGCGAACATTGCCGGACCTGGTTTGGCGAGCAGGTCGACGCCTGGACGCCGCTGCGGACGTACCACATCGAGCACGCACAGCCGGGCCAGGTGCCGCCTGCGCTCACGCCACCCACGCGCCCGTTCCGGCTCGACGACGGCCTCTACGTCACCGGCGACCACCGCACGAACGCCTCCATCAACGGCGCGATGCGCGCGGGCCGCCTCGCCGCGGAAGCGATCCTCGCCGATCTCGGTGTGCCGGTCTTGGACGCGTCGGTCACCGTCTGAGCGCTCCTATGAAGCGACCGGCTCTGGCTTATTCCGCACTGGCTCTGTTCATTGTTGGAGCGCTTCTCGGGGTCCAACTCGTACTTGATGCCCTCGTCCGTGGACTCCCCACCGACGCTAGCTGGACCTTCTACACGCCGCATGACGCCAGGCAATGGTGGCCGCCTCGATCGCTCGTCGAGACGTTGGCGCTGACGCGTCCCGCCCTGATCGCACTATTCGTGCTCGCTGTGGCGGTGGATGCGCTCTTCAGATTCAGGACAATGTGGCGCGACGAAACCCCATGAAAGCGCTCCTCCTCGCGCACCTGTTTGCTACGCTGACGATGTTCGGCGTGATCTGGATCGTGCAGGTCGTCCACTACCCGCTGTTCGCGGGCGTCGGGCCGGAACGGTTCGTGGCCTACGAGGCAGGCCACGCCTCGCGGATCACGTGGATCGTGATGCCCGCGATGCTCCTCGAACTCGGGACCGCGCTCGCGCTCGTGTGGACGCGGCCTGACGTCATTCCGGCCTGGATGGTATGGGTAGGCCTCGCGCTCGTCGGCGTGGTGTGGCTCTCGACAGCGCTTATCCAAGTCCCGCTCCACAGCACGCTTGCAACGGGCTTCGATGCTGAGGCGCACGCGCGGCTCGTGGGTACGAACTGGATCCGCACCGTCGCCTGGACGCTACGCGCGGGCCTCGTTCTCTGGATGACGGCGCTGCTGCTCGACGTGGGCTAGCCGCCGAACACCGTAGCGTAGAACTCGCCCAGCGCGTCGTGGAAGGCATCGTAGGCCTCCAGGCCGTTGTGCCCGCCGCCCTCGACCTCCACGAGCCGCTTCGGCTGCCCGGCGGACGCCTCGTGGATGGCCTCGGCAAGCTTTGGCGGCGTGATGTTGTCCTCGCTCCCGACGATCACGAGCGTTGGCATCGTGAGGCCCGCGACGCGCGCGAGGTTGTCCTCGTCCTGCAGCGCGGGGTCGATGTCAAACGAGACGAGCGGCTTCAGGAGCGCTGGGACGAGCGCCCCGGTCAGGCCCTCGACAGTGGTGACAGGGCTTTCGAGGAGCAGTCCCGCTGGGGATTGCGCAGCTTCTTGCGCCACGTATGTCGCCATGAACGTCCCCATCGAGTGGCCGTGAAGGATGAGTTGCTCAGCGTCTACCCCGTCGAGGGTGCGGACGTAGTCGTAGACAGCGAGTCCATCCGCTTTGAGACCGGCAACGGTCGGCATCCCATCGCTCATGCCATAGCCACGGTAGTCGACCATGAACAGGTTGACGCGGTGCTGCGCCATCGCCTCGATGAAGTCGGCGAAGGTGACCAGGAGGAAGCCCTGGCCGCCGAAGTAAAGCACGGTGCCCTGCGCATCGTCGTGGCGCATGAACCACGCGTCGAGCGTGAGGCTGTCGGCGGCGAGCGAGTCGGGGATCGCCGTGTCCGCGAGCGGGATGCGGTGCGTGGTGAGCGTGAAGCCCGGCACGTCGAACGTCGCGGGCGTGACGGTGCGCTTGTTCTGGAACGCATCCGCCTCGCGGATCGGAATCTTGGTGCAGGCGACGAGACTGATGGAAAGGAAAACCAGCGCGAGGAGCGCAGAGACAAGACGCATGGGCAAGAACCGAGCAGAGAAGGGCCGGGCGGAGAAGTGCTCCGCTCTAACGCTCGTCCTCCTCGACGGTGCCGCTGCTGTCGGCGCGCGGCGCGGAAGCATCGGGCGGTTCCTCGAAAAACGTCGTCTCCCGGAGCGCCCGGATGCGGTTCTGGGCGTAGGTCATCATCACCAGCACGTCGGCGCGCTCCGAGACGCCACCCGCGATGGCTTGCTGCACGAAGGTCTCGTACTGCCGGATAGCAGGACCTGCGTCGGCGTAGTACTCGTCGTAGAGCACACCGAGATGGAACACCGTCGAGAGGCGGCCAGGGCTGAGGAAGAGCACGACCTCGTCGGTACGGATGGCGGCGCGGTAGTCGTTCTGAAAGCGTTGAGCGTCCGCGAGGTGCTCGTAGATGTCGGCGAGGGGTGCACGGCCGGAAAGCGTCGCGGCCTGGGTCAGCCAGCGCTCGGCCTCCTCGAACGCGTCGAGTTGTTTGTGCGCGAGGCCGAGGTAGAACGCCGTGCGCGCGTGCATGGAATCGGCAGCATGGGAGGCTTGCAGCGCGTCGAGGGCCCCACGCGGGTCGTCGTTTAGGTACCGGTTGATGCCGAGGCCGCGCCACGTCCCGGCGGTGGAGTCCCCCAGCACGAGCGCGAACCCGTAGGCAGCCACCGCCTCACCGTAGGCTTCGAGCTGCTGCAGGATCGCGCCGTGGCGCGTCCACAGGCGCGGGTTGTCCGCGACGGCGGCGAGCGCGCGTTCAAGGACACGGCGGGCGCTGATCGGGTTGGAGTCGGCGAGGTAGACCTGGCTGAGCAACAGCGGGATCGTCACGCTCGTCGGGGCCTGCCGGTGCGCGATCTCGAGTTGCACGATGGCCCCTTCGAGCGAGTCGAGCGCCACGAGTGCCTTGGCGTACTCGACGCGGATCGTTGGTGTCTCTGGCTTGGCCTCGGTCGCCCCTTCGAGGAGTACCCGAGCGGCCTCGTGTTGGCGCTCCTCGCTGTGGACCCGCGCGAGTGCCATCGCCAGCCCTACGCTCTCGGGCTGTTGGTCAAGCGCGCGCTGATAGGCACCGATGGCAGCACTGACCTGGCCGAGACGCTCGTGGCTGACGGCCTGAGCGCGGAGAACGCGCACCGCCATCGTATCGGCCTGCGCGAATGCCTCCAGCGCACGGACGTGCTGGACCTCTTCCTGGTACGCCCGCCCGAGCAGATACGCCCGCTCCGGCGTCAGCGCCTGCCCCTCCAGCATGGCGATGACGCTGACGTAGTCCTGCGCGGCGAAGCGTGATTCGGGCGTCGTGCCCTGCGCATACGTGGCATACGGAAGGACGCAGAGAACGGAGAGCAGGAGGCAGCGCATGAGAGTCGAAGCAAAGAAGAGCGAGCACAATTGAGTGCAGACGTATCAACCGTTCCTTCGTTGCTTCCGCTCAGCAAAAAAAGCGGCGGCCCCCAGTGTGGGAGCCGCCGCTTGGCGTTTCAGGCAAAGCCCGCGTGGACTAGATGTCGTCCTCGTAGTCCTCCATCGCCTCTTCCTCTTCGGCCGCGAGCTGGTCGCGGAGAGCAGCGAGGCCCGAGAGCTCGCCCAGCGTAGCCGGGCCGCTCGACGCGCGCTGGTAGTCGCGCACGGCGCGCTGCTCCTCCTGGCGAGCCTTCGACTTCTCGGCCCGCTCGGCGTGGCGCTCGGCACGCTCGGCTGCCATGCGCTTGGCCGTCTCCGACAGGATGATCTGCCGGTCGTTGCGGTCGAGGCGGATCACCCGCAGGTTGAGCTCGTCGCCAATGGCGTACGTCTGCGTCGGGTCGCCCTGCCGCTCCAGGTGGCTCGACGGCACGAAGCCCTCGGCCTCCAGCGGAAGCTCCACGACCACGCCCGAGCCGTTCACGTCCGTCACCTTCGCCGGCGTGTCCGTGTCCACGGCGTAGGCCGTCGCGTACTGCTGCCACGGGTCGGTCTGCACCTGCTTGTGGCCCAGCGAGATGCGCCGCTTGGCAACGTCGATGTCGAGGATCTGTACCTCGATCTGGTCGCCCTTCGACACCACCTCGCCCGGGTGCTTGACCCGCTTCGTCCACGAGAGGTCCGAGACGTGCACCAGGCCGTCGATGCCCGGCTCGATCTCGACGAAGGCCCCGAAGTTGGTGAGGTTGCGCACCTCGCCCCGGGTGACCGAGCCGACCGGCATGCGGTCGAGGATGCCCTCCCAGGGATCGGGCTCGAGCTGCTTCATGCCCAGCGAGATCTTCTTGTCCTCGGTGTCGATCCGAAGGATCTTGACCGGCACGATCTGGCCGAGCTGCACCTTCTGGGTGGGGTGCTTGATGTGCTCCGTCCACGACATCTCGGAGATGTGGACGAGGCCCTCGATGCCCTTCTCGAGCTCGACGAAGGCGCCGTAGTCGGTGATCGAGACCACGCGGCCCTCAACCTCCTGGCCCTCGGCGAACTTCTCTTCGATGTTCTCCCAGGGGTGCGGCAGGAGTTGCTTGTAGCCCAGCGAGATGCGCTGGCGCTCCTTGTCGTAGTCGAGGACGACCACGTTCATCTTGGTGTCGAGCTCCACGACCTCGCTCGGGTGGCCGACGCGGCCCCACGAGAGGTCGGTGATGTGGAGCAGGCCGTCGACGCCACCGAGGTCGATGAAGACCCCGAAGTTGGTGATGTTCTTGACGATGCCTTCGAGCACCTGGCCCGGCTCCATCGAGTCGAGGATCTGCTTGCGCTGTTCGAGCAGGTCCTTCTCGATGAGGGCCTTGTGGCTCACGACGACGTTGCCGTTGGCCGGGTTGGTCTTGACGACCTTAAACTCCATCGTCTTGCCGAGGTAGACGTCGAAGTCGCGCACGGGGCGGACGTCCACCTGGCTGCCGGGCAGGAAGGCCTCGGCGCCGAGGAGGTTCACGATCATGCCGCCCTTGATGCGGCGGATGATGGTGCCTTCGAGCACGCCACCCGTCTCAAACGCCTCGTCGATCGTCTGCCAGCGGCGGAGGTCGTCGGCCTTGGTCTTCGAAAGGATGAGCTGGCCGCGGCGGTCTTCGAGGCGGTCCACGTAGACATCCACCTCCGTCCCGATCTCAAGCTCGCCGTCAAACTCGTTCTTCGAGATGACGCCGTCGGACTTGAAGCCGATGTCGATGACGTACTCCTTGTCGCTGATGGCGACGATGCGGCCGGCGACGATCTCGTTCTCGGTCACGGACGACATCGAGGCTTCGTAGAGCGCGAGCAGTTGCGCGTCTTTGTCCTCGGCGTCGTCGGGCGCACGCTCGTTCTCGAGCGCTTCGAGCTCGGCGAGCGTGATGGAGCGGCCCTGGATCTCGCCCGTGTAGCCGAGCATGCCGCCCGTGTGCACGAGCGCGTCGGCGTCGTCTACAGACGTGAGAGCGGTCGTCTCGACAGCGGGTGCGATGTCGTCGCGCTCGGTGTTGACTTCGCCGAACTCGTCCTTGACGGCTTCGATGGCGTCGTCCAACTTGGCTTCGATCACGCGCGTGTCGTCGCCGGGCTCGTCCGGCGGCACGACGGCGGCCGTGGCCACCTCGACGGGGTCCGGCATGTGGGACGACTCCGCGAGAGCAGCCTCCACGTCGGTCTGCGGCTCCTCGCTGGAGGCGTCTGCCTCGTCAGTCGCTTCGTCGGGAGCGACCGCATCGGCAACGGCTTCCACTGCAGCTTCAGCGGTCTCCTTCACCGTCTCGGCAGCCGCAGCCGCGGCGTCGGTGACGGTTTCGGCGGCCGAAGCGACGGCTTCCTTGGCCTGGTCCACGAGGCTTCCGTCGCCACCCGCGTTGGCGGCGTCGGTCGTCTCGGGTTTGGGGGTGTTGGTCTCGTTGGACATATAGGATTCCTGGCGTGGGTCGGTCCCCGCATTGACGGGGCGAGAGGAGCCGACCGGCCTCGTTGGGTCTAGGTTGGAAAGCGCGTGACTACCCCTCCTCTCTTCGGGGGCAACCACGAGTGGCCCCGCATCACGCCTCCCGCAGGGATGGCAATCCGTGACGTCAGGGGGAACCGACTACACGACCGACGGCCCGCCTCGTTCCGCGATACAGTGAAGAACGTGTTTGACTTGCGCTTCGATGGAGCACGTCGTCGTGTCGATCACGATGGCGTCGTCGGCTTTGCGGAGCGGCGCGTGGGCCCGCTCGGTGTCGCGGCGGTCGCGCTCGGCGATCTCGGCCTGTACGAGCGCGAGGCTAGGCGGGTCGTCGCCGCGCTGGGTGCACTTGCGCACCAGCTCCGCATGCCGCCGCTCAGCGCGGGCGTCGAGGTCGGCCTCCATAAACACCTTTACGTCGGCGTCGGGGAAGACGACCGTCCCGATGTCACGCCCGTCGAGGACCACGCCGCCGCCCTCGGCCACGAGGCGGTGCGCCGTGCCACGCTGCACGTCGAGGAGCGCCGCGCGCACGGGACCAAGCGACGACACCTGGCTCGCGGCGGCACCGACCTCCGGCGTGCGAATCTGCGTCGTCACGTCCTCGCCGCCGAGCACGACCCGCATCCCGTCCGCGTCCGGCTCGATGCGCAGGTCGAGGCCAGGCAGCACCATCGCCGCTCCGTCTTCGTCGAAGGCCGCCTCCCCCCGCAGAAACGCGAGTCCGACGGTGCGGTAAATCGCGCCCGTGTCGAGGTAGAGCCAGCCGAGCCGCTTCGCCACGAGCCGCGCCGTCGTACTTTTCCCAGAGCCAGCAGGGCCATCGATGGCAACGATCATGGGCGGCAGACGATCAGGTCTTAGCGAGCAGAACGGGAAGGCGAGATGCAGGCCCCTCATCAATGCGGGCACCGCGCACGGTGGCGTCGCAGGGCGCAGAGTCACATGAGCATGCGATTGAACGCACAGGGGGTGGCGGACAACTTACGCATGTCTCGCTGTCGCCCTGACGAGTCGCCCTGATGATGGGCTCCTGGCGCGGCGGGACGGCTCCATCTCAACCCAGCCTCAGACCGATGCGTCGCCTGCTTCTTCCCGCGCTCCTTTTCGCCGCCACGCTACCCGCCTCGGCGCAGAACGACGCGATCCCCAACGCCAGCTTCGACGTGTGGAATGCGCTCGACCCGGTGGACTGGCTCGTCACGAACGACACCGACATGAACTTCCGCAACGTGGATGCTGTGGGGAACGCGCGCAGCGGCCCGTTTGCCGC
>JBCDFO010000221.1:0-7891 GCA_039177895.1 Bacteroidota bacterium
CTGCGGCGTCGTGGGCAGCTTCGGCGGCGAGATGCGACCCATCCAGAGAGGCAGTTTGTCGTCGAGTGCGCGTGGCCCGGGGAAGCGACCCGGGGGCAGGTGCGCGGCGTAGAACTCCATCTTGCGCGTCAGCCGGTCATACACGCTCTGGTCAACGTCCACATCGCCCTCCTCTCCTTCTGCGACGAGCTGCACGCCGAGGAGGTAGTCGTGATAGAGAAACGGCAACTCAACGAGCGCGGAGCCCACTGTTGCCAGCGCGTCCGGCGTTTCGCGCAGCCCCGTCTCCGCCGCCCGTGCCGTCACGGTCGCTACGAGCGCGAGCGTCTCCTCCGCGACGAGGTCCGGCTGGGCCGCGTTCGTGAGATGCGGGAGTGTGAGCCGGACGAGGTCCTGCGTCGCACTCAGCGCCGCCGCCGACGCGAACACAGAAAGCCGAGCGATGTCGTCGTTGGTCACGCGTTGATCCTCGTTCGCCCTGTGGGCTTCACTGACTGGTGCCGGCGCACGTTCTCAGGTTCCACCATGGACAAAGGACAAGGGACCAGCCCCTTAGATCTTCCCGCTGTCGCTCGGCGTCTCGTCGCCGCCGATGGCGTTGCGCATCTTCGTGTCGGCCTCGATGTTGCGGAGGTTGTAGTAGTCCATCACCCCGAGGTTGCCCGAGCGGAACGCCTCCGCGATGGCCTGCGGGATCGAGGCTTCGGCGGCCACGAGGTTGGCGCGCTCCTCCTGCTCCTTCGCCACGGCGGCAGCGCGGCGCTCCTCGGCCTTGGCGCGGGCCACCTGGAGGTCGGCCTCGGCCTGGTCGGTCTGGAGCTTCGCGCCGATGTTCTCGCCCACGTCCACGTCCGCAATATCGATGGAGAGGATCTCGAACGCCGTACCGCTGTCGAGGCCCTTCGCGAGGACCGTCTTCGAGATGTTGTCCGGGTTCTCCAGCACGCCCGCGTGGGTGCCCGAGGAGCCAATGGTCGAGACGATGCCCTCGCCGACGCGGGCGATGATCGTCTCCTCCCCCGCCCCGCCGACGAGCTGGTTAATGTTCGCACGCACTGTCACGCGCGCGATGGCGCGGAGCTGGATACCATCCTTTGCAATAGCGGACACCGGCGGCGTCTGGATCACCTTCGGGTTGACCGACACCTGCACGGCGTCAAACACATCGCGCCCGGCGAGATCGATGGCGGTCGCCTGCTGGAACGAGAGGTCGATGTTGGCCTTGTCCGCTGAGATGAGCGCGTTGACGACCTGCTGGACGTTGCCGCCCGCGAGGTAGTGCGTCTCCAACTGGTTGGTCGTGACGTCGATGCCCGCCTTGCGCGCGGTGATGAGCGGGCGCACGATCCCGTTCGGCGAGACGTTGCGCAGCCGCATCCCGATCAAGTCGGAGAGCTTGACGCGCACGCCCGAAAAGAGCGCTTCGAGCCAGAGCCGGACCGGCACGAAGTAGAACAGCAGCAGGATGAAAAAGACGATCCCAACGATGAGAATCGCGCTGGCGCCGCCGAGAAGGTTATCCATAATCAGTGTTTCCGTTTGGCTGTGGTGCCGTGCTGCCGTGTTGTTGGTTCAGCGTGATCACACAGCAGAACGGCCAACGGCAACACGGAGAACTAATTGCTACGTCGGTAGGCCCCGCTTTGGCCGCCGGTCTTGGCGAGGAGGCCGATGTCGGTGATGCGGATTTCGCGATCGATGGACTTGCACATATCGTAGACCGTCAGCGCGGCGACGGAGACGGCGGTGAGCGCCTCCATCTCAACGCCGGTCGGGCCCTGCGCTTTCGTGAGCGCGCGGATCTCGACGCTGCGCCGCTCCTCGTCGAGGTCGAGGTCCAAGTCGACGTTCTGGAGGAGTACGTCGTGGCAGAACGGGATGAGCTGGCTGGTTTGCTTTGCCCCGAGGATGCCCGCGACGTGCGCGACGGCGAGCACGTCGCCCTTCTTCACGGTCCCCGCCTGGACCTGGGCGAACGAGTTTTCCCCGAGGAGCACGCGCCCTGCGGCGACGGCAGTGCGGGGAGACTGACTGCGGGAGCTGAGGTCGGCCATGTGGGCGCGGTCGGCCACATGGCCCAGGGTAGGCGCGTCGAGGTCAGACATCGGACGGAGGGTCGGGTAAGAGCGGCGGCACCGGGGGAGACGGTGCGAAAGGTACACCAGGCACGCCTCAGTCCGCCGCGTAGATCCGCTGGCCGTCGAGGTAGGTGGCGAGGACGCGCGTGTTCAGCAGGTCTTCGACGGGCACCGTCATGAGGTCCTGGCTGAGCAGGACGAAGTCCGCTCGCTTCCCCACTTCCAGGCTGCCCACTTCGTCTTCCATGAACGCGGCGTAGGCGGCATCGAGCGTGAAGCCACGCAGGGCCTCGGCGCGCGTGAGCCGCTGATCGGGATACCATCCGCCTTCGGGCATGCCGGCGGCGTCCTGGCGCGTCACGGCGGCGTAGAAGCCGAGCATCGGATCGACGCGCTCAACGGGGAAGTCGCTCCCCAGCGCGAGCCGCCCGCCCGCGTCGAGGACGGTGCGCCAGGCGTAGGCTCCGAGGATACGGGTCGGCCCGACGCGGTCCTCCGCCCACGGCATGTCGCTCGTGGCGTGCGTCGGCTGCATCGAGGCAATCACGTCGAGTTCGACGAGCCGGTCGAGATCCAGAGGCGTCGCCACCTGCGTGTGTTCGATGCGGTGACGGCCCTGGTTGCCCGGAAAGTCATCCATCGCCTGCGCGTACGCGTCGAGCACGACCTGGTTGGCGCGGTCGCCAATAGCGTGGGTGTTGACCTGCAGACCGCAGTCCATCGCGTCCGCGACCACGTTGGCGAACGCGTCAGGCTGGAGGAAGAGCAGGCCACGGTTGCCGGGGTCGTCCGAGTAGTCCGCGAGAAGCGCGGCTCCGCGGCTGCCGAGCGCGCCGTCGAGGTAGAGCTTGACGCTCCGCATCTGCAAGCGCCCACTCGGATGAACGACGCGTCCGTCGTTCTCGCAGGCGAAGGCCATGGCGTCGCCCGGCCCGCTCGCCATGGCATAGAGACGCAGATCGAAATCACCAGCTTCGATAGCAGCCTCGTAGAGGCGATAGACCTCCAGCGACGTGCCTGCTTCGTGGACACCGGTCAGACCGTACTTCGCCGTCTCAGCCAAGGCACGACGCAGCGCTTCCTGCTTCATCGCCTCACTGATCGGCGGTACTGCAGCCTGAAGCGCATTGCCTGCTTTGTCGATGGTGACGCCTGTTGGGGTTCCGTCATCGTCACGGAGATAGGCTCCCCCCTCGGGATTAGGGGGAGCAGGCGCGTCGGGGTCGATGCCTGCCTGCCTCATCGCGGCACTGTTGGCCCAGTACGCATGACCGTCGATGCGTTCGAGCAAGACCGGACGGTCTGGAAAGACCGCATCGAGGTCGCGGCGAGAAGGAAACGGGTAGGTCCCGTCCGCTGCCGGTTCCCAGTCGTTCTGGTCCCAGCCACGCCCGACAAGCCAAGCCTCGTCCGTGAGCGTTGCTTCGTGCGTCGTCAGCCGGTCGATGATCTCCGCTACAGAATCCGTCCCCGCGAGATCGACATTGAGCAGCAGTTGCCCCAGCCCCTCACCCGAGAGCATACCCATCAAGTGCACATGCGCGTCGATGAGCCCGGGCACCACCGTCGCGCCCTCCGCATTGATGCGCGGCCAGTCTGGGTGGGCGCTCAGCAGGCTGTCCGCCGGGCCAACGCCGACCACGGCTCCGCCCTCCACCGCGAGCGCCTCCGCCGTCGGGGTTGCTGCATTGACGGTGTAGATCGTCGCGTTGTGAAGAACGTAGGCGTCTGGGGTGTCCTCCCCCCCTCCGTTGGACGTGGGGGGCGATCCGCAGGCGGCGAGTGCAAGGCAGAGGGCGAGAAGGCGGCGCATGGGAGAGCGGGCTGGACTGGTGGCAACGCGGCAATATCCCACTCACCGCCGTCTCGTGCGCGCCCTGCTGGGTTCGCCTGGGTGGTCCTGTGCGGCGTCAGCCGGGACTGCGCTCCAGCCAGAGCGTCACCGGCCCATCGTTGACCAGCGCCACGTCCATGTGCGCCCCGAAGACGCCCGTCGGCACCGGCTGCTCCAGTTCGGCTTCGAGCAGGGCCACGAAGCGCTCGTAGAGCGGTTCGGCCACGTCGGGCCCGGCGGCGTTGCTGTACGACGGCCGCGTGCCCTTTTTGAGCGAGCCATAGAGGGTGAACTGGCTCACGACCAGCACACCCGCCGCTCTTCCGTCATGGATTTGGTCGCCGTCTCCGATCAGGTCGAGCAGAGCGCGGTTCATCCGGCCGTCCTCGTCGGGAAAGACGCGGAGCGATGCGACCTTGCGCGCGAGCCACGCCGCCTCTGCCTCGGTGTCGTCGCGATGGATGCCGAGCAGCACGAGGAGCCCCGGCCCGATGGCGCCGACCGTATCGTCCGCCACGGTGACCGACGCCTCCGAGACGCGCTGCACCAACGCAATCATAGTCCTGGCGCAGTCAAAGTCGTGGCGCACTCATGCGAGCTTGGCGCACTCATGCGAGCTTCGCGCGGAGGTAGCCCGCAAACGTCGCGACGGCCTTGCCGCGATGCGAGAGGGCGTTCTTGGTGACAGCGTCCATTTCGGCGAAGGTGTGCTCCTGGCCGTCTGGCAGGAAGAGCGCGTCGTAGCCGAAGCCGTTGCTGCCGCGCTCCTGCTCGGTGATCGCGCCCTCGCAGGTCCCGGTGAAGAGGCGCACCACCCCGTCCTCGACGAACGCGAGCACCGTCGAGAAGCGCGCCGCGCGGTCGTCTTGCCCGTCCAGTTCGGCGAGCAGCTTCGTGCGGTTGGCCGCCGCGTCCGCGTCGTCCCCCGCGTAGCGCGCCGAGTGGACACCCGGGCGCATGTCGAGCATGTAGACCTCCAGCCCGGTGTCGTCGGCGAGCGCGGCGTGGCCGGTGGCCTGGTGGACGGCGAGCGCCTTCTTCTTCGCGTTGCCCGCGAGCGTGGTCTGGTCCTCCTCCACCTCCGGCACGTCTTCGAACTCCTCAACGGTGAGCACCTCCACGTCCAGCCCGGCAAGCTGCTCGCGGAGCTCCTCGACTTTGCCAGGGTTGCGGGTGGCGAGAACGAGGCGGTAGGGTGCAGACATGGGCGAACGGAGCGGACAGGACGACAGGAGCCCCAAGATACATTGCCGCGCGATGCCCGCCGTCGGCCTCCGTTTCCGACTAACGCCAACCAGCCGAGAAGGCGGCGAGGAACCCGAACGGGGACCACCGGTTTTCACAAATCCCTTACACCCCCATTTTGGCAGCCGCATCCCGCGTTTTTAGCTTGGATGGCTGCACGATCCCCCCGCTTTTTAACCCACGAGGTATCCTTGTCCGTCGGCATCAAAGTTCGAGATAAAGAAAGCATTGACCGCGCGCTGCGCCGCTTCAAGCGCGCCGTCAACCGCGCCCGCGTCCTCCGCATCTACCGCGACAAGATGGCCTTCACGAAGCCATCGGAGGAGCGCCGCCTCGCGCGCAAGAACGCGGCGAAGAACGCCCGCCGCCGCCGCTACTAGGCCGCGCTGCCCGCACGGGCGCTTCTAGACTACTTCGGAAGGGTGGTACCGCTGGTGCCACCCTTTTTGTGCGGATGCTCTCGGCGGACCTCCTTTAACGTCGCCGGGCGTGTGCAGGTGCGCCGGGACGTTGAACGGTGCGCCGCCGAGAAACAGGTCGCCCGGCAACGCATCCCAGAACACCCCTCCGATTACGAGCACGGACGTGGTCGGAGACATGGGCGTGAGGGTAGTAGCTAGCGGAATGCGGGGACATGGGGCGACGGCTAGCGAAGGCCGTCGAGGCTCGGCAGCGCCCAGTTGTCGCGGTAGGAGCGGTGCAGGCGCGCGTCGGCCTCGGGCGCGTTCGTGATGCGCATGGCCGCCACGTCGTAGGCAACGGGCTGCCGCACGTGCATCGCGGCGACGCCGAGGAGCATCGTCTCGGTGAGCGGGGGGCATAGCTGAACGGACGGGACACGGCTTCCTCGCCACGGATCGCGCGCACCCAGTTCTGCTCGTGGGCCGCCACGCCGCCCGCGATACGCGGTAGCGATTCGGGAACGGCCGCCGCGTCGGCCTGTAGGTCCTGCGTAGCGCGCTCGGTTGGCGCAAGCAGGCGCGGATTGCGGCCACAGGTGTCGTACATCAACGTTCCACGCTCGCCCACGACCGTCGGGATTGAGCGCGAAGTTTGCGAGCGCCTCGGCAGGCGTAGGCGGGCGCAGGCCGCCGTCGTACCACGTAAGCGTTGAGGTCATCACCCTCGGGATGATCGAAGACGTAGGTAGTCATCGACGCCACAGGGTAGGTCACGGGCGCGCCGTCGCGGGGGCCGCCCCACGGCGAGCGCCGCGTCTGGATCTGGCGAGGCTGGCCAAGTTCGTACGCCCAGACCGGAAAGTCGAGGATGTGTCCATGTCGCCAAGCGCGCCGACGCCGAAATCGACCCAACCACGCCAGCCGAAGGGGTGGACGCCCTCGACATGGTTCTTACGCCGGGGCCGGTCCGAGGAAGGCATCCCGGACCACGCCGTAGGGGACGGGCTTCGCGTCGGGCCGGTCGATGCCGTGGGCCCACCATCCGCCAGGGCGATTCGGGTCTGTATAGCCCTAGCGCATCGAATCAGTTGCCTGAGGCTGTACGACTGGCGTCTCCTCCTCTTGCGCGTAGACGGCATCGGACGCCAACCTTCGGTGTGCTTACGCGTACGGGCTGGCACCCCCTGTCGCTCCCCTGCTCTTCCCCCATGGCTATGCTCTCCTCCTCGTCGCTCCCTGACATCCAGAAGACGCCTGACCGGCGCGGCGTCGCCATCGAGCGCGTCGGGATCTCGAACCTACGCTACCCACTGACGGTCCTCGACCGCGCTCGCGGCTCGCAGCAGACGACCGCCACGCTTGCGCTCTCGGTGGCGCTACCGGCAGAGATCAAGGGCACCCACATGAGCCGCTTCATCGAGGTGCTGTCGTCGTACCAGGACGTGCTCTCGACGGCCAGCCTCCCCGACTTCCTCGCGCAGCTCCGCGGCCGTCTCAAGGCCCCTGTCGCGCAAATTGACGTGTCGTTCCCGCTCTTCCTCGAACGCGCCGCTCCTGCCACGGGCAAGGCCGCGCTGATGGACTACACCTGCGCCCTCTCCGCCGAAGACGACGGCACCCACGTGGACATCGTGCAGCGCGTGGAGGTGCACGTCGCGAGCCTGTGCCCGTGCTCGAAGGAAATCTCTGACTACGGGGCCCACAACCAGCGCGGCCGCATCGACATCGAGGTGCGGGCTGCGCGGGAGGCCGACCGCACGCCCGCGATGATCTGGTTTGAGGAGTTGATCGAGGTGGCCGAGCAGTCGGCGTCGTCGCCGCTCTACCCGCTGCTGAAGCGCGAGGACGAGCGCCACGTCACGATGGCGGCCTACGACAACCCGGCGTTCGTGGAGGACATCCTCCGCAACGTCGCCGTCCGCCTCCGCGAGGACCCCCGCATTGCGTGGTTCGACGTGGGCGTGACCAACTTCGAGTCGATCCACAACCACAACGCCTTCGCCCGCGTGTCGTGGGAACGCTAGGTGTCTCCGACTACTTCCCCACGAATAGCAGCTAGCTCGTTCCTGACGAATTCAGCTATTTCACCATCCTCATCAAGCCCGCCGTTAACCACCACGACTGAATCAGGTATCCTGACCCCACTTACATACATCTGCACCATGTCTTCACAGTCAATGTAGAAGCCCTCGTAAGGACCTATCCGAAAAGGGTGCAGGCCCCGACCTCGGCTAGCTTGAGGGACTTCTACCTCACCTCAGCCCACCGTGGATCCGACGCCTGCACCCCGACAAACTAGCATCGACACCCGCTTCCTGCCTCCACCCGAACTC
>JBCDFO010000222.1:0-7881 GCA_039177895.1 Bacteroidota bacterium
GCGCCGAGGTGGTTGGCCTGGCCGGTCAGGTCCGCCGAGGTCTCGTGGTTCGTGCCGTCGATCTTGAACGCGGAGTTGCGCATGTAGCACCACAGCACGGTCGCCATGCCGAGGTCGTGGGCGCGGCTGAACGCCTCGGCAACCTCCACGAGCTCGTCGTTGGAGCTGTCCGAGCCGAAGTAGACCGTCGCGCCGACCGCCACGCAGCCCATGTTCCACGCGTCCTCGATCTGCGCAAACATGATCTGGCGGTGGCTGTTCGGGAAGGACAGCAGCTCGTTGTGGTTGATTTTGAGCATGAACGGGATCTTGTGCGCGTACTTCCGCGCGACCGATCCGAGCACGCCGAACGTCGAGCAGATCGCGTTGCAGCCGCCCTCGATGGCGAGCTTGACGATGTTCTCGGGGTCGAAGTAGATCGGGTTCGGGGCGAACGAGGCGCCCGCCGAGTGCTCGATGCCCTGGTCAACGGGGAGGATCGAGAGGTAGCCGGTGCCGCCGAGGCGACCGTGGTCGTACATCGCCTGGAGCGAGCGCAGCACGCGCGGGCCGCGGTCGGTGACCGAGAAGACGCGGTCCACGAAGTCCGGGCCGGGGAGGTGGAGGTCGTCCTTCGAGATCGTCTCGCAGGTGTGGGTGAGGAGCGCCTCGGCCTCGTCGCCGAGGTACTCTTCGATGCGGGTCGTGGTCAGTTCGGCCATGCTGGATGCGGGGGTGTGATTCGAAGGGACAAAGGAACGGTGCGTTTGCCCAAATATAGGCGAGCAAAGCGGGGCGCCCCGAAGATCGTTGCGACAGCGAAAGCGCTTTATCCGGTTCGGAGCGCGTGAACCTCCGGCGGAATTATCGCTGGGTTGCGGAGGAAGACGGGGAGGCCCCGCGCGAGGAGCGGTGCGGTGAGGAGTCCCTTCGCGCCGAGTGCCGTGAACGTCCACACCCGCTCACAGCCGGGCAGCGGGCCGAGGAGCGGCTTGCGCGCGCCCTGCCGTGTCACGCGGACGCCCGCGACCTCCTGCGTCACCGCCGCATCGGCCAGCACCGGCAGCGTCCGCGCTGCCTTCGCCACGATCTGCTGCGTCACCTCGGGCGACGGGCGCAGGTCCGCGAACGTATGCTCGAACGACGAGCCGAGGGTCACCTCATCCGTCTCCGGCGCTGGCACGACGTAGCCCCCGGACGACAGCGCGGGTAGCGCCGCGAGCCGCTCCAGTGGCAGCGCCGCCGGACGCCGCACCCGCACCGTCTGCCCCTTGACGCGGTGCAGTCCCAGCGCTTCGAGCGTTACGTGCCCTACGAAGCCGCCGCCGAGACACAGCAGCACGTGCCCCGCCTCGATCCGCTCGCCCTCCGCCGTTGTCACGAAGGCTCGGCCACGGTCTTCGCCCCACGCCGTCACGCGGGCGCCCGTGCGCAGAGTCGCCCCCCGCACCTGCGCTGCTGCGAGGAGGGCCTCGACCATCGCGGGTAGCTCGATGGAGCCGCCGCGCGGGAGCCACAGGGCACCGTGCGGAGCCGCGACCTCGGGCAAGCGCTCCGTGACCGCTTCGCTCGGCCACCACCGCGTGTCGTCCGGGTGGGTGTCGGCAGTTTCGCGGAAGAACCCGGCTTGCTTCGCGGAGCCTGCCGGGCGCAGCACGCCCTGGCTCCGAAACAGCGCGCCTGTGCCTGCCTCGTTCAGCAGCGCGTGCAGCGCGCCGAGCGCCTCGTCGTAGCGCCATGCCGGGTTCGCCTTGCGTGCCATGAACGGGTTGGCGAGCCCCGCCGCCGCGCCCGAAGCGCCGGCGGCCGGTCCCACCGCATCGAGCACCGTCACGGCGTGTGTCCGGCTCAGCACGAGCGCCGCACAGGCCCCGGCCAGCCCAGCACCAGCGATGAGAACCGAAGAGCGCATCATTGCAGGAATGGGGGAAGGCAACGGGATCTCATTGTGGATGCTCTTTCGGCCGTGTATGTTCGCTGTCTGACCATACGCTCTCACATACTCCAGCAACCATGGCGCGTCGCTCTCTGCTCTCCCTCCTACTCACGTTTGTCGTGTTCACCGGGTGTATGCCCACGGCGCAGGTGCTGAGGGAGGGCGTGGACTGCCCCTCCACGGTCGAGGGCTTGCTGGTGAGCGAGGTGCAGTGGAACCGCAAAGTCCCTGCGTTGGTCGTGCGCGACGGTCGCGATGAGAAGGTGGTGTACGGCGAAATCGTCGAACAGACCGACTCAACGGTCGTGTTCGACCCGGGGCGGGAGGGACCGTTCTACGATCCCGAAGCAAAAAGCTACCCCCTCGCGGAGGTCGTCGCCCTCGTCAATGAACAGCGTGAGGTCGTCGTGGGGACTGTTCCAGATCCGTATGCGACGGTATGGTTCGTCGAGCTTCAGGTGACACCCAGGCAAGGCGGTGCGACGCAGCGCTTGCTGCTGCGCCCCAATATGCCGTTTGCCTACTGCCTCGACCCGGGGACGTATATCGTCGAGCAGGTTCGCTTCGGGGACAACCAGGGCAACACCGATGAGAGCGTCAAGCTGCCCGTGATGGCGTTCAACGTCCAGCCGGAGACCTCGACCTACATCGGCAGCTTCGAGCTGGATGTCCCTCCGTCTGATGCCGAGGATGTCGTGGCGATCCCCTACCGCGTGGCGGAGCGGAAGAACCCGTCTATCGTCGCTGGGATCGCGGGCGGTGCTGTTGGGGTGGGCCTCCTCTACCTGTTCCGTCAGGCCCGAGGTGCTGAGGGGATCCGTACCCTGCAGGTTCAGGACGACTCAACATTCGAGACGCAAGGGAGTACCCGGCAGCGCACCCACATTCTCCAGTGGGCGTGGCCGGACGATGCCGAGGAGAGCGCCCCCTAGTGGATGGCCAGCATACCACCGACGGCGCGATGCACGCGCGTACTTCGAGAACGCCTCTAGTGCTGCGACCGCTTCACCTTGTCAGGCTCCGTGCTAATTCGGTCAACCACCCCTGTCCCCTTCCCCGCGTACGCGAGGACAGGCTCTGTCCAGGAGGGGAACTCAAAACGTGACCTTGAAGCCTACGCGACCCGACAATCGTGACCGGTCACGGTACTAGGCCTCGTGCTCGCGGAATCCGACCTCTCTCCACGTTCCGTCACCGAGTTTCCATGCGACGCGCCACGCTCTTGCTCGCCCTGCTCGTCGGCGTCGGTTGCACGCCGATGGCTACGTCCCTGCGCAACGCGCCCGACTGCATCGCTTCCGTGGAGGGCTACTTCGCCAGCCCCCGGCAGTGGGCGCGGAAGGCACCGGCGCTCGTCGTGCGCGACGGGTATGACCACAAGACCCTCTACGGTGTCGTCGTCGAAGAGACCGAGGAGGCCATCGTGTTCGACCCGCAGCGCGAGGGTCCCTTCCACGACCCGGAGCCACGCCGGTACGAGCGCGACGAGGTGCTCGTGCACATCGGGGACGACGGCCAGCCGGTCTGGGGAGCCATCCCCGACGACCTCGGCTCGCTGTGGCGGATCGAAGACCTGGTGGTCCACGAGCAGTCTGGTGCCGAGCGACGGATGCGGTTCAAGCCGAATGCCCCGTTCGCCTTCTGCATGGAGCCGGGTGTGTACGCGGTGACGTCTGTTGCCTTCGTGGATCAGATCGGCAACCACGATCAGAGCGTGCGGGTGCCAGCGGTAGGGTTCCGGGCAGAACCGGGCGCGGCCGTCTACGTCGGGACCTGGACGCTCGATACCGTGGCGCCCGGGGAGTCCGACGTGATTGCCTTTCCCTATCGCATCGTCGAACGGCCCGAAAAAGGAGCGCTCGCGGCTCTCGTCGGCGGTCCCTTCGGGCAGGCCTACCACGACTATCGCCTGCTCAAGGGTGGTGAAGCAGGCTACCGCACCTTCCACGTCGAAGCCGATCAGGGCTTCGTCCCCCAGAACTCCTTGCCCCTGCTGGTCGGCGTCCTCGGTCCCACGTTCGATCCGTCCACAGACGAGCCCCCCGCCGAGCGGTATTCGAGGGTAGGGGTGCATCGATAAGCGGGAAGGCAGAAGTTCGAAGGCAGAAGGATGAAGTGACGGGCTCGGGTCTTCGGGAGCGCGACGGCCTGAGAAGCCGCCCTCGGGGCCACACGGCCGCACGGTGGCGAGGGCGCACCGCATCATGGCCACACCGAAACACCGCAGCGCTTTTGCACACGTGCTTATCCGTGAGGCCGAGACCGGCGCTTACGAGTTCCTGGCCGTCGATTGTATCTCGGAAAGGCGCGACTTCGGCTGCGCCCTCGTCTGGACCACGACGCCTACCCGGCTACACCATTCCGGCGCGCTTGCGGAGGACCCACTCGGCGGCGAGGAGCAGGACCACGAGCGCGAGCCACCACGGGACGTGCCACAGCGGCGTCTCGCGCTCCGTCTCGACGGCGAGTGCGGCGAAGCGGCCCGGCTGCGCGAGCACGTCGCGGAGCTGCCCGAGGTCGTCAGCGGGGACGACGGTGCCACCGCTGCGGCGAGCTAGCTGGCGCATGAGCGCTGCGTCGGCGGTCGGGTTTTGGAATTCCAGCGCGAGCGCGCCAACGGCGAAGCTGCCCGTGTCGTCGCCGAGGGTCGTCCCTACTTCCGCGCGGGTGGCCGTGGCGGCGAAGCGGTACGTCCCCTCAGGGCGCGCGCCGAGGTCGAGGGTGTAGCGGCCGTTGCCTGCTGCGCGCATCACGTGAGGCGTCGTGGTGCCGTCGGGCGCGGTGACGGTGACCTCCACAGCCGCGTCGCTGACGGGCGCGAGGGCCTCGTCGTAGACCTGCCCGGTGAAGGTGACAGGCTCGCCCTCGCCGAAGAGGTCGCGAGAGGGGCGGACACGCACGGGGCGGCGGTCAGCGCGGGTTGTGAGCCAGCGGAGGAGGTTTTCCGTGAGGCTCGGGTAGAAGCCCGCCATGTCCTCCAGGTCCTCGGGGAGGTTGGTCCAGCGCCACGTCCCCGCGCCCAGCAGCGCGGCGCTACGGACGCCCCCACGGCGGCGCACGACCAGCATCGGGTCGTCGAGAACCGCTCCGGTGACCCGGATCGTGGCGAGCGTCTGCGCGTCCGGCGAGGCGCGCCAGCGCGACTCGTTGTAGAGCACCGGCGGCAGGCGGTCGAGGCGCTCCGTGGTGCCCTGGATGTCGAGGACAGGGTGGAACGCCCCCGCCTGCGTCGGCGCGAGCTGGGCCTCGTAGAACAGCGTCCGGCTGCGCTCCGGTACGACGGGCAGGGCCTCGGCGAACGCCTGGCGCACAGCGGTCGGGTCGGTCTGCTGACTGAGGACGAACAGGACCGGCAAGCCGTCCTTGACGGCACCTGCGAGGCGGCGCGTGGTCGCCCCGTCGGAGGCCGTGCCGGGATAGCCCGCCAGCACGAGCAGGTCGTAGTCGGCGAGGTCGGTCGGGAGCGGGCCTTCGTAGAACTGCCCAGGACCGCGCTGCGTGCGGGGCACGACCTCCACGTTCGGATCGCTTCCGAAGAGCCGCCGCAGCGCCGAGACGTCCGGCCCTGGGGCTGCCGCGACAAGCAGGACGCGCCGTTGGTTTTCGAGGACGCGCACCGTCACCGACTCGGTGTTGTTGCGCGTCGTCACCTCGCCGTCGAGTTGGCTCACGGCCACCGTGTAGCGCCGCAGCCCCGCCGCGCCCGGCGTCACCGCGAGGTCGATGGTCGCCTCGGTGCCGTCGGCGCCCAGTGTGAGCGATGCGGAGGCTTGCCGCTGCCCGTCGGCGAAGAGTGAGACGGTGACGCGTTCGCCCGCGAAGCCGTCGTGCAGCACGCCGACCCGCACGGGCACCTCGACGCCGACGTACGCGATCTCGTTGGTGATGACCCGGCTGAGGCGCACGTCCCGCTGGGCCGTCGTGTCGCCGACGACAGCGGTGTAAATCGGGACGGGGTAGCGCTCGGCAAGGTAGAGCGGGTTGCGCCCCGTCGTCGAGCGGCCGTCGGAGAGGACCAGCACCCCCGCGAGGTTGTCGCCGTCGAGGTCGTCGGTCACGGTGTCGAGCGCGCGGGCGAGGTCGGTGCGGGCCCCGTCGAAGCCCAGCGAGTCGGCGTTCGTGCCGTCGAGGCGGGTCGCCGTCTCCGCGAAGCGGTAGCGGCGGAGCGCGTCGGGGGGGACGCCGAGGTCGCCGAGGGCTTCCAGCGCGGCCCGCAGCTGTCGCTGGGCTGCCGCGTCGTCGCCCTCGGTGCCGTCTGGCGCAACGATGAGGCTCTGGCTGTCATCGACCAGCACTGCGAGCACCGGGGGTTCCTGGTCGGTCGTCACGCGCCGCCACAGGGGCTCGAAGAGCAGGAAGAAGACGACGGCGAGCGCCGTGCCTCGGAGCGCGACGAGCAGCGCCAGGCGACCGCCCGTGGGCGTAGGCACGCTCCGCCGGTAGGTGATCATCGCTAGCGCGACACCAGCTGCGATGCAGAGCACGAGCAAGACCGGCGAGGCGGCAAGCGTGAGATCCACAGGGACGAGGAGCGAGGGCCGTGAGAAGTGCGAGCGTGGAGCGAGCAGTCCGAACGCAGCAGGACGGCAGATCCGTGTCTGCGTTCAGGACGGGGGCGGAAATTACGAGCGGGGCTCGTCTGCCGAGGTGGGGCCGGGTGCCCCGCGCAGCCCTGCGCCGAGGAACGCATCGGGCAGCAGCGCCGCCGCGGTGGTCTGCGTCGGGGGAGCCGCGCCTTGGTCGATCCAGAGCGGGGCCTCCAGCGCCAACTCGGCGATGACTTGGCGGCAAGCCCCACAGGGGGTCCCACCAGGTGCGTCAAGGCAGGTCACGGTGAGTGCCGCAGGCGTAAGGCCGTAGCTCACCGTCAGCACGAGCGCGGTACGCTCGGCGCAGAGCCCGCGCGTCCAGTCGTCAAACTCGACGTTCACGCCCGGAACCATGACGCCTTCGTGTGTGGCTACGGCGCAGCCCACGGGGAAGCCCGAGTGCGGAACGCGCGCACGCTGCGCGGCGAGGCGAGCCAGGTCAATGGCCGCACCGAGCGTGCTGCGCTCAGGCTGTGGCCATGTGCTGTCAATGTCGAGCGCGTGGGTCAGGGGCGGACGCTCTGCACCGCTTACCGCAAGCGCGCCATCTCCAGTCGTCTGGATCGATTGGCCAAGGGCCTCTTCAGCGAGTGCGGTCTCAGAGAGCGTGAACGGGCGCGTAGAGATGAGAACCTGGATCTCGTGCAGGACACCGAGTGCCCGTGCCCCTGCGAGGGCCGCCGTGAGGGCCGGGACGGTCAGCGGAAACGAGGCGTTTTCCACGCGGACGCCAGGGACCCAACGCCCATCGGCAAGCACGGCGATCGTTGCGACTGGAAGCCCGCTGTGAGGGACATGCGCCCGTGCGAGGAGCGCCTTCAGGGGAGAGAGGGGAGACGTGGGCATGGCAGCCTCCCTACCCGCACGGTCTGGTGTCAGATCCGGCAAGCTACCGCGAAGCGGCCTCGTTACAGGCTGTAGGTGCCTGAGAGGGCCGCTGGCCTCGGCGGCATATGCCGGGATGGCGAGGAGCGGGAAGACGAGCCTTCGCCCATCACCGCCAGGAGCAGCGACGCCATCCGGTAAGGCTTCGTCACGACCACATCGAAGCCTGCTGCGGCGCACATCTCCAGCGTAGTCGGGGCGACGCGCCCGGTCACACATACCAGACGCGGCGGCTTGCCGCGCTCCACGAGCACGCTGGCGAGGTCGGTCCCACTCATCCCCGGCATCATCAGGTCGGCTACGACGATGTCGTAGGTGAGGCCAGCGGCGGTGGCCTGATCCATCAGGACGAGCGCCTCCTCGCCGCTAACGGCAACATCGACAGCGAAGCGTGAGAGTTGCAAAATGTGACGAGCAAGATCGCGGTTCGTCTCATCATCATCCACGACGAGAACGCGCTTGCGAGGTGCTGGCGAAGAAGGGGGAGCAAGC
>JBCDFO010000223.1:0-7881 GCA_039177895.1 Bacteroidota bacterium
CAGCGCGACGAGTCCGAGCGACCGGCCGTCGCCCAGCGGCATGCGGCCGGAGGCTCCCAGGCGCAACGCCTCCACGGCTGCGTGCGTGCGGTAGCCCTGCTGCGTCATCGCGCTGCCCCAGACCGCCAGACGTCCGCGCCGGAGCGTGGGCCGTACCGCCGCCTCAGCTTTGGCGAGCCCGTAGGCACCGCCGAGAGCTCGGAGCTGAACGGATGGGTCAGCATTCGGCTCGTCGAGGCTGCGTTCTGTGGAAAGCGACACAACGCCGCCGGAGCCACTGCCCCAGAACGTAGACGCGGGCCCGCGCAGCACCTCCACACGCCTAACCAGCGCGGCATCGACGACGTTGAGTTGCGTCTGTCCGTCGGGGAGGGTCAGTGGGATACCGTCCAGGATGACGTGCGAGCCGCGCACCCCGAAGGCCGAGCGCCAGCCGACGCCACGCACCAGCAGGCGCTCGCCCGTCGAGGGGTTGCCACGGTCGGAGATCCAGACGCCCGGTACGCCGTGGCCGAGTCCTTCCAGCGTCGTGCCAGGGGTGGTGAAGCGCTCGGCTTCGGAGCGCGCCCGTACGGTAAGCGACAGCGGGGCGCGCGATGGCGCGAGCGCAAAAGGTGAGGCGGTCACGACGACATCACCAAGCTGCCGCAGCGTGTCAGGGACGCTGGGAGCGCTCGTAGTCGGAGGGCTAGACGGCCCGCCGTCGCCCTGGGCTAGACTCACGTGCGACACCAGGAGCGCGAGTGTCAGGGCCGAAGACCGCGTAGCCTGACGCAGCAACGAGGGCATACGCATGAGCGATGGGTGTGGTGGGTGAAGCCGCGTCATTTTCTGCGAGGAACAGACGTCGCTGCAAGCTACCAACGCGCCTCAGCACAGCGCGGGGGAGGTACGGCGAGGCGGTGTTCACCTGCCTTCGCTCAACCGGCAGCGCGCGTCGTACCATGAGAGCACCGAAGGGTGCGGTGGCATCTCGGCTCAGCGCGCCTTCCTTTCAGCTCGTTCACCTTCAACGGTTGCTCGCATGTTCAGGTACCACGCACGCGTCGCGCTGCGGACGCTTCGCCGGCGGCCGACCGAGACCGCGATTAACGTCATCGGTCTCGCGCTCGGGCTGACGTGCTGCGTGCTGCTGGCGCTCTACGTCCGCAACGAACTGGCCGTGGACCGCGACGTGCCGCACGCGGAGCGCATCTACCGCCTGGGCAGTGCCTGGTCAGACGGGGCCGCAGGGCCTCCCATCACCGCGCCAGCGGCCGCCGGGCCCGCGTTGGTGGAGACCTTCGCAGAGGTCGAGGCTACCGTCCGTATCTGGGCTGGATGGCTCAACGTCCGCGCGGGCGACGAGGTCGCCCCGCCTGTCTTTCGCCGCAACGCCTACGTGGCCGACGCGAACGCGCTGACCTTTTTCGGCTTCGACCTCCTCCACGGCGACCCGTCCACCGCGCTCGCGGCACCGCGCAGCGTCGTGCTCCACGAGCGCTTTGCCGAGGCCGTCTTCGGGACAGCGGATGCTGTGGGGCGCACGCTCCTCGTCGAGACGTACAACAACGGCGAGCAGCCCTACACCGTCACCGGCGTCTGGGCGGATCGGCCGTTCAACTCCTTCACGCACTTCGACGGGGCCGAATTCGAGGTCATCACCTCGTTCACCGACGGCGATTTGATCACCGAATACGCGTGGTGGAGCTGGGAAAACCGGTACCTACTGGCCTACGTCAAGCTCGCCGTCGGGGCGGATGTCGCCGCGCTCCGTTCTCGACTCCCCGCGTTCGTGGCCGAGCAGGCGCCGCAAGAGTGGGCGGAGACCTATGCCATCCTCCTCGAATCGTTTGCGACGCTCTACCTCGATGACAACGACGGCAGAAACCGCAAGGCGGTCTACCTGCTCAGCGCCCTGGCCGTGCTCATCCTCGCCGTCGCCTGCATCAACTTCGCCAACTTGGCCACGGCTCGGGCCCTAAATCGCGCCAAAGAGATCGGCGTACGGAAAGCCGTTGGAGCACAGCGCGCTCAACTCGTCGGGCCGCTCCTCGGCGAAGCGGTGTGGGTGGCAGCCTTGGCCACGGCGCTGGGCGCGGGGATGGCGTCCGTGCTACAGGGGCCCTTCTTCGAGCTAGCAGACAAACCGCTTGTGGTAGCTGGGTTGTGGGATGCTCCGATGCTCCTTGGCCTCGTCGCGATCGCCCTGGTGACGGGCCTGTCGGCCGGAGGGTACCCTGCGTTGGTGCTATCCGCGTTCCGTCCGGTGCGGGTACTCCGAGGAGCAGCCGGGGGACGGCAGGGGGGACAGCTTCGGCGTTCGCTCGTCGTCGTCCAGTTTGCGGTCGCCTTGGTCTTGGTGGCTGGCGCTGCGATCATTCACCAGCAGACGGTATTCCTGGATCAAGCCTCGCTGGGCTTCGAGCGGGATCGGGTACTCGCAATCCGTTCCGTCCCGCGCGACTGGTCGCCCGAAGGCGTCGAGCGGCTCCAGCCGGTCAAGACGAGGCTGGAGGCCGTGCCGGGCGTGCGTGCCGTGAGCCTCTCGTGGGAGACGGCGTCTGAGGGAGCGCCCAACACCCTCGCTGTCCGCCGTGCCGGTCAGCCTGAGGACGCGACCCGCGACCTCCCGCGCTTTGTCGTCGACGCGGAGTACGACGACGTCTACGGACTGGACGTGGTGGCAGGGGCCTTCTTCTCGCCCGACGAGCAGGGGACTGGGGTACTGCTGAACGAACGCGCTGCTGCCGTCCTGGGCGTGACCGCGCCTGGCGAGCTGCTCCACGTCGATGGGGCGGAGGCCGTCCCCGTGCGCGGCATCGTCCGCGATTTCCACTTCGATTCGCTGCACCGCGCCATCGGCCCGCTCGTCATCGCCTCGGTGGAGCAGGTGCCGCTCTACCGCACGTTCTCGCTCCGCCTCGACAGCGAAGACACGGCCGCGACGCTCGCCGCAGTCCGGGCAGCCTGGCAGGACGTGCTCCCGACTGCCCCCTTCGACTACTCGTTCTTGAGCGAAGACTTGTCGCTGCTGTATGCAGGCGAGCGACGCACCGGTACGGTCGTGGCGCTGGCGTCAGCCTTGGCCTTCGCCGTGGCGATGCTGGGGCTGTTTGGCCTCGTCTCGCTGGCGGTGCTGCAGCGGCGCAAGGAGATCGGCGTGCGCAAGGTGCTCGGCGCGAGCGCGCTCCGGATCGTAGGGCTGTTCGTGAAGGACTTCGGTGCGTTGGTACTCATCGCTGTGGGCCTTGCAGCACCGCTCACCTATCTCGCAGCCGCCCGCTGGCTGGACGCGTTCGCGTACCGCATCGACCTCGGCCCTGGACCGTTCTTCGCCGTAGGTGGGGTACTGCTGGCTACGACACTGACGGCGGTCTGCGTGCTCGTTCTCCGCGCTGCGCTGGCCGATCCAGTCCGGGCCTTGAGCAGATCGCACCAGGAGTAGGCGCAGATTGCACCAGGAGTAGGCTACGATGCTCACTGGCGTCGCAGTCCTCAGGGCGACGGTCCAATGGGGTGGGGTAAGGGTGAAAATCGTCGGTAGCGGTTGCCCGGCGACCGTGCGTGCGGTATATCTTGCGGCATGTGCCTGCACCGCCCCCTGTTCGCTTCGATGCTGCTCGCGGTCGTCCTGTTGGGCGGCGCGGTGGCTCCCGCCGCGCACTGGGCGAGCCACGGGCTTGAGGATCACGGAGCCGCGCACACGCACTGCCCGCATGGGCACGATGCGCACGATCAGGGCCCGATGGTCTCGGAGGAGAGCGCTGACGAGCACTTCGGCTCGTGCCCGGATTGTGCGTTCCTCCAGAAGGTTATGGGTGCCGAGGCAACTACCCAGCCGTTCTACGCTGAGATCGTAGGGCTGGAACGGTCCGTGCCAGTTCCGGAGGCCCCGGCGACGGAGACCGATGTCGTCGTTCCTGGAGAACGAGGCCCCCCGCAGGTAGGCTAGTCCGCCAGATCCTCGGATATGCCGTGGCGCTCGCTGAGAGGCCACGGCTCAACGTGGTGTCCGGCGGCCGATGCGCCCTGCCTCCGCTCTGACTGCGGCGTAGCGCTGCGCGTACACCGCCTCGCTGTCCCAATCGCGTGCCTCGTGCATGTGTGGCGAGGCGGCCCCTGGTCTACAGCCTGCCTGCCCGTGCTCGACTGGCTCATCGTCGGGGGCGGCGTCCACGGCACCCACCTGTCGCTTGCGCTGACAGCCCGCCTGGGCTGGTCCCGCGAGCGGGTCCGGGTGCTTGATCCGCACCCCGCACCGCTTGCCCTCTGGAACCACCAGACGGTCAACACGGGGATGGCCTTCCTTCGGTCGTCCTTCGTTCACCATCTCGGCGTCGATCCGTTCGGCCTCAAGCGCTTCGCGAAGTCGCCTCAAGCAGCCGCCGTGGCGCGCTTCGCGCCACCTTTCCGTCGTCCAGCTTATGCGCTCTTCCAAGCCTACGCGATGGCCATCGTGCAAGCGCACGCGCTGGATACGCTCCGCGTTCAGGGACGAGCGACCGGCTTGGAGCGCTGCCCCGGAGGCTGGCGCGTCGAGACCGAGGACGGTGCGCTTGAAGCGAAACGTGTTGTGCTCGCGATGGGAGCCAGTGAGCGCCTGTGCTGGCCTGGCTGGGCGCACGCACTACGGGAACGCGGGGCGCAGGTGAACCACCTTTTTGATCTTGATTTTTGTCGGGGTGCCGTCTCCGAACTGGAGCGCGTGACCGTAGTAGGAGGCGGCATCTCGGCAATTCAGGCAGCCGTCGCGCTGGCGCAGCGTGGTCCCACCGTGTTGGTGGCCCGCCATGCGCCACGCGTGGCACAACTCGACGCGGACCCGGGTTGGCTCGGGCCGAAGCGGATGGCTCGCTTTCGTGCGGAAGCGTGCCCGTCGCGTCGCCGTGCCGCCATCGACGCGGCACGGCACCGGGGCTCGGCCCCGTCGGACGTGCTGCGCTCGTTCCGGTGGGCCGCCAACCGTCACGACCTACGGCGCGTCACTGCGCACGTTGAGGCGGCGGAGCTGGACGCACAAGGCGCGATTCGCCTCACGCTCCGCCATGCCGAATCGTCTCGCACGAGCCGCAAACACCCCCCGCGGCAGACGTTTGCCCGCACGACCCACGCCTCGTCCACGTGCATCGCGGACCGCGTCGTGCTGGCAACGGGCTTTGCGGCAGGGCGTCCCGGCGGAGCCTGGTTGGACAACGCCGTGGAACGCGAGGGGCTGCCCGTCGCGCCGTGCGGCTTTCCGCGCGTCGAGGCATCGCTGGCGTGGGCGCCGGGCCTCTACGCAACCGGACCGCTTGCCGAGCTCGAACTCGGGCCGACGGCCCGCAACATTGCTGGGGCGCGCGCTGCGGCAAAGCGGCTCCCGGCCTCGTGACGCCGGCGACGCTACCGCGCCATCGAGCCAATCCATCCACACCGCCCTACCATCCCTGACCGCATGCGACTCCTCCTACTCTCGCGCATCCTCGCGACCGCCGCGCATGCGCAGACCGATCTGCCTCAGGTCGTACTCGACTTCGACGACTGATCGGCAAAACGAAAACACACGGACGGAGTTGGCTCGGTGGCGTACCCGCTACCGGGCCACTCCGCTCTCAACCAACTATGCGCTGAACGCCTAGGACGGAATGATCCTTCTTGAAGACGTACGACACCGGTATGGTCAGGACGCCGTCCTCGACCTGCCCCACTTCAGCGTCGCCCAGGGCGAGCACCGGCTCGTGCTGGGCCTCTCCGGCAGCGGCAAGACGACGCTGCTCCACATCCTGGCGGGTCTGCTGCGCCCCAGTGAGGGCCGCGTGGTGGTGGCGGGGGAGGAACTGACCGCGCTCAAAGGTGACGCACTCGACCGCTTTCGGGGGCAACACATCGGTATCGTCTTTCAGCAGTTGCATCTCTTCCCGACGCTGACGGTGCAGCAAAATCTGCTCCTCGCGCCTTACATGGCGGGCCTGCCGCAAGACGCGGGCCGCGCCCACGAGGTGCTCCGCAGCCTGGACGTGGCGGAGAAGGTGAACGCCTACCCCCACGAGTTGTCGGTCGGGCAGCGGCAGCGCGTCGCGATCGCGCGGGCGGTGATGAACCGGCCGCGTCTCCTGCTGGCCGACGAGCCCACATCCAGCCTCGATGACGTCCGGGCTGGGCAGGTGCTCACCCTGCTACGTGAGCAGGCCGAGGCGTACGACGCCACGCTCCTCGTGGCCACCCACGACGCCCGCATCACCAGCGCCTTCAGCGACTACCTCGCGCTCGACGAGGCCTCTCACAACCATGCCACCAGCGCGCCCTCGCAGCCATGAACCTGTTCAAACTTAGCGCCTCGTATCTGCGGCAGCGCACGTTCAGCAGCGTCCTTAACGTGCTCATCCTCGCGCTCGGCATCGCGACCATTGTGGTGCTCCTCCTGGTGAGTGACCGCGTGGAGCAAAACCTCACGCGCAACGCGCAGGGGATCGACCTCGTGGTGGGGGCGAAGGGCAGCCCGCTCCAACTCATCCTCTCGGCCGTCTACCACATCGACTCGCCGACGGGCAACATCCCGGTCGCCGAAGCCGAGGCGCTCATGGAGGATCCCGTCGTCGCGGAGGCGATCCCGCTGGCGCTTGGGGACTCGTACCGGGGCTACCGCATCGTGGGGGCCACCCACGCCTACGCCGCGCACTACGGTGGCGAAGTCGAGCGCGGCGAACTGTGGTCGGGGACCATGAAGGTGACGATGGGGGCGGCCGTGGCCAGCGAGACGGGCCTCGACATCGGGGACACCTTCTTCAGCGCGCACGGGCTCAGCGAGGGCGGGCACAGCCACGAAGAGCATCCTATTGAGGTGGTCGGCGTGTTCGCCGAGACGGGGACCGTCCTCGACCGCCTCATCCTGACCAGCATCGAGACGGTCTGGGACGTGCACGGCGTGCACGGGGACGATCATGAACACGACGACGACCACGCCCACGATGACGAGCATGGCGACGAACACAGCCATGACGACGACCATGCTCATGACGACGACCACGCGCACGACGACGAGCACAGTCACGACGATGACCACGGCCACGACGACGACCACGCGCACGACGATGACCACGCGCATGACGATCACGGGGAAGACGACGCGACCGAAGACGCTGCCGCGCCCGTCCTGGCCAGCAGCGCGTCGGGGCCGCCCGGCTCGTCCGGTCAGGCAGCGTCGGCTCCGGAGCAGGAGTACACCGCCGTGCTGATCCGCTACGCCTCCCCGCTGGCCGCGGTCTCCTTCCCGCGCTACGTCAACACGCAGACGGACCTCCAGGCCGCTGCGCCCGCGTTCGAGACGGCGCGGCTCTTCGACCTTCTCGGCGTAGGCATCGACGCGGTGCGGGCCTTTGGGCTGATCCTCGTCCTGGTGGCGGTGCTGAGCGTCTTCGTAGCGCTCATCAACGCGCTCAAGGAGCGGCGCTACGACCTCGCGATGATGCGGGCGCTTGGGGCCCCGCGGCGCAGGCTCATGGCCCATGTTTTGCTCGAAGGATTGCTCCTTGCCAGTCTGGGCGCGTTCCTGGGGCTCGTGCTCGG
Source organism: Bacteroidota bacterium (assembly GCA_039177895.1). Classification (GTDB taxonomy): domain Bacteria; phylum Bacteroidota; class Rhodothermia; order Rhodothermales; family Rubricoccaceae; genus JBCBEX01. The sequence goes on from JBCDFO010000223.1 coordinate 7,528, forward strand.
GCACCTGGCGGCGGCCGTCTTGGGCGGCGCCGTCGAGCAGGCGCAGGGCATGGCCATCGGCGGCTTCTCCTTCGACCCGCGGGTGCTCTACGTAGTGGCGCTCGCGCTCGTCGCAGGCGTCGTGGCGGCGCTTATCCCGGCTTTCCAGGCCTACCGCACCGACATCGCCCGCGTGCTCGCGCAAGGCTAGTCCCTCCTCCAACCGTCGTCGCTTCCCCCGATGCCTACGTTCATGTCCATCGTTCGATCAGAAAGCCTGCTGGTGGTGATGCTCGTCTTCGCCGTCGGCTTCGCTGGATTCACCCTCAGCAAGGCGGGCTTCGGACCGAAGACGGTAGAGGCCTCGTTCTCTTC
>JBCDFO010000224.1:0-7879 GCA_039177895.1 Bacteroidota bacterium
CCGGAGACGTTCGAGCCGATCAGCGACGACATCTCGGGCAACCGGCTCGCGAATGCGCCGGGGCGGACCGCCTTCGTCGGGGCCGAGCTGCGGCAGCCAATCGGCGGGGGCACGTCTCTCGTGGCGCGCGGCGAGGTGCGCAACGTCGGCGGGTTCTTCACCGACATCCAGAACCAGCTGCGGCAGGACCCCTACACCGTCGTCAACGCCCGGATCGGCTTCGAGACCGAGCGCGCCTCGGCGTTCTTCTGGATCCAGAACCTCACCGACGAGCGCTTTCTCGTCTACGGCGCGCCCGACACCAGCTTCAACCGCAACGCCGTGATCGCGCCGCCGCGCACGCTCGGCGTGACGCTGCGCCTGCGGCGGTAGCGGCTTTTCACCCCCTGTCCTGCGTCGCCTCCATTCTGTGAACTCCGCTCCTCGGACTGTCCCCCTCACGCACGAGGGGGACAGCTTCACGACCCTTCATGGGGAGTGAAGCGGGGGTACCGCCCTACTCCGACCTTACCATCCTGACGCCCATGCTCCGACTCCTACTCGTCACGCTGGCCCTCATGCTGGCGGCGTGCGCCACCGACTCCCCATCCTCCGCTGATGACGGCGAGGCAGCGCTTGTCCTCCCCGATAGCATCCCCGAGATCACAGCCCAAAACCACGATGCGGTGATGGTGGACCTCTTCGGCGAGGCCACGCACGGCATCGAAACCATCGGCATCCTCGTCTACGACGGCGTCAACGACCTCGACGCGCTCGGGCCGCGCTACGTACTCGGGCAGCTCATGGGCGTCGACCTGCAGCTCATCGCCAACGAGCCGGGCACGGTCACGACGGTGATGGGCACCGAGCTCGTCCCGAACACGACCATCGCCGAGGTCGACTCGCTCGACCTGCTCGTCATCCCCGGCGGCTTCACCGGCACCATCGACGCGACCTACGACACGGCGCTCCACGACTGGATCCGTCGCATCGACGAGACGACGACCTACACGGCGGCGGTCTGCACGGGCGTGTGGGTCCTCGGGGCGACGGGCCTCCTCGAAGGCCGCCGGGCGACGACGAACTGGTACCGCGCCGAGGAGATGCTCGCCCGCTACGGCGCGACGTTCACCGACGAGCGGTACTCCCGCGACGGGAAGTACTGGACCGCCGCAGGCGTGACGGCGGGCATGGACATGAGCCTCGCGCTGATGAACGAGGTCGCGGGCGAGGCCTACGCGCAAGCGGTCATGCTCGACATGGAGTACGACCCCGCGCCACCCATCGCCGGAGGGAGCCCCGAGACGACGGCCCCCGGCGTGCTCAACATGATGCAAGCGATGTACGACATGGGCGTGCAGCCGCGCCTCGACAGCCTAGACGCCCGCGCCGCGGGAGGTGACACCGATGCTTAAATCTACTCTCTTCCTACTCCTACTCGTCGGGCTGTCCGCTCGCGCGCAAGACGCGCCCCCTCCTGCATTCGAGGTCGCCGAGGCGTTCGTCGTCGAAGGCTTCCGGCTGGGCGATGAGGTGCCGCCGGGGAGTGCCGTCGGCCGGGCCGGGCTCCGCTATGCCGATGGGGGCTACGTCCACGTGGTGCACGGCAAGCCCTACGTGCGCGGGCGGCAGGTCTACGGTGGCCTCGTCGGCTACGGTGCGGTCTGGGCGGCAGGCGCGCACCGCGCCACCGAACTCGTAACGACTGTGCCGCTGATGTTTGGCGACACGCGCGTCGAGCCGGGGGCCTACAGTCTCTTCGTGACACCGGGGCGCGACCGCTGGACGCTCCATGTCAACCGCGCCCTCGGCATGCACCTCGCCGACGAGTACGACGCCGCGCTCGACATGGCCACGGTGGAGGTCGCCCCCGAGATGCTGACGACGCCTGTTGAAGGCCTCACGTGGTCGTTCGCGAGCAACGGCACCGCGCTGCGGCTGGCCTGGGCTGACGTGGCGATCGCGGTACCTTTCCAGCGTGTCTCGTCTCCCTGAATCGCCTCCTCCATGCCTCCCCGTTTGCTGTCCGGCCTTGTCGTGATCGTCCTCGCGTGCTTCCCGGCATGCACATCCGACTCAGCGGGGTTGCCCGCTGAGGACGCCGAGACCTACGAGGTGCGCGGCCTCTACGAGGGCACCCGCTTCGAGGGGGCTGCGGTGTCCGTCGTCCACGAGACCATCCCCGGCGTGATGGACGCGATGCGCATGCGCCTCGTCCTGGCCGACCCCGCCGAGGTGGAAGGCCTCGCTGTCGGCACCAAGGTGCGGTTCACCGTCACCGTAGGCGACCGCCTCGTAGCAAGCGACTTCGAGGCGTTGCCGGACACGACGACGCTGGACCTGCCGGACGAGCTACAGCCCACGGCTGCTGACGCAAACACCACGGGCGTGTGAGCGACGGAGCGGCGAGGAACTAGAGCGCGCTCCCCTCCTCCGGGGATGGAGCGCGAGAGCCAAGACGCCTATACTGCGAAGGCTTCCGGTTCTAGCTCCTCCTCCTTCCGTTCTCATGCGCTACCTAGCCCTGCTCGTCCTGCTCTTCACCGCTCCGCTCAGCGTAGCCCAACCGCTTGCGTTCAACGCCGAACTGATCCCGTCCCAACTCGGAGACATAGCGGCCTTCGGAACCGCCGTCGCGACTGACGGCGACCTCGCGCTCGCGAGCGCGGCCAACGACAACGTCGTCGTAGCCTTCTCGCGGACAGCCGACGGGTGGGCACAGGAGGCCGTGATAGCGGCGGCGGCGCTTGACACGGGGGACTTGTTTGGTCAGTTCGTCGAATTCGACGGGCAGCGGCTGCTCGTCTCGGCCCGCGGGGACGACTCAGACGCGGGCGAGAACACGGGCGCGGTCTACGTCTTCGAGCGGAGCGAGGGCGGATGGGTCGAGACGGCCAAGCTCACTGCCAGCGACGCCGAAGCCGGCGACTTCTTCGGCGAATCCGTCGACCTCGACGGAGACCAGGCTATCACGGCCACGCTCGTTGGGGGAGCGGCCTATGTCTTCACCCACACCGGGAGCGGCTGGGCGGAAGAGGCCATCCTCGTACCCGACGATCCAGAGGACGCCCCGTTCTTCGGTGCCGCCGTCGCTATTGAGGGCAACCTTGCGCTGGTCGGGTCGCCTCGCTTTGGGGATACGCCACAGGTGGGGGCCATCTACGCCTTCACGCGCGGTGCCGATGGGTGGTCACAGACGGCGAAGCTCTCCGTCGCGAGCGATGAGAATCCGGACCAGATTGGCTACAACTTCGACTACCAGGACGGGACCCTCGTCGCCATTGGGTTTGGCGCTGGCGCGTCGTCGTACGTGTTCGCCTACGACGGAGCCATGTGGACGCTGGAGGCCGAGATCCCCTTGCCCGAGGGTGGCCCTGCCTTCTTCACAACCATCGGCCCGTTTGACCCCGTCAGCCTCGACGGGGACGACGTGCTGATCGGCGCGACCTCCTTCGACGGGGGTGGGGCGTACCTCTTCTCCCGCTCAAACGGCGCATGGACGCTCGAAGCGACCATTGAGAGCCCTTTCGAGGAGGAGCTGGTTTCCTTCGGGCAGGCCGTCCATCTCAACGAAAGTCAGGCTGTCATCGGAGCTTTCCGGGCCGATGCGTTCCGGGGACGCGCCTTCGTGTACGGATCCAGGCCCGTCGGCACGGCAGACGACCCAGAGACGACACCAAGGCTCTCGGCCGTCGTCTATCCCAATCCCGCCTACCAACGCGCACACGTGACGTTCGAGGCAGCGCGCCCCTCGGTGGTTCACCTCGAGGTCTACGACCTTCTCGGCCGTCAGCTCGTGACGGCTACCGAGCGCGTGCCCGCCGGAGCCCACACGCTCGATGTGGATGCGGACGACTTGGCTGCAGGCCTCTACGTGCTGCGGCTTCGCGTGGGTGACGAGGCTACAGCAACGACGCTGCAGGTCCTGCGCTGAGCAGGCCCGCCCCCATCGCGACAGCCTGGCATGTTCGGCGGCGAGCGCGCTTGGGCAGAGAGCGGAACAGCAGGGACGAGGCGTGGTAGGTGCGGAGTCTTTCCTGCGGTGCCCGTGCCTGTCCTCCGTCCTCTGCGTTTGCTTCCCGCGCTGCTCGCCTTCGGCTTCGTGCTGATGGCGGCGGCTCCGGCGCTGGCCTACGCCTGCGCGATGGACAAAGGGTGCTGCTGCCCCGTCGAGGAGACGCGCTGCCCGCCCGCTGAGATGCCGATACCGATGGCCGAGGCGTGTTGCGATACGCACCCGGCGACGCTGCTCTCCGAGCATGCCGTCGTGCCTACGGCGCTCGCCCTCGATGTGCCCGCGCTGCCGGTGCTGTGGACGCTTACCCAGTCGCCGCCTAGGCCACCAACGCCTGCCGCGATTGATCTCGACACCGGCCCGCCGCCGGTGCGCCCGCACCTCGCCTTTGCGGTGCTGCTGATCTGATCGAGCCGGATGGTTCCCGTCGTCTCTTGCGGCGGGTCGCGTCCGTGTGGTTTCGCTCGATCCGACTCATGGCTGTTTTCTCCTCAGCGCGCGGTGCGCTGATCGGCCTGCTGCTGCCGCTGTGCGCCTCGGCGCAGGCTCCCGACTCTGGGCTCCCCCTCGACTCGCTGCTCCGCGTGGCCGTCGCCGATAACCCGGCGCTGGCGGTGGCGCGGCTGCACGCCGACGCGCTCGGGACGCGTGCCGAGCAAGTGTCCGCACGCCCTAACCCGACGGTCGGCGTGACGGCGTTTCCGGCCCCGATCCTCACTGCTCGCGGGGCGCAGCAGGCGCAGGTGCGGGTCGAACAGCGCTTCCCATGGCCCGGCACGCTACGCCTGCGCGCAGAGGCCGCGGCGCTTAGGGCGGAAGCGGCGGAGGCCCGGTCGGAGGTCTACGCCCTCGATGTGGCGCTCGCGGTGAAAACAGCGTATGTCGACCTCGCCCACGTGCAGGCGACGCGCCGCCACGTCGAGGCGTTTCAGCTACGTCTCGCTGCGTTCGCGGAGGCCGCCATGGAGCGCTACGAGGTCGGGCGCGGCCCGCAGAGCGCCATCCTCCAGATCCAACTCGCCCGCAAACGCCTCACCGCGCGACTGCTTCAACTCGATGCCGAGGCATCACGGGCCTTCCAGAGGCTCGCGCGGCTGCTCGACAGGCCCAGTCTCACAGCGTTCAACACGGTGCCGCTCGCTTCGCTCCGTACGCGAGCCGTCGGCGGCGTGGCAGTGGACAGCGTCCTCGCTCAGCGTCCCGAGAATGACGCCCTTGAGGCGCGTGTCGCTCAAGCCGAGGCTGAGGCCACGCTGGTACGGAAGGCGCGCTACCCCGACCTCGGCGTCAACGTGACCTACTTCAACATCAGCGACCGGGCGGTGCCTGCCTCAGCCGATGGCCGCGACGCGTTTGCCCTCGGCGTGACGATGCGCATCCCGCTCGACCGCATACGGCAGCGGGCCCAGGCCGAGGAGGCACGCCTCCGTATGGCCGAGGCCGAAGCCGAGCGAGCCGCCCTCGCCACCGAGATCACTACGACGCTCGCGGACCTCCGCGCACAGCTCCGCAACGAGGCCGCGCAGATCGCGCTCCACACGGACCGCCTCCTCCCCCAGGCCGACGCCATCGTCACGTCCGTGCTCGCTGCCTACGCGACGGGCCAGGCCGACCACCTCGCCCTCCTCGACGCCGAACGCACGCGCCTCGACCTCCGGCTCGCCCTTGACGCCGCCCGCGCTCGCTACGCCCGCGCCCTCGCTGCGCTCGAACGCACCCTCGGCACACCGCCTACGCGGACTGAACTGGGAGCGCTGAACGATGAGTGACCCACAGCCCCGACGACCTATGCTAAACGAAACGCACGGCTTACGACCGAAGGCCCTGCTGCGATGCGGCTCCCCCCGTCCTGCGTCGCCTCCGAGCTTGCGCGCTCCGCTTCTCGGACTGTCCCTCTCACGTTTGAGGGGGACAGCTTGTGCGCCGTTGCAGGCGTACAAGCGGGGGGAGCCGTACCAGCACGGTCTACATTCGCCAGCGACCTTTTTCGTCGCACTGCTCCTCCTCGCGAGCCTCGTATGGGGCTGCGGCATCGAGGCACCGGCTTCCAATTCTGCTCCCGTTGCCACAACCGGTACCGAAGACCCCGCGGACACACCCGGTGGGCTCGCGGCCTACGACGCCAACGGTGACGGCATCATTTTCCAGAGCGGGATGCACCCGTGGGTGGTGCAGGACGAACCCGGGCAGTGCGTCGTCTGCGGCATGGACCTTCAGCCCGTCTCTGTGAACGGAGCCGCCGCTGGCACTGTCGGGATCGACCCCGTGACGATGCAGAACCTCGGCGTGCGGACGGCTCCCGTCACCGAGCAGGTACTTGCGCGGACGCTCCGCACGACGGGCACGTTCGAGGCCAATGAGCGTGCCCGCACGGTCGTCACGCTCAAGGTGAGCGGGTGGGTCGAGCGACTCTACGTCGACGCCGAGGGAGACCGCATCCGGCACGGGCAGCCGCTGCTGGAGCTGTATAGCCCCGAACTCGTCGCCACGCAGGAGGAGGTGCTCCTCGCGCTCCGCGCCCGCGACCTGATGGCCTCGCCCGAGGAAGGTAACCGGCTCGTGGCCGCCGCCCGCCGCCGCCTTGCGCTCTTCGACGTGACCGAGGCGCAGATCGACCGGCTCATCGAAACCGGCGAGGTGCAGCGGACGCTCACCGTCTACAGCCCCGCGGGCGGCACTGTCGTCCAGAAGCATGTCGTCGGAGGCATGCAGGCACAAGCCGGGGTGCGGCTCTTCGAGGTCGTAGACCTCGGGCACGTGTGGTTGAAGGTCGATGTCCCCGAGGCCGACCTCGGCTGGGTCAGCGTCGGCACGGAGGTACAGATCGAGGTGGAAGCGTGGCCAAGCGAGCCACTTGCTGGGCGCGTGGAGTACGTCTACGACACCCTCGACCCGGCGACGCGAACCGGCACTGCGCGCGTCGTTGTCCCGAATCCGAACCGACGGCTCAAGCCGGGGATGTACGCCACCGCCCACCTCACCGGCGCTGCCACCGAGCCGCGCCTGAGCGTCCCCGCCGAGGCCGCGATCCGTACGGGCGAAGACGCCGTCGTGCTCATCGCGGAAACGGACGAGACGGGCAGCCTCTCGGGCCGCTTCCGCCCCCAGGCCGTGATGCTCGGCACCGAGGGCGAAGCGGCGGACGGGACGCCCGTCGTACACATCCTCAATGGCCTCGACGGCACCGAGCGCGTGGTCACCAGCGCTCAGTTCCTGATCGACTCTGAGGCGCGGCTCGCGGCCAGCCTCACTGCGATGACCAGCGACGACGCCCAGAGCAACGCGATGGGTGGGATGGAGATGACCGAGGAGATGCCATGACTACTCATCGCACACATCGTGTCATCCTGAGCGCGGGCCGGAGGCCGAAGCCGAAGGATCTCCGGGCCAGCACCCAAGCTGCGTTCGGAGCGCCGAGGTACGACCTAGATCCTTCGACTCCGCAGCCGCAGGTTGCTCCGCTCAGGATGACATTGCGGACAGTCAGCACCGCGGAGACAAGCCTGCGAGGTCGCGCATGAACATGCCGCACTCGTCTTACCGCCCCTCGGCGCTCGAACGGCTGATCGCCTGGAGCGCGGCGAACCGGCTGCTCGTCGGGATCGTGACGCTGCTCATGGCCGCGCTGGGTGCGGTCGCCACGCTCAACACGCCCGTCGACGCGATCCCGGACCTCTCGGATGTCCAGGTGATCGTCAAGACGGAATACCCCGGCCAGGGGCCGCAGATCGTCGAGGAGCAGGTCACGTACCCGCTCACGTCAGCGCTCCTCTCCGTGCCCTACGCGCAGACCGTGCGCGGCTATTCGATGTTCGGGACGAGCTTCGTCTACGTCATCTTCGAGGACGGCACGGACCTCTACTGGGCGCGCAGCCGCGTGCTGGA
>JBCDFO010000225.1:0-7853 GCA_039177895.1 Bacteroidota bacterium
CGGTGTCGGCGTTCACCTTTGAGTACGCCGCGCTCGCCTTCACCAACCCCCACCGCAACCGCTACGCCGTCCGCCTCGACGGCTGGGACGATGCCTGGGTCCCGATGGCCGATCAGCGCCGCGCCACCTACACCAACCTCCCGCCGGGCCGCTACACCTTCCGCGTGAAGGCCGCCAACGAGGACGGCGTCTGGAACGAGGCGGGCGTGGCGGTGCCCGTCGTGGTCGCGCCGTGGTTCTGGCAGACCGTGTGGTTTCGGCTGCTCGTCGGGATGGCGCTCGTCGGTGTGGTGGCGTTCGTGGCGTGGTCGTTCTCGCACCGGGCGTATCAGCGTCGGCTGGCGCAGATGGAGGCACAGCAGGCGCTGGAGCGGGAGCGGGCGCGCATCTCGCGGGACATGCACGACGAGGTGGGGGCGTCGCTGACGGAGATCGCGATCCTGTCCGAACTGGCGCAGCTCCAGGCCGCGCAGACGAGGGGCGATGGAGGCCCGGCCGTCCTTCCCGACGCGGCCGCGGGCCGGTTGCAGCAGATCGCCGACACGTCGCGGGCGACGCTGGACGCGATCGGGCAGATCGTGTGGGCGCTCAACCCGCGCAACGACCGGCTCGACCACCTGGTGGCCTACCTGCGCGAGAGTGCGGCCCAGACGCTCGAGCCGACGGGCCTCGATGTCGTGCTGCGTTTTCCGGAGGGAGTGCCCGCGCAGTCAGTGACGACGGAGTTTCGGCGGAACGTCTTCTTGGTGCTCCGTGAGGCGGTGCATAACCTGGTGAAGCACGCCGGGGCACAGCGGGTGACGGTGGGGGTGCGTCTGGACGAGACGGGGCTGGTGCTGACGGTGGAGGACGACGGCGTGGGGTTTGCCTCGGGCCGCCGGTTTGGGAACGGGCTCGCGAACATGCGGGAGCGAGCGGCTGAGATCGGGGGGACACTCACAGTGGAGAGCGAGCCGGGCGCAGGCACGCGGATCCGGCTCGAAGCGCCGCTGCCCATCGAGGTGTGAGGGGATGGATGTGTATGAGGCCCGGTACCGTTCGATGGAGGGCAGAGGCGCCTCGGCGAGGCGTCTCTACGGCGAGGCATTCCTATGACGAATGAGGCTGCTTCGTCGCCAGCGGACGATTCTCCAGGTCCGTATCACCCCCTCATGCGATTGCGCGGGTGGCGGCGCGACGAGACCTTACAGGGTGTCACTCAACCGCCCCTACCGTGCCTGCGCCTATCCAAATCGCCATCATCGAGGACCGGACCGAGATCCGCGAGGGGCTCGCCACCCTCATCGACGCCTCGGAGGGCTTCCGATGCGTGGGCACGTTCGACGCCGCTGAACCGGTCGTAGAGCACGCGGCGTCGCTCTCGGCCGACGTGGTGCTGATGGACATCGGCCTGCCCGGCATGGACGGCGTAGAGGCGACCCACCGCCTCAAGGCCGCCCGGCCCGACGTGCAGGTGATGATGCTCACGGTCTACGAGGACGACGACCATGTCTTCGGCGCGCTCCAAGCCGGGGCGACGGGCTACGTGCTCAAGAAAATGCCGCCCGCGCAGCTCCTCGCCCACATCCGCATGCTCGCCCAGGGCGGCTCGCCGATGTCGAGCCAGATCGCGCGGCGCGTCGTGGAGACGTTCCATCGCCCGGCGCGCTCCGCCGCCGACGAGGCCGACCTCACCAGCCGCGAGCGCGAGGTCCTCGCCCTCCTCGTCCAGGGCCACCGCTACCGCGAGATCGCCGAGGCGCTCCACATCAGCCTCGACACCGTGCGCACGCACATCCGGCACATCTACGAGAAGATGCACGTCCGCTCCCGCACCGAGGCCACGCTGAAGTACCTGGGGAAGGCGTAGGGAGGCTGTCAGCGGCTGGCTGTCGGCTGTCAGCCTTCAGAAAAAGGCAGGGGCCTGAAGCTGGCTTGGAAAGCGATGCCTGGGTGGCAAAACCGCAAGCCAATGGCCGTCAGCCGCAAGTCGTCAGCCGATAGCCAACAGCCCCAATCTCACATCCTTGGGCGATTGAACGAGGAGGTCGCCGCAGGCAGTTTGAGGGCGACACGCACACCAGCCGTCGTCGGCCATGTGCCCTCTGCTCCTGCGGTGCTCGCTTGCCGTGCCTGCGGCGGTGCAGGTCACGAGCCCTCGCGCCGATTTCAGGGAGTGCTTCAGGACGGAGGACGTGTCCTAGCTCGCCTGGCTAGCGGCAACCACGCCGCGACGCGCCGCCTGGTCATCCAGCGTGAACGTCTCGTCCAGGGTCTCTTTTTCTCGATCTCAACCTCCATAAGCCATGACACGCTCGACCTGTACCCTCGCCACCCTCCTGCTCTGCGCGTGCTTCGCATTCACCCTCACGGCCTGCGACAGCGACGACGACGATGATCTTCCTGGGGGTCCCATCGGTGGCAACGCTGGGGTCACGGCGACTGTCAATGGAGCGGACTGGACGTCTGCCACGCTCGCGGCGGCGGGCCGCGACGAGACCGACACGAGCTTCGGCTTCGGTGGGTTCAGCGCAGACGGGAGCAGCATCACCATCTCCGTGCAGAGCCTCTCCACGGGGACCTATTCGACGACCGACGAGGTGTTCGTCGGCGTCTACTCGTCGTCGTCCACCGCCATCCCATTCTCGACGGTGCTCGGCGGGTCCGGTACCATCACCGTGACGAGCATCACCGCCGAACGGGTGCGAGGCACGTTCTCGTTCACCGCCTCCAACGGCAGCGGGACTGTGTCCGTGACGAACGGCGAGTTCGACGTGACGTTCATTGACTAGGGCCACCTCAGAGGAGGTCTGACGGGTTTACTCGGACGTGTTGCGTATTTCGTGTTGGCTTCGATCCGATCTCACCACCGGACACTTTTTCTTGACGGTGCCCAATACGGCTCCTTCTGCCCGTGAAGCCCCGTTTGTGTCATCCCGGACTTGATTACTGGCGTGAACCTGCGGTTTCGGGATCTCTGACGACTCGGGTGATCTGCTGCATCGCTGAGATGCTGAATCAAGTTCAGCATGACAAGACCTTGGCTATGGTGGTCAACCGGCGTGTTTGGCATCGTGCGATGGGGGACTTGAAAAAATGTGTCCGGTAGTGAGCGATCCGATACGGAATACGCAACACGCACCACATGCTGTGACGCCGAGCCCCCCAGACCTGGCACGAAACAGCACTAGCTGCTCTGTCGGCTCAGGAAGGCACCGACGAGCGCGATGCCCGCGGTGTAGAGCGCCGAGCCGAGCCAGAGGCCCGTCACGAGGAAGAGCGTCCGCGTCTCCTGCGTGAGCGCGAGCACGAAGATCACGATCACGTTGTGCACCAGCGCCACCGTCAGCGCCGAGAGCGCGGTCTGCGCGGGGCTCGCTCGCAGCAACTCGTTCTCCTCCGTGCGGAACTGGCCGACGACGAACCCCATCAGCGTCTTCGCGAACGCTTGCAGCCCGAGGAGGCTCGGGTTCACGAGCAGGTCGGCGAGGAGGCCGAACCCGAAGCCCGCCAGCGCACCCTGCACGCGCCCGTACCGCAGCGCTACCACCGTCACGAAGAGCAGCACCGCGTCCGGCGTGACGCCGTAGATCGGGAGGCGGCTCAGGAGGAACCACTGGAGCGCCACCACACCGAAGCCGGTCAAGACCAGACGGAGCAACGACGGCATCGGGCGTAGAGCGAGGTGGGTGGGGCTGAGCCCGAGAAACTACGCCGGGCCACCTATGCTCGGGACCGGTGCGCGCGGGCGAGGCTAGCCCTGGGCGAGGTCGCCGCCCACGAGTGCTGCCACGATCTGGTCGATGGCGTCGGTGATGCGTCCGGACCGCGCGGTGTAGTGGTTGGCGAGGACGCTGAACGCGTACGGCGTGCCGTCCGCGCCGGTGGCGTAGCCCGAGAGAGCGCGGACGTACTGCAGCGAGCCCGTCTTCGCCGCTACGGGCAGGCCTTCAAGCCGCGTCGAGAGGGTGGTGAAGGGCTGACCGCCGCCGGGCAGCGAGCCGCGGTAGAGATCGGCGTGCTCGTGCCCGGCCATCGCGGCGAGGAGGCGGCCGAACGCAGCGGGCGTGGCGAGGTCCTTGCGTGAGAGCCCGGAGCCATCGCGCACCGAGAGGCCGGTCGTGGCGATGCCCTGGCGGCTCAGGAAACCGAGCACGGCGCTGCGGCCGCCTGCGAGGGTGCCCTGCGCCGAGAGCGCGCGGAAGACGTGCTCAGCGTAGAGGTTGTCGCTGCGCTCGTTGATCTCGGTCACCATCCACGAGAGCGGCGGTGAGCGGTGCACGAAGAGCGGATCGCCGGTCAGGCGCGGCGGCGCGGTCAGGTCGGCCGCGTCCACCAGCGTCACGTCCACGTCGATGCCGACGGCTTCGAGGCGGTCCACGAAGTGGTGGAGCGTGTAGTGCGTCGGGTTCTCGATGGGGACGCTCGCCTCACCGGAAAAACGATAGGACACCGAGCCCGTCGCGTCGAACGTGTTGGTGCCGAGGCGGCGCTGGATACGCAGCGGGCTGTAGCCCCGCCGCCGCCCGTGCGTGCCGACGGTGTTATCGAGCCGCACGAAGCCCTCCGGCGCGGCGCTCACACGAGCGGCGCGTCCCGCGCGGGTACCTTCCACGCGGATGCGCACGAGGTTGTCGGCGTAGCTGAGCCCGCCCGAGGCGGGGGCCCACGGCTGGCTGTCGATGTGGTTGAGGTCCCACCCCGGCGCGTAGGCGTCGCGCGCCTCGAAGACACGCCCGTCGCCTACGAGGCGACCTCGCAGCGCCGTCACGCCCGCGTCGGCCAGGCTCCGTGCCCATGCGCCGAGCGGGTCGGCCCAGACGGTGTCGGCCACACGGCGGCTGCCAAACGTCGGATCGCCCGAGCCGGTGAGGATGAAGTCGCCGTCGAGCGTGTCGCCCGCCGTCGTGCCGTCGAAGTGGAGCGTCGTCGTGAAGCGGAAGTCGGGTCCGAGCACATCGAGTGCGGCGGCCGACGTGAGCAGCTTCTGGTTCGACGCCGGGATGAAATTGAGGTCGGCGTTGCGCTGGAAGACGACCCGTCCCGAGGCGAGGTCCTGCACGTAGATCCCCCAGAACGCGGCGGGCAACTCCGGGTCCGCCAGCACGGCCTCGATGGCCTGGGCGGCCGACCCCTGCGCCGCCGTGAGCGGGATGACGTCCTGGCTAGGCTGGGGCGCTTCGGTGGCCGTGTCCCCGGTGGCTGGGGCCTCGATGGCGGGGGCGGTGCCGAGGAGGGCGGCGAGACAGACGAGCGGGAGCAGCAGCCGGGCGAGGACGGGCATGGGAGACGGGCGCGGTGCAGGTAGAGGGGACCGCAAGCTACGATGCTTGCGGGCCGGGACCTATCGACGCGCGCCACACGAGACGAGTGCCCGCGCGCGTTCTTTTGCCCCACCACGACGCTGGTCGCTATCTCATCTCCACGCAGCGCTTATCGAAAACGCACAGGCGCACGGGAGTGGCACGAGCCACGCGTGGTATTTTCCTGGCCTGTTCCATCCTCCTGCCTCTATCCATGGCCAAGCGTTCGTCGCGCACGTCCAAGTCCCGCCGCACGAAACCTCGATCTACGGCGTCCTCGACCGAAGCGCCCACCCGGCGCGCGGGTCGGCGCGGCGCTCGCGGCAAGGCCCGGCTGGCGTTCAGCCGCCAGAACTACCTCCTCCTCGGCCTCGGCCTCGCGCTCATCGTCGCGGGCTATGCCATCATGCTGATGGACAACGCCACGAGCGATGACCCGGTCAACAGCCCGCTCTCGCTCTACCTCGCGCCGCTCTTGCTGCTGGCGGGCTACGTCGAGATCGTCTACGCGATCCTCTGGCGCCCCCGCGCCGAGCCGCAGCCCGAGGCGGCGGTGTAGGTGATGCCCCTCGTTCGGTTTCTGGTCAACCAACTCATCGGCACCCTGCTGGTGCAAGTGGTGACCCTGGTGGTGTATGGCATCTACACCATGGTCGGCAACATGTCGTCGCGCGGGTGGCAGGTCGAAGACAGCCCCTGGTGGATCTGGGCCTTCGTGCTTCTGGGCACCCTCATCGTGTTTGTGTTGAACCTGCGTCTGTTCATCCGCGGCGACTACGCAGAGGAAAACCCTCTGCTCAAGAGCCGAGCGACGCGGCAGCAAGAAGAGCGTCGTGCTCGCATGCAGCGTCAGTAGCGCAGGTAGGGCGCTCGTTGCGTCTCGAATGCCGCGACCTCGTCGGTCCAGGCAGCGATGATAGCGTCGGGCTTGGTGCCTGACGTGAGCATGCGCCGAAGCTGGTCCGTGCCCGCGAGCTTGGCGAGCCAGTCGCGTTTGAACGCCGAGCGCTGCGCGGGCGCGGGCGCCTGCTGGTACACCGCCTCGACGACGTGGACACCCACCGCGACGGGTCGGATCGTGGTGCCGTCTGTGACAACGAGCCGGACGCCGTGCACCTCTGCGCCTTCGTGCTTCGGATTCACCGCGCGTCCCGGCAGGTCCTCCGGCACAAACGTCGCGGCCTCGAAGCGCACGCCTGAGAGCCTGCGTTGGTTGAGCGTGGCTGCCAGTGCTACTGCTTCCGCCCACGGGGCGCCCACGAGGAGGAACGGCGCATCCGTCCCGCGTCCCTCGCTCGCGGTCGTGCCCTCGAACAGGCACGTGCCAGGATAGACGACGGCCGTTTCGAGGTCGGGGATGTTCGGCGAAGTCGGGACAAACGGTAGCCCAGCGGGCCAGCCGACCGCGACGGCGTCGTTGTCCGGGCTTTCGGGGTCGTAGCCCTCCATCGCGATCACGCGCAGATCCAGGCTGTCGAGGCCGGGCAGCCAGCGCTCGCCCTGGATCATCGCTGCGAGTTCGCCCACCGTGAGGCCGTGCTGGATCGGGATGGGGAAGGCTCCGACGAACGAGTCGTACGCCGGCTCACGAATGAAGCCATCGGCGCGGCGGCCGAGCGGGTTGGGTCGGTCGAGGACGACGAACGGGAGGCCCGCCTCGGCGGCAGCTTGCATCGACGCGCCCATCGTGGAGATGTAGGTGTAGAACCGCGCGCCGATGTCCTGGATGTCGAACACGAGCACGTCGAGATCCGTGAGGGCGTCGGCGGGCGGGCGCTTGGTGGTGCCGTAGAGGCTGACGACGGGCACCCCCGTCGCGGCGTCGCGCCCGTCGGCGACGGCGGCCCCGGCCTCGGCCGTCCCGCGCAGCCCGTGCTCCGGCCCGAAGAGCGCCGCGAGCGTCACGTTCGGCGCGGTGTGCAGCCGGTCAATGAGATGCTCCGGCCCGCCGTCGGTGGTGTCGACGATGGCGGTGTGGTTCGTCACGAGCCCCACGCGCATCCCGTCGAGCGCGGCGAAGGCGCCGTCTACGAGCACCTGCGCGCCCGTGCGGAACGTCGTGGGTCGTGGGTCGTGGGTCGTGGGTTCGTCTGCTACGGGCTCCTGCGCGCAGGCCGGAAGGCCGAGGAGGAGCAGGAACAAGACGACGACCCATGCTCCCCCAGCTTGACGCGCCTGCACGGCGGTCAAGCTGTCCCCCTCACGTGTGAGGGGGACAGTTCGAGCGGCAGCGAGAACGGGGGGAGCCGTCATGGCACAAAGCTGAGAACGCTTCATCAGTACGAAATCCGCGCGGTGTAGCGGACGGTCACCGTCTCGTCGGGGCCGACCTCCAGTTGGAACTCCACCGTGCGCGCGTCAAGCTTCTCGTGCTCGTGACTCGCCTGCGTGATCTCCCAGTCGGCGAAGAGGCGCTCGACCACGGCCACATCGGCGGCGGTCTCCTTGCGGTTGCGGACCTCCACCTCGACGGTCACCTCGCGGACGCGGTCCGAGATGCGGCGTTCGTTGACCTGCCGCCGCGTGCCGACCACGTCGAAGGCGTCGCCGATGTAGAGCCGCACCAACTCA
>JBCDFO010000226.1:0-7853 GCA_039177895.1 Bacteroidota bacterium
CACGTGATGGGCGTGCTCAACGTCACGCCGGACTCGTTCTCGGACGGGGGACGCTTCCTTGCCCGTGACGCCGCGCTGCGCCGCGCGGAGACGATGCTGGAGGAAAGCGCGCAGCTGATCGACATCGGCGGCGAGTCGAGCCGACCGAAGGGCAAGACGTATGGCGCAGGCGCGACGCCCGTGGACGCCGACGAGGAGCGCCGCCGCGTGCTGCCCGTCATCGAAGCGCTCGTGGCGCGCTTTCCCGAAGCCCTCGTCTCCATCGACACCTACAAGCCGGAGGTCGCCGCCGCCGCGCTCGATGCAGGCGCGCATGTCGTCAACGACATCACCGGTGGGCGCTTCTCTGGCGAAATGCCTCGCGTCGCGGCACGCTACGGCGCGCCGTATATCGTGATGCACTCGCTCGGCACGCCGGGCGCGATGCCACACGAATACGATCTCGCCGACCCGGTCGCGTCGGTGAAGGCGTCGCTAGCGAGCTCCGTGGCGCAGGCCGAGGCGGCGGGCGTGCGCGACATCGTCGTGGACCCAGGCTTTGGCTTCGGCAAGACGACGGCGGCGAACCTCGCGCTGATCGGCCACACCGAGACGTTCACGGCGCTCGGGCGGCCCGTGCTCGTCGGCGTCTCGCGCAAGAGCAGCATCGGCGCAGCACTGGGCACACCAGACGCCCCCGCGCCCATCGAGGACCGCCTCTTCGGCTCGCTCGGCGCGACGGCAGCGGGCGTGCTGCACGGGGCCTCGATCGTGCGCACGCACGACGTCCGCGCGACGGTCGAGCTGCTGCGCGTGATCGCGGCGATCCAGGCCGCGACTGAAGGCGAGGTGGCGACGTGATCGACTTCTTCGGCTTCCTCCCGGTCACCTTCTGGGACCTCGTCGACATCGCGGTTGTGGCAGCGCTCGTCTACGTGACGTACCGCGCGATCCGGGGTACCATCGCCGTGCAGATCGCGGGCGTCATCCTGGCCATCTTCGCCCTCAACGCGCTCGTCCAGGCGATGGGCCTGCGCACGCTCCAGGCGCTCTTCGGGACCATCAGCGACGTGTTCGTGCTGGCGGTCATCATCCTCTTCGCGCCCGAGATCCGGCGGCTCCTGTTTATGCTCGGCCGCAACCCGCTCGTGCGGCAATTCGTGCGGACCTCAGCCCGCGAGCAGGTCACCGACGAGATCGTGGCGGCCGTGCGCGCGATGAGCCGCGACCGGACGGGCTCGCTGCTCGTCCTCGCCCGCGCGACGGGCCTGCGCAACTTCATCGAGACGGGCACGCGCATCAACGCCGAGGTCGAGCGCGACCTGCTCACCTCGATCTTTTTCAAGAACTCGCCCCTCCACGACGGCGCGACGATCATCCAGGGCGCGAAGATCGCGGCGGCCCGCTGCATCCTCCCCGTCTCCGAAGCGCAGCGGCTGGACCCGCACCTCGGCCTGCGCCACCGCGCCGCCGTTGGCGTCTCGGAGCGCTCCGACGCCTTCGTGATCGTGACCAGCGAGGAAACCGGCCGCATCTCGGTCGCGGAGAACGGCGTCCTCTCGCCGCCGCTGACCATCGAGGAGCTGCGCCGCCGCCTCTCGGAGGCGTTCACGACCACCGCCCCCGCCACGGAAGCGGCGTGAGTCGTTTTTCCGTTCGGCCGTAGCGCCGTGTTGCCGTAGACCGCTCCCGTTGGTAGTCTCCGCATACGGCCACACGGAATCACTGCAACACGGCTTCACTCCCCCATGCGCTACGCCCGCCGCCTCGCCCGCCTGCTCGACACGCTCCGTGCGAAGGGGATGACGGACGAGCGCGTGCTGGCGGCCCTCGGCCGGGTGCCGCGCCACGAGTTCGTGGAGGACGGCCTCCGCTTCCGCGCCTACGACGACGCGGCGCTGCCCATCGGCCTCAACCAGACGATCTCGCAGCCGTTCACCGTCGCCACGCAGACGCACCTGCTCGACCTCGGGCCGCGCGACCGCGTGCTGGAGATCGGGACCGGCAGCGGCTACCAGGCCGCGGTGCTCTGCGAGATGGGCGCGCAGGTGTTCTCCATCGAGCGCCACGCACCGATCCTGATGCGCACCAACGAGGTGCTCGACCGCCTTGGCTACCGCCTGATGACGCGCGCGGGCGATGGCACCGCAGGCTGGCCTTCGCTCGCGCCATTCGACGCGATCCTCGTCACGGCGGGCGGGCGGGAGGTGCCCCCGGCGCTGCTCACCCAGCTCCGCGTCCCGTCTGACGGGAGCGCCAGCGATGCCCAGGGGGGCGGCAAGGTGCGCCGCGGCGGACGTCTCGTGATCCCCGTCGGGGACGCCGAGTCCCAGACGATGCTCCGCTTCACGCGCCTCGACGCTGGAACCGGCCCCGCCTCGTTCCGCCGCGAGGCCTTCGACGAGTTCCGCTTCGTACCGCTCGTGCGCGAGCGCTAAGCGCCGCGCATCACGGTACGGTCACGCGCGATTCGCGGGGGCACCGTAGCTTACCGTTTCCTCCGCCCACCGACGTTCAGCATCAGCGACATGGAAGAGATCCGACGCCTCGGCGTATTCACCTCCGGCGGCGACGCGCCCGGTATGAACGCCTGCGTGCGTGCCGTCGTCCGCGCGGCCATCGCGCAAGGCCTGGAGGTCATCGGCATCCGACGCGGCTATGCGGGCATGATCGAGGGCGACTTCGTAGAGATGGACCGGCAGAGCGTATCCAACATCCTCCAGAAGGGCGGGACCATCCTTAAGAGCGCCCGCTCGGCGGCCTTCCGCACGAAGGAAGGCCGCGAGCTCGCCGCGAAGAACCTGCGCGAGGCAGGCATCCACGCCCTCGTCGGCATCGGCGGCGACGGGACGTTTACCGGCGGGAGCATCTTCTACGACGAGCACGGCATCCCCATGGTCGGCTGCCCCGGCACCATCGACAACGACCTCTTCGGCACCGACGAGACCATCGGCTACGACACGGCGCTCAACACGGCGCTGGAGAACATCGACCGCATCCGCGACACGGCCGACGCGCACGACCGGCTCTTCCTCGTGGAGGTGATGGGCCGCGACGCAGGCTTCATCGCGCTCTCGTGCGGCATCGGCGGCGGGGCCGAGTTGGTGCTCATCCCGGAGATGCTCACCGACCTCGACCAGGTGAAGGACCGCATCCTGTCGCTGATGTCGAGCCAGAGCCGGTCGTCCATCGTGGTGATCGCCGAGGGCGACGAGATCGGCGGGGCCCACACCGTCGCTGAGGCGCTGCGCCAGGACGGCACGTTCGACCACATCGACCTGCGGGTGACGGTGCTCGGCCACATTCAGCGTGGCGGCAGCCCCACCGCGCGCGACCGCGTGCTCGCGAGCCGCTTAGGCGTCGCGGCCGTGGAGGCCCTCGTGGAAGGCCACGCCAGCGTGATGGTCGGCGTGGTAAACCACGACGTGAAGCTAACGCCGCTGAAGAACGTCTGGAGCCGCAAGAAGGAGATCGACTACGACCTGATGCAGCTCACGGCGCTGCTGAGCTAGCAGGTTGTCGTTCGTGGTCTGCCTTCGATAGGAGAGCCATGAGTTTGGGGGCGAAAGCTATCGACCGACTCAACGAGCGCTTCCCGGCTGGCAGCATCGTGGGCGGAATCGTGGAGTACCATGCCTCGTTCGGCTTCTTCGTCGATCTAAGCGTCTCCGAGGCTGTCGGGCTTGTCAGAATCGTCGACATCGTGGATGAACCAAGACCTCTCACACAAGCTGACTTCCCACCAGTCGGTTCAGCGATTGATGCGCGCGTCTTGAACATAGACTTTGGCCCACCGGCACGCCCGCGAGCCCGAGCTCAGGTGATTCTGAGTATCAAGCCAAGCCTTGTCTAAGGAGCATCGCAGCCACTCGACTGCGCCCATCAAACATGCGCGTTCTACTCTGGAATGTCGAATGGAAGAGCCCACGCTCGCGAAACGGCAAGCTGCTAAGAACGCACTGGCTGGACGACCCACCGAACCTTCTCTGCCTCGCCGAGAGCACCATGGCGATGCTACCGAACCACGGCCACGCGATCACGTCCGAGGCTGATTACGGCTACCCAAATAACGAGGCGCGACGCAAAGTTCTCCTCTGGAGCCCAAGCCCTTGGCGCGACGTGGACGCTGTCGGCCACGCCGCGCTCCCGCCAGGACGCTACGTCGCGGGTGTGACGGAGACACCGCTCGGCCCCGTTGAGGTGCACGGCATCTGCATACCGTGGGCAGCGGCGCACGTCTCGTCGGGACGGCGCGACCGACACCGTTGGGAGGACCATTGTGCCTACCTCGACGGCTTGAGGCGCATCTTATCGCGCCCGGCGCCACATCCACGCATCGTGCTTGGCGATTTCAATCAGGCAGTGCCTCGCACTCGCGCACCTCGGGATGTGCACGAGAAGCTCCTCCACACACTCGGTCCACTTCGCATAGGAACGCCTGGGCTTCGCGACGACAACGACAAGCCTCTTGTGTGTCACCTCGCCCACGACGACACGTTGATCGTTCAAGCTGTCAACCGCCTGCCTCGCAAGCAGGACCGCCTCCGCCTCAGCGACCACGACGGCTTGCAGATCTTCCTCAGAGCTAGCACCACCGATAGCTGACGGCCGACAGCCGACAGCCTCCTAAACCACCGGCGTGACGTGCTTCGTGAGGCGCACCTGGCTCGTCGCGCCGACGAGGTCGAAGCTCACCTCGTCCACGAGACGGTGGATGAGGCGCATGCCGTAGCCGCGCCGCTGGTGGTTCTGGAGCGCGTCCTGCAGCTTCGTCGGCTTGTAGCGCGCCTGGTTGAACGGCTCGCCGTCGTGCTGGATGGTGACCACGAACGTCCCGTTCTGCGCAAACGTGGCGACCTGCACGCGGCCGTCCTCGCGGCCCTTGTAGGCGTGCTCGATCACGTTCGCGCACGCCTCGTCCACGGCCAGCTGCAGTTCGTTCACCGCCCGGTCCGAGAGCCCTGCCGCCGCGCCATACCGCCGCACGAAGCGCCGCACCGTAGCGAGGTGCCGCATCGTGCTGGGGATGACAACCGTGTGGTGGCGCGCGGGCATGGCGCGAAAAGGACGGGTGGTGTTACAACGAGGCTACGGGAGCAGAGGACGTGTTGCGTGTTGCGTGTTGCGTGTGGACTTAGCCGAATACGCGATACGTAACACGCAACAGGCCTCGGCTGGGAGTCGCAGGATGACTTCGGTGTCAAACATCATCCGCTCGTGCCGTTGGGGCTGGTCTCGAACTGGGCGACCGCCTCGGCCTCGGACGGCGTGATGTCGAAGAGCATCGGAAAGCCGAGCAGGTCGAACACGTCGTAGACCCGCTCCTGAAGCTCGGTGATCTTGATGTCGCCGCCCGCGTCGCGCATCGGCTCGACGTAGGCCATGAAGACGCCGAGGCCCGCCGACGAGATGTAGTCGAGCGCGCCGCCGTGGACGATGAGGTGGTGCGCCTCCTCGTCGAGGCAGCGCTGGAAAGCGGCTTCGAGCTCGCTGGCGGTGTGGGCGTCGAGTTCGCCGTTGAGTTCCAGCACGCGCACGGAGCCGGTCGGGCGGAAGGTGACGGAGAAGTTGGACACAGCGGGCAGCGGTCGGGTGACGAGGGGAGGCCGCGAAGCAGCGGAAGACTGGGCGACGGCGGGCGGGGCAGCGAGGTCGGTGAACATACGACGAGGAGGGATCGGCTACGAGAGCCCGCGCGCGGCGGGCGGCAACGGCTCGGCTGACGGAGGGGACTCGCTGGAAGTTGCAGCGAGCGGCTCCACCTCGCCGTCCGGGGCCGCGACCCCGTTGCTAGGGACACCGTCGCCGGGAACGCCATCGCCGGGGACGCCGTCGCCAGCCATCGCCTCCTGCGCCGTGTCGGCGATGGGAGGCCCGTCCGCGCCGTGCCACTTTAGGACCACCAGCGTGAGGTCGTCGTCGAGGTCGGCCTTGTGGTCGGAGAAGATGCGGCAGTCCTCGAGGAGACGGTCGAGGAGCGTCGCTGCGTTGGCCGTCCGGTGCGCGGCGACCGTAGCCAGCACGCGGTCATAGCCGTACTCCTCCCCGTCGGGGCTGCGGCTCTCCACGACGCCGTCGGTGTAGAGCGCGAGCGCGTCGCCCGGCTGGAGCGCGACCTGCTCCTCGGCAAGCGTCTTCGTGAAGAGTGGCCCCGCGTCGAGGCCGAGGCCGAGGCCCTTGGCGCGGAGGAGGCGGGTATCGCCGTCGGCGCGGGCGAGCGCGGCTGGGCAGTGGCCAGCGCGGGCGTAGGTGAAGACGCCCTCCTTCGTGTCGAGGACGCCGTAGAGCGCCGAGATGAACGCCTGCCGCGCCAGCGACGGCGCGAGTGCCTCGTTGGCCCGGACCAGGAACTCCGCGGGCGAGCGCGTGAGGCGGCTCACCGACTGGAAGATGCCCTTCAGTTCGGCCATGTAGAACGCTGCTGCGGTGCCCTTGCCCGAGACATCCGCGACGATGATGCCGACGCAGTTCGCGCCGATCACGGCCACGTCGTAGTAGTCGCCGCCGACCTCCATCGCGGCGAAGCCCTCGGCGGCGATCTCGGCGCGCTCGAACGTCGGGAGCGTCTGCGGGAGGAGGCGCTGCTGCACCTGGCGGGCAATCTCGAGCTCCTGCGCAAGCCGCTCTTTTTCGAGTGCTTCGGCGAGCAGGTCCGCGTTCGAGAGCGAGAGCGCAGCCTGCGCTGCAAACGTGGTCAGCGCGCTCACGTCGTCCTGCTCGAACCCCTCCGCGACGCGCTTCGTGGCGAAGAGGACGCCACGCGTCTCACCGCTGGCGGTGAGCGGGAGCGCGAGGAGGCTGCCCAGGCCGTCGCCAGGGCGCGCCCTGACGCGGTGATCGGTAGCGGCGCGGTTGAGCACGAGGGGACGGCGGCGCTCGAAGACGTCCTGCGTGAGCGCGCGGTCGTCGAGCAGCGCCGAGAGCCGCTCTCGCTCGATGCCGCGCGTGGCGGCAAGCTGCGGCGCGAGCGAGCCCGACGTAGGGTCCACGAGCGCTACCCACGATGCATCGGCCCCGCCGGAGCGTACCGGTGCGTCGGCGATGGCCTGGACGAGTTGGTCGCGGTTGAGCATCTGCCCGGACAGCTCCGCGAGCGTCTGCATCGCTTCCATCTCGCCCGTCTTCTGCTCGAAGGTGCTCGCCGTCGGTAGGTGGAAGAGGAGCGAGAGGATTGCCGTGGTCGCGTAGAGGATCGTGAAGGCGAAGGCGAAGAGCGCGAACTGGCTCAGCGGCTGGCTGAAGATGTGCGGCAGCGGCACGAGCGCGGCATCGGGGATGACGAGGCCGTCCTTAGCCTGCGCCGCCGCGAACGAGCCCACGTAGCGGTTGTGGAGCAGGAGGACCGTCACCGTGATGAGCGTCGCGCACAGCCCGATGGTGGCCCACTTCTCGCGGAACGACAGGAATACGATCCACGAGAGGCGGAACGCGTTCGCCACCATCATCCCGACGGCGAGGATCGAGACGACCTGAAACGGGATGTTGCGCTCAGCGGCGTCCGCTGCGGCCGGGTCCAGCGCCATCGTGAGCGCCGCCGCCACCATCAGCCCGATCATGATGTTCCAGTTGCGCACGCTGGCGCGGGTGCGCTTGAAGAGCACGAGCGCGCGCAGGTAGAGCAGGATCACGCACGCGCTGAGCGTCTCCATCGTCCCGACGACGACGGCCTGCACGAGCGGGCGGGGCCCATCGGGCAGGAACGTGCGCGCGTCCACGAAGCCGACGCCCCCGGTGAGCGCCACCGTGCCGAAGGCCGTCAAGAGCGCCATCCCGCTGAGCAGCATCGGCGACCAGAGCGAGCGCATCGCGTTGTGATCGCGCTGGCGGAAGAGGTCGCCGAGGAGGACGTAGGCAATCGCCGCGCCCGCGACGAG
>JBCDFO010000227.1:0-7852 GCA_039177895.1 Bacteroidota bacterium
CAGTCGGGCTTCTATGGCGGCGCTGCTTTTTCCTTCGCCATTGCAGTCTTCGCAGGCTTTCGATTCTACCAGCTCATGCAGGAGGAGTAGCCTTCTATGCAAGACGATACGCTGATGGACGACATGCCAGTAGATGGTGCTCTGGCAGCTGACGAGCAAGCAGAGCTCAGTAGCACGGAGCGCCAGCAGTACCTCCGCCATCTCCAGTTGCCGCTCGTTGGGCTTGAGGGCCAACTAAAGCTCAAAAAGGCTCGCGTGCTAGTGGTAGGCGTTGGTGGGCTTGGTTCGCCCGCCGCCCTTTACCTGGCCGCGGCAGGCGTAGGAACGCTCGGCCTCATGGACTTCGACGAGGTCGCGCTGAGCAACCTCCAGCGGCAAATCCTGCACGACACGACGCACGTCGGCCGCCCAAAGCTGGCCTCCGCGCAAGCACGGCTGAGCGCGCTCAACCCACACATCCGCCTAGAACTGCACGCTGAGAAACTGTCCGCTGTGAACGTGCGCGAGACGATTCAGGGATACGATGTCGTCGTGGACGGGACCGACAATTTCGAGAGCCGTTACCTGCTCAACGACGCGTGTGTGGCCCTCGGCATCCCCCATGTGTACGGCTCGGTATACCGGTTCGAGGGCCAGGTATCGGTATTTGCTGCGCCCGGTGGTCCGAACGTACGCGACCTGTATCCCCAGCCCCCGAGCAACGCACTGACGTGTGATCTCGGGGGTGTGCTGGGCGTCCTTCCGGGCCTCGTTGGCACCGTTCAAGCCACCGAGGCGCTGAAGTGGATTCTGGGCATCGGCGAACCGCTCGTCGGCAGACTTTTGCTCATTGACGCGCTCACTATGTGCTTTCGCGAGTTGCGCGTACAGAAACAACACGACATTGCAATAACAGCAAACAACGCAACGCGCCCTCTGCCTCCATCCGATCCCCCTACTTCTATGGCTTCCGTTCCCGAGATCACCGTCCAGGACTACCAAGCGCTTCGCGACAGCGACGCCCCACCCTTCTTGCTCGACGTACGTCGTCCCGACGAGTACGAGATCGCCCAGCTCGATGGAACACTCATTCCACTCGACGAGCTCCCCAACCGTCTGGACGAGATTGAGGCCCACCGCGACGACGAGTTGATCGTGGTCCATTGCCGCTCGGGTGCCCGCTCGGCGCGTGCCACGGCCCTACTCCACGGGCACGGCTTCACCAACGCGGTCAACCTTAAAGGTGGGATCCTTGCCTGGAGCGACCAGATCGACTCGTCGGTCCCGAAGTATTGAGTGACGACGTGCTGAGGAGGCCGGATCAGCCGACGCGCATCCTCGCGATCATCGGTCCGACGGCTGTCGGGAAGACCGGCGTGAGTCTTGACCTAGCTGAACGACTCGCCACACGCAAAGGCCGACCGGTCGAAATCGTCTCAGCGGACAGCCGCCAGGTCTACCGGGAGTTGACTATCGGGACGGCAAAGCCCACGCCCGCCGAACTGGACCGCGCCCCGCATCACTTCATCGACGAGAAGTCGGTGACGGAGGTGTTCTCAGCGGGGCGATTTGCCGAAGAAGCTGAAACACGCATCGCTGACATATTCGCGCGCGAGGCGATTCCGGTCATCGTCGGTGGCTCTACGCTCTATATCGAAGCACTCGTCCACGGCATCGCCGATATCCCTCCGACTACGGAAGCCACGCGTACGCTCCTCACCGAGCGGCTTCGGCGCGAGGGTGCTGGCATACTTTTCGAAGAACTGCGCAAGCGCGATCCAGAGACCGCGCGCACGATGGACGCGACGAAAACACAGCGGATCGTCCGCGCTCTCGAAGTGCTCACGGACACAGGCACGCCGCTGTCGCGCTGGCACCAGCACCCAACCACGCCGCGTTTTGCCTACGATGTCGTGGTGCTCGATCGACCCCGAGAACAACTCTACGAGCGCATCGAGCGTCGCGTGGACCACATGCTCGCAGCCGGGCTGCTTGACGAGATGCGGGGACTTATCGAACGAGGCGTCTCGCCAACGCTTTCAGCGATGCATACCATAGGGTATCGCGAGCCGGTCGCCTATCTGCGCGGCGAGATCGATGCCGAGGAGATGGTGCGCCTACTCAAGCGTAACACGCGGCGCTACGCGAAACGGCAACGTACCTGGTTTCGACGGCGCGACAGCTATGCCTGGCTGGACCTCGACACACAGGCTCACGGCGAGGTTGTCGAGATGCTGGCCGACCGCGTCATGTCCTCACCAACGGGGTAGCCCTCACGAGCCCGAGGACGGTGCGTCACCGGTCGGCCGCAGCACGAAGAGATGCTGCCGGTGGATCAGCCGACCCCGCCGCCGCTCCGCCTCAACACGAAACCCAACTTCCTGAAAGCGACGTCGCCAGCCTTCAACCGTATCGAACGCCAGGTGCGCCTCCTGGTCTTCCATCTGGCCCTCACCCCGCAGCCGGTTCGCGCGCGTGTCCAGAAACCGAAGCAGGGCGTGATTGACGGGATTCGTATACACGGACTCCACGACGGCAAGGCGGCCCGAGGGTTTCAACGTTCGCCTAGCTTCGCGAAGCACGGCCTCTGTGTGCTCGGCGTGATGCAGCACAAACACGAGGACTGTGGCATCGAACGTAGCCGCCGGGAAAGGCAGCGCGTGCCCGTCGTAGCGTATGTGCGTGAGCTCTGTCTGATTTAGGTCCACCACATCGGCAAGCGCAACCTGGTAGCCAGTCTGGTGTGCCGCCCAGCCTACCCAACCCTCGCCCGCGCCAAGGTCGAGCAGCCGAGCACCCGCCCCGTCGCTCTCGCCGAGCGCTTCCGCAATCCAGCTCCATTTCGAGCGCCCGCGCTGCCGCAAGACGGCATCGAGACGTTGCTGGCCCCATCGTGATGATGACACGGCTTGCAGTAGAGCTAGAGCTGACGCGCCGAGCAATACCAGCCAGCCAAGCGTGCCTGAGAGTAGCGCAAGACCTCGTTCTCCGACGTAGAAGCCGTACGTCCCCGCGACGAACAGGCTCATCCACCACCATCCCCACGACCACGTCCGGATGGCCTCGCTCCCTTCGTCCCACGCGAACGGCAGCACCGCCAGCGGCATCAGCAGGTACCACGGATGCACGGTCGTCGTGCAGAGCAGGAACGCACCCAGCACGACGAGCAGGGCTGTCGGGGCGGGCCATCTCATCGCTCGTGCAGTGCGCCACTGTGCCACGAACCCAGCCGCGATCACGCCGAAAAACACGAGCGAGAACGTGGGGCCGATGACCTTGCTGTAGTCCGCTCCAGTGAACCATCGGGCCGTTTCCTTGACGAGGAGATACGGGCCCGCGTTGAACTCGAACAGCTGGACGTAGAGACGCAGTGAGGTAGCGATGTTCTCAGCCGTGGCCGGGTGCGCGAAGGGAACCCACAGCAGCACGGTCACGAGCACCATCATCCAGAATGCCCGCATGCCGTGTTTTAGCAGCACGAACGGCAGCGCTACGAGCGGGACCAGCTTCGCCCAGGCGGCGACGGTGAGTGCGAGTGCTCCTAAGCGTACCCGCTCCTGTCGCAGGCACGCCAGTCCGATGAGCGCGAAGCCCACAAACACCCCTTCCGTGTGGCCTTGCCCTGCGATCTCGATGATGGGTAGCGGGTGCCACGCGTACAGCGCGACGAGTCCCGCAGAGAGAAACCGTGCGGCGACGTATAGCGCAACGCATTCTAGGATGGTAAGGAGCAACTTATAGAGGCGAAACGCATCGATAGCGCTTAGCCATGATGGAACACCCGCAAGCGCAAAGAGCGCCTGCGACGGAGGTGGATAGACAGAGAAATACCCGCGCGAATTCATTTCTTCGTACAACTCGCCCGTCGGATCGATCTGAGCACGCAGCGGCGCTGGAAGCGTCTCAGGCGTCGCTGCGAACGGGTTCTCGCCAGCCACGATGAGGCGGCCATCCCAGAGGTAGCGGTACGCGTCGTCCGAGAGCACGGGACCCATCGGAAGTGCCACGAGGCGCAGCGCGATGGCCCCGACCACGAGTCCGCCGACAGTCAGTCGGGCGAGGAGGCCGCTCCGGTGTACCGCAACTAAAACGCCACCTGACGCTAGCGAAGCGAGCGCAAGCCCCCATGCCAACGCTGGCATCCCGCGCATGGACGACGCACAGAGTACCAGCGCAGCTACACAGGCTCCCAGCGCGAGGACGACTGCCGCGAGAGTACGCGCGGGCCGCTTCCCACCATCCGACTGCAAAGCCGTAGCCCTCGTCACGGCTCGGCTGGCACGTCGAAGCGCAGACAGACGCAGCGGCCGTCTTCCTCCAGCCATACCGCATCGGCGATTTGCTGGATGATGAACAGGCCGCGCCCCCCCGTGTCGAGCAGGTCGTCGGGCAACGACACGTCGTCGAGAGCATCCGGCGGTAGTCCGGCTCCTTCGTCGGTCACGCGCAGCGTCCAGTGCGCGGGCGTTGCGGTGAGACGGAGGAACACCTGCCTGGCCGACGCCTCGCTATTGCCATGCTCCACGCCGTTGGCCACGGCTTCAGCGACTGCCAACATCAGGGCATCGAGCACGGACGCGGGGAGCGCGTGCTGCTCCGCGAACGTCTCCACGTCCGTTACCGCATTCGGGACCGCATCGCGGTCGCTCGCATACTGCGTGCGCAACTCCGCGATGGGCTCAGCCGATTCTGGTGGGGTCGTGGCCATGCGAGGAATCTACGCTGCTCGCCCTTCTCGACGAAATGGCCGATGCTGCGAATGCATATCCACCTGCCCAGCGCTCGACACGGTGCTCATCGGCGCAAGGCAAGCTTCACCAGGACGGGTCGGGATCCGTCTGCCTCCACACGGATGAGGTAGACCCCCGATCCGACCGCGCGTCCTGCCTCGTCGCGCAGGTCCCACTCCAGGCCACCGTTGCTTACGCGCTCGGTCCAGGTGCGGACACGGGCACCATCGGCGGTGTAGATGCTGACCTCAGCATCGTCAGGCAGTTCAGCAATCGTGACGCTGTCATGTCCCGCCCTCACCGAGGCTGGATTCGGATAGACGAACACGGCGTCGAGCGACGTGGCCTGCCGAGTAAGGGTGACGACGTTGCCCTCTGGTGCCAGGCGCTCGTTTGCAGCCCCGCGCAGGTTCACGACACGGATCGTGGTAGGCTGGCCCGTCGCGCCCAGCGCGATCCCATCGGCCAGCGTGAGGCGTACCGCCCGGCCATCGCTCCCGTCCAATTCAGCCCGATCAACCCGTCCTCGGGGCGACACCACGTAGTTGGCTACGTTAGTCGCATCGAGAGAATCGAGTACCGAGGAAAACGCTATCGATGTTTCCGTAGGCGACAGGATTTCAAACGACGTTATATGCAATAACAGCTGATTGCTGGCAGCGTTGAGTGCGGCCTCGGTATCCGCCACGGGTGTTCCCTCTGCGTCGCGCACGGCACGCCAGGACAGTAGCCGCGTCCCCGGCAGCACAGCCTCGGTACGCATTACTGCGCGTCGTCCCTCTATGAGCAGCGCCGTCACCTCTCCCTCATCCAGCGAGAACTGGTCTGCGGTGGTGGTCACGGCGAGCTCCTCGCTGAAGGCCAGCGTGATGACCCCGTCAGCATCGATCTCGGCGCTCTGCACGACAGCGGGGGCATGCGGCCGTACCGTCCGAACCTCGGAGAGAGGCCCCAGCTGGCCATCACGCACGGAGGCCAACGCGTAGGTCAGCGTCGTGTCAGCCGGAAGCTCGAGGGAAGTCTGGTCCGTGCGTGCGACCTCGTCGAAGGGAGCGTCTCCACGCGCGGCAAACACGACCGTGGAGTCGGCTACGTCGGACCCGGGACCGCTAAACCAGGACAGGCGCACGCGTGCCTCGTCCAACGCGAAGCTCTCAACCCAGCGTGGCGCGGGCCCAGCAGGCGTTGCGTACCGGAACCACCGCAAGCCACCATCGAGGCCAGCTACGAATAACGCAGGCCCCTGCCCTGCCCCGAGATCGCCGACGGCCAACTGCGGTCCGGCCAACCCAGTCGGTGCCGGTGCGCGCGCATCCGGTCCGCGGTGGAAGACGGGCAGCCAGGTGTCGCCGTCGTAGCGCAGGACCCACAGTTGCAACGCGTGCTGGACGATGACTTCGTCGCGCCCGTCGCCATCGAAGTCGAGGGCAGCGAGCGCGCCCTGCAGGCGGCTGTCTCCAACGAAGACCTGCTCGACGAGCGGCTGGGGATCCTGCCCAAACGCACGGTCCCACACCGTGAGCACACCATAGGCCGGAGCACCGAGGTCATCAGCGATGAACTCGGTGGTAAAGGAGGCGAACTCGGGCAGGCCGTCGCCGTCGAAGTCGCCGGTCGCCATGCGCTGGCCCGCGTTGAACCGGTCTGTCTCGTGAGTCCAGACGAGCCGGTATTGATCATCGCCGTCGGCCTCGTACAGCAGGAGGTCGCCATCGGCGTCGCCGGTCAGCCACTCTGTGCGGCCATTGCCGTCGAAGTCAGCGGTGAGACCGAGTGGTCGCTGGTAGAGGTTGCGATCAAGCGGGGGCGACACGCCCGTCTCGTTGCGCAGACGTGCGACCTCGCCGAACGTGGTTCCGTTTCGTTCCATGACACGCCACGCCGTGTCTTCGGGCTCTTCGCCAGCAGCTAGCGGCTGGAAGCGCGGCGAGCGCAGGTCCAGGCCAAGGATTTCACCGCGCCCATCGCTATCAAGGTCGGCGAGTCGTGCGCCCCAGAGCGGTGTACCGGTCGGGGTTGTGCCCTCCTCGTCGCGGAAGGCTTCCGTGTCGGGATAACCGCCGGGCTGGCTGGCCTCAACAAGCAGAGTAATGGGATCGACCTGGAACAGGAGTTCAAGCCGCCCGTCGCCGTTCGTGTCACCGACATCGCGCGGAATGGCAGGGACGAGATAGGTGGCCGCACGCCGCAGCGGCGCGTCTGGCTGGCCGGACCACTCGTACACGCCGACCGTGTCGCCTAGCACGCCCGGCTCCGGCGCTTCGTTGAGGATGACCTCGCCCAGCCCGTCCTGATCGAAGTCCACGAGGCGCGGAAGCAGGTAGCCCGATGGTACGTTTGTGGGTCGCTCCTCAAGGAAGCCGAGGGCGCGTCGGTCTGTAGGCATCGCGGCTGATACGCGTAGCTCTGTCACGAGCCCAGCCGCATTCTCCAACCGCAGTGTACCAGAGAGCGTCGTGGCCGCAAGCGCTGCGTACGGGACGAACAGGCCCGGCGTGGATACGATCTGCGGCGCAGTCGCGGTCGGTAGCCCGGGGACCAAGAGGCTGGCTCTGACTGGCTCGTCCGCCTCGACATCAACGAAGAGCCCGGCACGGCCGTCGTCGAAAGCGGGTCCCACGTAGCGGAGCGTCGCGACAGGCGGCGTGCGGTCGAGCGTGATGCGGTGGCGCGCTTCGAGCGTGCGACCATCGTTGGTTTCTACGACTAGGCGCAGGATGTAGCCTCCTTCGGCGAAGTCACGCGTGTCCCACACCGCGAGCGTGTCGCGGCGGACCTGCTCGGTGAACGGGCCTGCGATGCGCTCCCACCGGTCGTCTGGAGAGGTTGTGTCTTCGTCGCACGCAATCGCCGAGCAGGCAGCAACGTCAAGGGCGTAACGCGCAAAGCGAGGCGCGAGAGCAGAGCCCACCACGGCGGCCTCATACACCGCCACGCCCCCGTCCATCCGAGGCGACTCGATCTCGACGCGGCCCGGGAACGGCTCGCCGAGCGCCGCCGCCACATCGAGCAGCCCGGCCCCGGTGTCGTGGTCCCAGCCGGGCACGCCCAAATCGAGGGCTGTGCTCGTGAGGATGGACCGGATCGCTTCCGGCGTCAGCGTCGGATCGATGGAGCGCAGCAGCGCAGCGGCTCCGGCGACC
>JBCDFO010000228.1:0-7827 GCA_039177895.1 Bacteroidota bacterium
AAGTCCTTGCCGCCCGTCTCCCCGACGATGCGCGGGTAGGTGCGGTAGTGCCCGATCTGGTTGCCGATGGTCTTCCAGAGGTGCTGGAACGTGCCCGTCGAGCCCGTGAAGTGGAGCCCGGCGAGGTGTTCCGAAGCCAGGACCGGATCGCCCACGTCGGCCCCGTCGCCGGGGAGGAAGTTGATGACGCCGGGGGGGAGGCCCGCCGCTTCGAGCACGTCCATGATCACCGTCGCAGCGCGCATCTGGGTCGGCGCAGGCTTCCAGAGCGCCACGTTGCCCATCAGCGCGGGGGCCGTCGGGAGGTTGCCCGCAATGGCGGTGAAGTTGAACGGCGTGACGGCAAAGATGAAGCCTTCGAGCGGGCGATACTCGACGCGGTTCCAGATCCCGGGGCTGCTGACGGGCTGGTCGGCGTAGACCTGCGTCATGAAGTGGACGTTGAAGCGTAGGAAGTCGATGAACTCGCACGCGCTGTCGATCTCGGCCTGCATCGCGTTCTTGCTCTGCCCGAGCATCGTGGCGGCATTGATCGTGTCGCGGTAGGGTCCCGCGATGAGTTCAGCTGCTTTCAGAAAGATCGCGGCCCGGTCCGTCCACGCCATCCGCATCCAGTCATGGCGCGCGTCGAGAGCCGCCTCGATGGCGTCCGTGACGTCGCCCGTGCGCGCCTTGTGGAAGGTGCCGATGACGCGCTGGTGCTCGTGCGGAGGCCGCATCTCGCCGAGTCGCCCTGTCGTCCGCCGCTCCCCGCCGACGATGGGTCCAGCCTCGACCTGCTCGTCGCGCATCGCCAGCACGGCCTTACGGAGCGCCATGCGCTCAGGTGAACCGGGTGCGTAGCTGCGGACGGGCTCGTTGACGGGGACGGGCGGACGCGCGAACGTGTTGTTCATCAGAGGTGCGGCTGAAGTCAGTGGGAGAGGATGAGGTAGGAAGGAAACTAGGAACGGGAAAGCAAGGAGAGGCGGAGTGGTGGGAAACGGAGAATCGGGTATAAATAGCTGCGCTGTTGACCGCGTCGTTGTCGTCGCGCACCTTCCGTCCACCGTCCACCGTCCACCGTCCACCGTCCACCGTCCACCGAAACACCGTGTCCTTCGAACGCACTGTCGCCGCGCGCTACCTGTGGGACCCTGCCGGGCCTCCGTCAAATGGCAGGGGCGAGGGCGAGCAGGGCTTCCTCCGGTTCGTGACGGGCGTGGCTGTGGTCGGCGTCGCCGTCGGTGTGGCGGCGTTGCTGCTGGCGCTCATGATCGTGCACGGCTTCAGCCGCGAGATCGAGGCCAAGATCGTCGGGGTGGGGGCTGACGTGCAGGTGACGACCTACCTCAGCCGCCCCGTGGACCGCGCGGATACCCTTCAAGTCGCGCTCGAAGGACGGGAGAAAGTCGCCGCCGCCGTGCCCATCGTGGCGGATTTCGCGTTGCTGCGCTCCTCGAACGACATCGACGGCGTCCAACTGATCGGGATGCCCGAGGATGGACAGCCGTTTTTGCAAGAACGCATATTAAAAGATCAAGGCGTGTTCGCTTTCGAGGCTGACAGCGTTGGACGGCCGGGCATCGTGATCGGCAGTAAACTCGCGGCGCTCCTGGGGGCGGAGGTAGGCCAGCCGCTTACGGCGTTTTCAACCCGCAGCCTCGGTCAGTCGGCAAGCGGCAGTGCGGCTGCCTTCGGGACACGTCCCGCCGTGCGCCAGTTCTACCTCGCAGGTGTCTTCGAGACGGGCCTCGCCGAGTTCGACGAGCTCTTCGCCTACACCGACCTCGACGCCGCGCGTCGCCTCTTTCGCCTCGCTGGCGACGAGGTGATGCGCTTCGACCTGCGCCTGCATGAGCCCGAGCGAGCCACCGAGGTTGCCCGCGTGCTCTCGGCCGACCTCGGCGTCCCGTTCAGCGTCCGCTCGATCTACGACCTCTACCCGAACCTCTTCGCTTGGGTAGACCTCCAGCAGAGCATCATCCCGCTCGTGATCGGGACGCTCGTGCTCATCGGGGCGTTCAACATCGTGGGGGCACTGCTGATGTTGTTGCTCGAAAAGAGCCGCGAGATCGGGATTCTGCTGGGCATGGGCGCCAGCCGCAAACGGGTACGGCGTCTGTTCCTGTGGCTCGGCCTCCTGATTGGCGGGGCGGGGGCCTGTATTGGGGCGCTTCTCGCGCTCGGGCTGGGGCTGCTCCAGTTGCGTTTCGGCCTCATCCCGCTCCCGCAGGACGCCTACTATTTGGACACGGCCCCCATCGAACTTCGCGCGCTCGACTTCGTCATAGTGACCGCGCTGACGCTCTTGCTCTGCGTGCTCGCGGCCTACCTGCCGGCCCGCGCCGCCGCGCGCATCGAGCCGATCCGCACCATCCGCTTCGGCGGGTGACCTGCTGCCCCGTGCAGTTCCCCTTCTTTGCTACCCCTCACCTCGATTCTCTTCTCGACTATGGCCCTGACCGTAGGCGCATCCGCCCCCGACTTCACGCTCTACTCCGATGGCCTCGAAGCCGTCACCCTCTCCGATAAGCTCAAGGGCGGCCACGTGCTGCTGCTCTTCTACCCCGGCGCCTTCACGAGCGTCTGCACGACCGAACTCAACAGCGTCAATAACGACATGAGCCGCTACGAGACGGCGAACGTCCAAATCCTCGGCATCTCGACGGATTCTCCGTTTGTGCTCCAGGAGTTTAAGAAGACCAACGGGTTCAGCTTCCCGCTGCTAAGCGACCACAACGCCGAGGTGTCGGCGCTCTACGGCACGAAGTACGACAACGACTTCACGTCGATGAACTTCGACCGGATTGCGAAGCGCGCCGCCTTCCTGATCGCCAACGACGGCACGATCAAGTACGCTGAGGTGCTCGACAACGCCGGTGAGCAGCCTGACTTCGACGCAATCAAGAGCGTCCTCGACAGCCTCTAGGGCGTCGCATTGTGCCTCATGCCAAATCCACCGGGTCAATTCCGGTATGGTCGTGCTGAACACGTTTACTAGCGTGAACCTTCGGTTTCAGCATCTCAACGGAAACGCTGGAGATCCTGAGTCAAGTTCAGGATGACACCAAGGCAAGTTTGTGAGCGGACTTGGTAGTATCCGTAGCGGCTTGTCCGGTGGCATGTAGAGGGTGAGGTAGGGTGCGGAATGTGACCAACCTCACCACCCTCCTGGCTGTTTCTGGCACAGCGCAAGCCATAGCAAAGAGCATGGATTAAACGTTTCCTTCCCCATGATTAAAGACATCCAAGCCAAGGCCAAAGCGCTCAACAAGCGCATCGTCCTTCCCGAGGGCGAGGACGCCCGCACGCTCCACGCGATGAAGTGGATTGTGAGCGAGGGGCTCGCGCAACCCGTGCTGCTCGGCAACCCCGACGTGGTGCTCCCGCTCGCGAAGCAGGAGGGCGTGACGATCCCGGACCACGTCCCGCTCATTCACCCAGCCGCGTCGGAGCACCGCGCACCGTTTGCCGAGACGTACCTCGACTTGCGCAAACACAAGGGCGCGACCGAGGAGAACGCCCACGCCGCCGTGGCCGACGAACTCGTGTTCGGCGCGCTGATGGTCCGCCACGGCATCGTGGACGGCTCGGTTTCGGGTGCTGCGCATCCCAGCCCCGACGTGATCCGCGCGGCGATCCGTATGATCGGTGTCGCGGAAGGCTCGGCGCTCGTGTCGAGCTTCTTCCTCATGGTGATGCCCGACGGCCGCGTCTGTACGTTCGCCGACTGCGCCGTGAACGTGGAGCCGGAGGCCGCGCAGCTTGCCTCCATCGGCCTCGACGCAGGCCGGGCGCACCAGCAACTGACTGGCGAGACACCGCGCATCGCCTTCCTCTCGTTCTCGACGATTGGCTCGGCCAGCCATCCCGATGTGGATCGGGTGCGCGAGGCGGTCAAGCTCGCCCGCGAGCGTCACCCCGACTGGACGATCGACGGCGAGTTCCAGTTCGATAGCGCCTACGTCCCGAGCGTGGCCGCCCGGAAAGCACCGAACTCGCCCCTCCAGGGCGACGCCAACGTGTTCGTCTTCCCGAACCTGGCGGCTGGCAACATCACCTACAAGGCCGTGCAGCGCACGTCCGGTGCCGAGGCCATCGGGCCGATCCTGGCTGGGCTCGGCAAGCCCGCCAACGACCTCTCACGGGGCTCCGACGCGGAGGACATCGTGAACGTAGTCTGCATCACTGCGCTCCAGGCAGCCGCATGAAAGCTGCGCTGCTCCAGTTCGCCCCCGCGTACCTCGACGTTCGAGCCAACCTCGATCGCGCTGAAGCGCTGCTGGAAGGCGTCGATGCGGAT
This sequence comes from Bacteroidota bacterium, assembly GCA_039177895.1. Lineage (GTDB taxonomy): Bacteria > Bacteroidota > Rhodothermia > Rhodothermales > Rubricoccaceae > JBCBEX01. The sequence goes on from JBCDFO010000228.1 coordinate 4,286, forward strand.
CTCATCGTGTTGCCGGAGTTGTTCGCATCGGGCTACTTCTTCCGCTCTGAGGCCGACGTGGCGAGCGTCGCCGAGCCCATCCCGGAGGGGCCTACCACGCAGCATCTCCAACAATGGGCGGCCTCATCCGGCGCTACGTTCGTGGCGGGCCTCCCTGAGTTGGGCAACGACGGCCAGCGCTATAACAGCGCCGTCGTGGCGCGGCCTGACGGAACGACGGCGACCTACCGCAAGGTGCACCTCTTCTACCGCGAGAAGGACTGGTTCGCGCCCGGCGACCTCGGCTTCCGCGTCTTCGAGGCAACGACGCGCGACGGCACCGCATATCGCCTCGGCGTGATGATCTGCTTCGACTGGTATTTCCCCGAGGCGGCCCGCTCGCTCGCCCTTCAGGGAGCCGACGTGATTGCGCACCCCTCGAACCTGGTGCGCAAGGACTGCCCGCGCTCCATGCCCATCCGCGCGCTCGAAAACCACGTCGTCACGATCACCGCGAACCGGACCGGAACAGAGACGGCGGGCGACGAGGCGCTGACGTTCATCGGCCGGAGCGTCATCTGCTCGCCGCAGGGCCATCCGCTCGCGAGCGCCGGACGCGAGGAGACGACCGTGCTCACAGCCGCGTTCGATCCGCTCGCCTCGCGAGACCGCCAACTCACGGCGACCAACCACCTCTTCAGAGACCGCCGCCCGGACGTGTACACGCTCGGTGGGTAGAGCCATAAGCTAGCAGCTGTCAGCTATGGGTAGGGCGTTGAGCTAGTAGTCCTTTGCATGCTCCGACTAAAAGCCAACGGCTATCAGCCAACAGCCCCTACGCATTCGCCATCGCCATGCGCTCGAACTGCTCGTTCTCGGCGACGAGTTCGTCGAAGGTGCCTGAGGCAGTGAGGGTACCCTGTTCGAGGAAAAAGAGCTGGTCGCAGGACTGGACGGTGCTCAGGCGGTGGGCGATGGTGATCAGCGTCCGCTCGCCGCGCAGCGACTCGATGGCCTGCATGACGGCCCGCTCCGTCTCGTTGTCGAGCGCCGAGGTGGCCTCGTCGAAGACGAGCACCTGGGGATTGTGATAGAGCGCCCGCGCGATCCCGATGCGCTGCCGCTGGCCGCCTGAGAGGCGAATGCCGCGCTCGCCTACCATCGTGTCGTAGCCATTGTCGAGGCCGCCCACGACGTACTCGTGGATGTTCGCGGCCTTGGCTGCTCGGACAACTGCATCGTGGTCCACGTTTACCTCGCCAAAGGCGATGTTCGCCGCAATGGTATCGTCGATGAGCACGATGTGCTGCGGGACGTAGCCGCAGTGCTTCTGCCAGGCCGGTAATAGATCGTCCGTAACGAGGCGGCCATCGATGTGCAGGCCGCCTTCCTGCGGGCGCAGCAGCCCTAGGAGCAGGTCCACAACGGTCGTCTTGCCCGAGCCCGTCGGCCCGACGAAGCCGACGGACTCGCCCTTGCGGATCGTGAGCGCGAGATCGCGGAAGAGTGGGGCCGTCTCCGGGTAGCCGAACGTCACGCCGCGCAGCTCGATACGGTCCTCGAAGGGCACTGCGTTGCTGGCCTTCACGTCCCGGCGCTGCTGGCGGATGGTGCGGAGGTCGCCGCCGAACTCGTTGATGTCCGTGTAGACGCGGTCGAGCGCGGCGTCGTTGAAGGAGATCTTCGCGAGCGAGATGTAGACCTCCTGCAGGTTCGGCTTCAGCCGGAGGATGGCGTAGGCGTAGACGCCGAGCAGCGGGATGATCTCCGCGACGTTCTTGTCGAGCGCGATGTAGTAGAGCACGATCAGGAGGATGCCCCCGAAGGCGAGCGTCTCCATCGCGTACTGCGGGATTTTGGCGATTACGTTCTGGGTGACCAGCCGCTCCGCGAACGTCTTGGAGGGCTTGGAGAACCGGTTCAGGAACGGCTCTTCGAGGTGCAGCAGCTTCAGGTCCTTCACCGCCATGAACGCCTCGTTGGCGACCTTGAAGCGCTCGCCGTTGGCCGCGATGCGTTCCTTGCCCGTGCGCAGGAGCTTGCGCTTGACGCCGAGGTAGATGATGCTGTACGCCCCGCCGAACACGATGAACGCGGCGAGCGACAGCATTGGGTTGACCGCGATCAGGAGCGCGAAAATGAACAGGCTCACGATGCTGCGCGCGATGAGCACCATGCAGGGCAGCAGGATCCCGTTGACGATCTCGTTCACCTCATAGAGCAGGTTCTTGGCCAGCTCCGACGAGTTGACACGCAGGTAGTAGAGGTAGGGGCGGTAGAGGTAGGACTGCAGCAGCCGCATCGAGAGCGAGTGGCGGCGCATCTGCGTGAAGCGCGCCATCGCCCACGCCACGAGCGTGTTGAAGAGGTTGCCGACGACGAGGAGCGAGAGCGTGATGCAGCCGAGCAGCATCAGGAACTGCTCCGTGGTCTCGAAGCCGGTGTAGTCGTAGATCCGCGCGAGCCACTCGTTCGTCTCGACGGAACTTGGGTCGGCCACGACCTGGAGAAACGGCGCTACCGACCCGATGCCCGCCACTTGCAGGAGTGCCATCAGGATGATGGCGGGGATTAGGAAGTAGATGCGGCGGCGCTCACCTGGCGTGAGTACCATGAAGAGCTTGCGGTACGTGCCCATCGAGCGCATGGGAGGGGGCGGAGGGTGGGTGCGGCTGAAGACGCTACGACCACGGTGCGAGGGCGGTGCGTGGCCGGAATATCCCGCAACGCGCCCGCCATATGTGCTGTTTGCGCGAAGCTTCACAGCCGTAGCGCCCGCCTGGCTCGCGAAGACAGCGCCAGGCCGACGATGTTGGGTTTAGAGGCAGCGTGCGGAACCCCACTGCACCCGCGACGCTGATAGAAACCCCAACTCGCTCACGCATCCGACCAACTACGTGACCAGCCCCCATACCCAGACCCTCCACATCACCGGCATGAGCTGCGCCCATTGCATCCGTGCCGTCGAGACGGCCCTCACCAACCACGACGGCGTCGAAGTAGAGTCCGTCGAGCTTGGCAGCGCGACGATCCACTACGACCCGGCGAAGACGAACCTGACCGAACTGGCTGCCCTCATCGAAGAGGAGGGGTTCGCGGTGAAGGAGTAGCGTTGAGGTAACAGGTGCGCCAGCCGTACCCTGTGACCCTCATGCGGGGTAGAAATGCGCGCCCAGGACCGTCAGGGAATTCTGGAAGCGCCCAGCAACGGTATCCTCCCGCTCGTCCTACCCCGCCCGTCTCGACTCATGCCTGCCTGGTACGTCCGACTCTACTGGCCGTGGCTGCCGCTGGTCTTCACGACCATTGCGCTAGTCTGGAGCGGGCTCTGGTTGGGGTCGAACGGGATGGCCCCCACGGTTGCGGTTGTGCTGGAGCAGGTGGTGCCCGAGGTGCTCTACTGGAACCTCTGGGCAGCGATCACGCCGGTCGTGTGGGTCGGCGTCCAGCGTGAAGGGGTTGCCTTTCGCACGCCGTCCCGGCGCTGGGCCGTACATCTGCTGATGGCGATAGCGGCGAGCGGCGGCGTCTACCTCGTGAGCCTAGCCCTCTTCAGCGGCGTC
>JBCDFO010000229.1:0-7826 GCA_039177895.1 Bacteroidota bacterium
ATCGGGCGTGAAAACGCTCTTGGCCTCGGCGAAAAGCGGATCGTCCTGCAGCTCGTGCTTCATCAGCAGCGGCGCGAAGGCCGCGACCCAGCCGACGGCGTGGACGATGTCGGGCTGCCAGCCGAGCTTCCGGACTGTGGCAAAGGTAGCGCGGGCGAAGTAGAGGGCCCGCTCGATATTGTCGGTGAAGACCTTGCCGTCCTTCTTGCCCTTGTAGATGCCCTTCTTCTTGAAGTACTTCACGCTGTCCATGAAGTACACCTGGATGCGGATGCCTGGGATGGAAGCGACCTTTACCCGGAGTGTGTCCGAGTCAGCCCCCACGGGGATGTCTTCGCCGGAGAGACGGATGACCTCGTGGAGCCGGTTGCGGCGCTCCGACACGACGCCGTAGCGCGGCATCAGGATGCGCGTCTCGTAGTCGCCAGCCTCCTGGAGGCGCTCTGGCAACACACGCACGAGCTGTGCCCCCTCGGTGGTTTCGGAAAACGGGGCGACTTCGCTAGCGACGTATAGGATACGCATAGACACAGATCTGGGCGAGGCAAACGGCTGAAGCCCCGGCTCGTTGTCACGTGCTGGCGGCGCGACTCCGGGGTATTTTGAGCAGGTTTGCAGCAGTGGGAAAGCGTATAAATCTACGCGTCGGGTCAATCGGAGGGCAACCGCGCCGACCGCCTGGGCCCGGTTCCCACCTATCCTTCATCGTCCACCCGACCGGCTGTGTCTGATTCCTCGACCTCGATTCCCACGCCGACACTGGGCCTGGCGTTCGGCGGAGGCGGCATGAAAGGCTGGGCGCACGTGGGGGTCGTTTCGGTGCTGGAGCGCTACGGGCTCGCGCCGGACGTGCTGGCGGGCTGCTCCGCTGGCGCTGTCACGGCGGCCTACCTCGCCGCCGGGTACGGCCCCGACGAGATCGCGGGGTTTATGCGCGCGCAGAAGACGCGCGCGCTCTTCGGCTATCGGTTCGACCGCCATGGCCTCCTCTCCACGTCGGAGTTTGGGGACTACCTCCGCGACCACCTCGGGGACATTACGTTCGCCGACCTCGAACGGCCGCTCTACGTCTCGGCCACGGACCTCCATACGGGCCAGGAGGTGCTCCTCTCGTCCGGGCCCGTCGTAGAGGCGCTCCTCGCCTCGTGTGCTATGCCAGGCTACTTTGCCCCCGTACGGCACCAAGGGCGCCTGCTGGTGGATGGCGGCCTCCGCAATAACCTTCCTATCTCGGCGCTGGTGACGCACGGCGCGACGTTCACGGTCGGCGTGCAGATGCACAAACGCGTCGGGGCCCTCTCCCCGGCCCTGCGCTCCTTCTCCACGCTGTCGAACCAATCCGCACTCGAAGGAGACGGATCATCCGATGGCGCTGGTACCGGCCCTGGCGACCCGACTACGGGGGAGACCTCGGACGTCGAGCGTCGCGTGGGCCTCGACCAATGGGTGGGACGCCTGCGCAGCCGCTTCCGGTTCGCGAGCAGCGACCTCCCCAACGCGCTCCAGGTCCTCGAACGGTCGATGGAGATCCTCTTCGCCGAGATCGAGGGCTACCGCATCCAGACGTATCCGCCCGACCTCCTCATCACACCGCGTGTGACGGGTATGAGCACGCTCTCGTTCTCGGTCGAGAAGGAGACCATCTTTCAGTGCGGCGTGGAAGCCGCCGAGCGGGAGGCCGACAGCCTGGAGCGGCTCGCCGCACTCCTCAAACGCTCCGCTTCGACGTAGGACGCGCTGCGGCCTGCACCAATCCGGTGGCACGCTACGGCATCTCGAAGTCTTCCGGCAGATAAAGATCCAGGTCCACCTCGGGTGCGTCCTCTTCGTCGACCAAGATTGCTTCGAAGAAGCCGGTCACGCGGGACTCGCCCCGAACGAAGAGCGGCGGGAGTTCCGTGTCGATGGGAAAGCCCTGGAAGCTCAACGTTCCTTTGAGGCGCTCAGCTGTGCTCGACGTGATGACCAGTTCGCCGCTGAACGTCTGCAGGATAGCGCCCGGGGGCAGACGGTAGACTTCGTCTGAAATGGGCAGTTGGATGTCGATCAGGTCCGTCCCGCGCACCTCCGCATAGCCGCCCATGAAGGACGACTCCAGGTCGAGCGTGAGGGGATAGGTCCCTACATCTGGGAGGCCGTCAGGCGTCGAGAAGACGACGAATTCGAACGGGTACGCCGTGTTCAGCACGTCGTTGCTGGCCAGCGCGATCACAAAGCGCTCCGAGTCGCTCTCCACGTAGAAGACGGCCGACCCCGTGAACGAAGCCGTCACGCCGCCGAGCAGCGCGCTCGTAGGCTCGATGTTGACGCGGAAGAGGCCGCCCAAGTCGCCCTCGTCGGGGGGATCCTGGTTCTCTTCCTCCTCTTCGCCCTCGTTCTCCCCGCCTTCGTTTTCCTCACCAGGATTCTCCCCGCCTTCGTTCTCACCACCTGGGTTGCCCGGGTTCGTCGGGGCGGGGGTGTCAGTCGGATTCGAGACATCGCATGCCGCGAACGGGAGCGCAAGCGCGAAGGCAACAAGGAAGGCGAGGAGGCGTCGGCGCGGGCGAGCGGACATGAGATCTACGGTACAGGTGGCTTGGTGCAGGTCACCCCGCTGCAGGACAGGGACTCGTGTATCGGATAGTACGGCCTAGGCTTAACGCGTGCTAGGCACTTTCCGAACACCTTGAGCACATGGAACACGCGAACGACGCGCCCTACCCACCCGCGCCGCGCCGTCGAACCGCGCCGCGCCGTATTTTCGTGGATCGTTTCCCCCGCTCCAGCCCCCTGCCTCCATGGCCCGCATCCAGTCCATTTCCGCCCGCCAGATCCTCGACAGCCGCGGCAACCCCACCGTCGAGGTCGACGTGGTCACGGACGAAGGCTATCTCGGCCGCGCAGCCGTGCCCAGCGGGGCCTCCACCGGCGAGCACGAAGCGGTCGAGTTGCGCGACGGCGACGGGGAGCGCTTTCTCGGCAAAGGGGTGCTGCAAGCTGTCGAGAACGTCACCGACGTAATCGCGCCGGAGTTGCAGGGCCTGAGCGTGTTCGAGCAGACCGCCATCGACCGCGCGATGCTCGACCTCGACGGGACCGCGAACAAGGGGCGTCTCGGCGCGAATGCGCTCCTCGGCGTATCGCTCGCCGTCGCCAAGGCTGCCGCCGCGACGGCGCGGATGCCGCTCTACCGCTACCTCGGCGGTCCCAGCGCGCGCACGCTGCCCGTGCCGATGATGAACATCATCAACGGCGGGCGCCACGCCGACAACAGCGTGGACATGCAGGAATTCATGGTGATGCCCGTGGGGGCGGCCACGTTCTCGGAGGGCCTGCGCATGGGCGTCGAGGTGTTCCACCACCTCAAGAAAGTCCTCCAGGGCAAGGGCTACGGCACCGCCGTCGGCGACGAAGGCGGATTCGCACCCAACCTCGGCTCGAACGAGGAGGCCATCGAAGTCATCCTCGAAGCCATCGAGAAAGCAGGCTATGCCCCCGGCGACGACCTCGCTATCGCCCTCGACCCAGCTTCGGCCGAGATGTACCAGACCGAGGGCGAGCACGCCGGGCACTACCTCTTCTGGAAGAGCGACCCTGAGAACCCGAAGACCAGCGAGGAGATGGTCGACTACTGGGCGGACTGGGCCGCGAAGTACCCCATCGTCTCCATCGAGGACGCGATGGACGAGAACGACTGGGGGGGCTGGACGGCCCTCACGGAGCGCATCGGCGACGACGTGCAGCTCGTGGGCGACGACCTCTTCGTGACCAACTCGGCCCGCCTCGCCCGCGGCATCGACGACGGCGCGGCAAACGCGATCCTCATCAAGGTCAACCAGATCGGCACGCTCACCGAGACGCTCGAGGCCATCGAGCTGGCGCACAAGCACATGTACGCCTCGGTGATCAGCCACCGCTCCGGGGAGACCGAGGACACGACCATCGCCGATCTCGCCGTGGCGACGGGCGCAGGTCAAATCAAGACGGGCTCCGCAAGCCGCTCCGACCGCACGGCGAAGTACAACCAACTCCTCCGCATCGAGCAGCAGCTTGGTGACGCGGCGCGCTACCCCGGCCTCGACGCCTTCCGCCTCTAGCTCGGTGCTGCGGCGAGCTCGGCCCAACGGCGCGCCCATCGTGGCGTGAGCGCCTCCTACGCCGTAAGTTGACGCGCTGCTAGCCTGATCTCTTCCATGCCTCCGTCCCGCCCTGCTTTTCTGCGCGCTCCTCGGCTGCGCCGCCGTCTGCTCCTGACCGGCGCGGCCGCTCTGCTGGTATGGGTCGCCTTCTTCGACTCCCACAGCCTCCTCCGGCGCGCCGATTACATGCTGGAGCAGCGCGCTCTGCGAGCCGACAACGCAGCGCTGGTTGCGGACATCGAGCGGCTGGAAGCGGAGCTGGGGGCGTCGCTTTCCGACACCACCATCGAGCGCCTGGCGCGGGAGGAGTATGGCATGCGGCGCCCTGGCGAGACGGTCTACCGCCTCGCCCCCGCCGACTGACCCCGCCGCTCCCCTGCCGCTTCTACCCTGCTCCTGACATGGCTGCTACCCACGCCATCGGCGTCGACCTTGGCGGCACGACCATCAAGGTCGGCCTCGTCGAGAAGGCGCAAGGCATTGTGAGCCGTGCCACGTCGGAGACCAACGCGATGAAGGGGCCTGACGCCGTCGTCGGGCGCATCATCGATGCGGTGAGACAGGTACTCGAGAAGCTGCCCGAAGACGGTACGCTCGCGGGCGTCGGCCTCGGATCCCCCGGGTCGATCACGTGGGACCGCACGACCGTGGTGAAGCCGCCCAACTTCCACGGCTGGAACCGGGTCAACCTCGTCGAGGCGCTGCGCGACGGCATCCCCAGCCTCCCCGACGCCTGCGCAGTCATCGTCGAGAACGATGCCAACGTGGCGGGGCTCGGGTCAGCGTTTTACGGCGCTGGGCAACCGTTCGACTCGTTCCTGATGGTTACGCTCGGCACTGGGGTCGGCGGGGCGATCATCTACCAGAACACCATCTTCCGAGGCGCAACCGGAGGCGCGGGCGAGTTCGGCCACATGACCATCGACTACGAGGGGCCCTATGCGCGCAGTGGCGTCGCTGGTGCCATCGAGGCCTATCTAGGCCACCACTTCCTGAGCCGGCACGCACGCTACCAACTCCTCCAGCGCAACACGCGCCTACACGAGATGACGGGCGCCGACCTCTGCGATATCACGCCCGTCAAGCTCCACAGCGCTGCCGTGGCGGGCGACCCGGCCGCCATCGAGGTGTTGGCGTGGGCTGGGCACAAACTCGGCGTCGCGCTCGGCTCGGCAATCAACTTGCTCGATATCCGCAAGGTCGTCGTCGGCGGCGGCGTGTCGGCAGCGGGCGAATACATCCTCGGACCGGCAGAGGCGGCCATGCGGCGCTTCGTGATGCCAGGACTCATCGACGACCTCGAACTCGTCCGCGAGACGCTCGGCAACGAAGTCGCCATTCTCGGCGCAGCGCGGCTCGCCTTCGAGCACGACGAGGCAGGCTCGCGGCACGTCGTGGAGAGCCACGGCCGCGGCCAGCCCGGCACCTGAGCGAACGCGATGCCTGAGTCGCTGCGCATCCAGGGTGCTTCGGCATCCCGGGCACGCTCTGGCACCGGCCTTGCGTTGCGACACCGCCTGCGTGTTCGGTGTATCATCGGGCCGCTCGTTCTGTCGTTTTGCGCCTCCAGTTCTGCGCACCAGGGATGTTTCGCGTTTGCCTCCTGCTCGGCCTGGCCTGCTTCGTGGGCGCGACCGCCGTATGGGCACAGGCCCCGGATTCTGTCAGCACGGTGATCGGCGCGGCCGACGAAGTAGGTCCCCTCAGTCCTGGAGCGCTCCCGGCGGGCACAGACGGAAGTGTGAGCCGCCCCGTCCCCTTCTCGGCGCGCGACTCGCTCGTGCTCCTGCTCGCCCCACCTGACCAGGGCACCACGTCCGACACGGCGGCTACACGCAACGAGGTACCAGCCGAGAACGGCGACATGGCCTCCCTCTTCGGCGAAGCGCTTGTGGAGTATAACGACGTCCGCCTCGCCGCCGCTGCCATCGACCTTTTCTTTGCACGTAACGAGGTTCGCGCCCGCCAGCTAGCCGAGGGCGATACGACCGGCCAACCTCGCTTTACCCAGGGCGGCGAGGGCTTCACCGGCCGCGAGTTACTCTTCAACCTTGACACGCAGCGCGGGCGGGTTGTCGGCGCGCGCACGGCTATCCAGGACGGCTTCCTTCTGGGCGAGATTCTCAAGCAAAGCGGCGACAACGTGCTCTACGGTGAGGACGTCGCCTACACGACCTGCTCGAACCCGTTGCACGTGCATTACGCCCTCAACGCCGGGCGCCTCAAAGTCGTTGACGAGAAGTACGTCTACACGGGTCCGGTGCAGCTCTATCTGCTCGGCGTCCCTACGCCGTTCTGGCTTCCGTTCGGCTTCTTCCCCGCGACCGAAGGCCGCCGAAGCGGCCCCACGCGTGTCACCTACGGCGAGGACGGGACCTACGGCTTCTTCATCCGCAACATGGGCTGGTACTGGGCAGCCAGCGACTACTTCGACCTCCAGGTGACGGGCGGACTTTGGTCGAAGGGCTCCTACGAGCTAGGCTCGGAGGTACGCTACGCGCGGCGCTACAAGTACAACGGCCGCCTCGGCGTCGACTATTCGTTTCTGCGCCAAGGCGAGCGCGGCGACCCGACCGGCAGCGTGCGCCGTACCGGGCGGCTGACTTGGAGCCACAACCAAGATCTCAGCCCGTCCTCGCGGCTCACAGGCAGCGTGAACCTGTCGGGCCAGAGTTATCTACGCGGCATCTCGCAGGACCTGAGTGAGAACGTGAGCCAGTCAACCCAGTCGGCGATCACGTACAATAAGCGCTGGGCAGGTGGTGCGCGATCCCTCACGGCCAACCTGAATGCCACCCAGACCTTCTCGGAGTTGGGGAGCACCGACCTGACGCTGCCGAGCCTCAACTTCAGCCAGCGCCAATTCTTTCCCTTCAAGCGCGAGACGCGGGCGGGGCGCGATGAGGCCTGGTACGAACGCATCAACCTGAGTTACCGCGGCAGCCTGGACAACCGGTTCCAATTCCGCCCCGACAGTTCGTCCGTCACCAATCCCAACTTTGAGAACGTTTCGGTCTGGGATGCCCTCTTCGATTACGATGCGTACGTGCGGGCTACCGGCAACACGGAGCGCTTTCAGACCGAGGCCCAGCACAGCGTCCCGGTTGCGGCCACGTTTAACCTGCAGCGGCTACCAGTCCTCGGTGTGCCGTTTGTGGTCAACCTCACACCCAACTTCAGTTACACCGAGCGCTGGTTCACCCGCTCCGAGCGTCGGTCGGTGGACGCGGAGAACCGCGTCCAAACGGAGTCGGTCAGCGGCTTTACAGCGATCCGGACGTTCAACTTTGGAGCGAGCGCCAACACGAACCTCTACGGCACCTTCCCCCTTCGAATCGGCCCGCTTGACGGGTTTCGGCACGTTCTGCGCCCCCAAGTCCGGTATAGCTATACCCCCGACTTTTCATCGAGCTTCTTCGGCTACTATCGCAGCTACGTCGATACGAGCGGCACCGTCGTGGAGTACCCCATCGTGCAGGGGGCGGGCCTCACCGACCGCACCTCACAGCGGCTGTCGTTTGACCTCGAAAACACGTTTCTGACGCGTCTGGCTCGGACCGACACGACCGGTGTGATCGAGCGCGAGCCGCTGCAGCTACTTCGCCTGAACGCGAGCACGTCCTACGACTTCGAGCGCGACAGTCTGCGCTTCTCCACGCTGCGACTCAATGCATCCACGAGCATTGGGCGGGCCCTCACGCTCAG
>JBCDFO010000230.1:0-7762 GCA_039177895.1 Bacteroidota bacterium
CACGGCCGCACCGCAACACGGCACCACTCTTTTGATCTCCACCGTCTCCCATAGCATCAAGCGCACGCTGCAGCAGCGGACCGACCGCTGGTTCCTGCTCGCCGTGTTCGCGCTCGCCGCTACGAGCGTGTTCACGGTGTTCAGCGCGAGCGCCTTCCTCGTGGAGACGAAGATGGGCGGGGCGTCGGACGCGTTCTTGGTCCGGCAGGTGATTCGCGTCGGCGCGGCGCTGCTGGTGATGGGCGTCGTGTCGCTGATCGACTACCGCTGGCTGGCGCGCTTCTCGCTCGCGTTCCTCCTGATCGCGCTTGGGCTGCTCGTGGCGGTGCAGATCGCAGGGCAGACCTCGGGTGGGGCGCAGCGCTGGCTCGACTTCGGCGGCGTGTCGCTGCAGCCGTCGGACCTCGCCAAGGTGGCGCTCATCTTCCACGTCGCGAAGCTGCTCGCGCAGAAGCAGCCCTACATCCGCGAGTTCGCGCGGGCCTACGTGCCGCTGCTCGTCTGGATCGGGCCGACGCTGCTGCTGATCGGGATGGACGACCTCTCGACGGCGCTCATCGTGTTCTGCGCGGTCGGCGCGATGTGCCTCATCGGGCGCGTGCCGCTGCTGCACCTGAGCGGGACCGGCGTGCTCGTGCTCGTATGCGCGTTCGCGTTCCTCGCGTCATCGGAGGAGCGCGCGAAGCGGCTGGAGGCGTACCTCGGGGTCAAGATCTTCAACCACACCGAGGAAGCTGAGGTGTTCGACCGCCAGGGCGAGGGCTACCAGGCGCATCAGGCGCGCATCGCTGTGGCGATGGGCGGGCTCACCGGCGTTGGGCCGGGCAAGAGCGTCCAGCGCGACTTCCTCCCCGCGCCGTACAACGACTTCATCTTCGCCATCATCGCCGAGGAGTATGGCCTCGTCGGCGCGACGATCCTGCTCGCGCTCTTCTTCGTCCTGCTCTTCCGCGGCTTCATGCGGATCGCGCGCGGGGCTCCAGATCCCTTCGGGCTCTTCCTCGCATCGGGGCTCACGACGGCGCTCGTGCTCTACGGCTTCGTCAACGCGGGCGTAGCGAGCGGGCTGCTCCCGGTCACGGGTCTGCCGATGCCGTTCGTGTCCTACGGCGGCTCTTCGACGCTCGCGACCGGCCTGATGGTCGGGCTCCTCCTAAACATCGCGCGGCACGCTGGGACGACCCCGAACGCGTCGCTCGCCAAGCGCCGAGGGGGACGATGACGATGCACGACCTCATCCAACGGACCATCGACGCGCCGCGCGTGCTCTTCGCGTGCGGCGGCACGGGCGGGCACGTCTACCCCGCCATTGCCGTCGCCGATGCGTTGCGACGCCTCGTGCCCGAGATCGCGATTGCGTTCGCCGGGACGCGCGAGCGGATGGAGTGGGAGGCCGTGCCAAAGGCGGGGTACCCGATCCACGGCGTGACGGTGATCGGCTTCCCGCGCGGGCTCTCGCCGAAGCTGATGGCGTTCCCGTTCAAGCTGATGCAGGGCTTCCGCGAGAGCTGGCGCATCGTGAAGGGCTTCGACCCCGACGTGGTGGTGGGCACCGGCGGCTATGTCACGGGGCCGGTCCTCGCCGCTGCGCAGATGCAGCGCCGCCCGACCGTGATCCAGGAGCAGAACGCCTACGCTGGGGCTGCCAACAAGCTGCTCGCGCCGCGTGCGGAGCAAGTGTTCGTCGCCTTCGAGGCCGCGCGGCCCTACTTCCCGAAGGCAGACGTGACGGTGAGTGGTAACCCCGTCCGCGCCGAACTAGCCGAGGCGGACCGCGCTGCCGCGCTCGCGCACTACGAGCTACCGTCCGACGCCCGCGTGCTGCTCGTGATGGGCGGCTCGCTCGGGGCTGCCGCCATCAACGCCGCCATCGAACAGCACCTTGCCGCGCTCCTCGACCTGGATGAGAAGGTGCATGTGATCTGGCAGACGGGCAAGCGCTACTTCGCCGATCTGCACGCCCGCGTCCCGGCGCACCCGCGTCTACGGCTGCTGCAGTACCTCGACCGGATGGACTACGCCTACGCCGCAGCGGACCTCGCCGTCTGCCGCGCGGGCGCGATCACGTGTTCCGAACTCGCGCTCACGGGCACGCCGAGCATCCTCGTCCCCTCGCCGAACGTGACGGCGGACCACCAGACGAAGAACGCGAAGGCCCTCGCTGACGAGGCTGCCGCCGTGCTGCTCCCCGAGCCGCAGTTGCAGGCCGACCTCCTCGGACACGTCCGCACGCTGCTCCTCGACGACATCGCCCGCGCCGCGATGGGCGCCGCCGTCCGCTCGCTCGCCCGCCCTGATGCCGCCGACGATATCGCTCGCGCCGTGCTCGCCCTAGCTGGGCACACGATCAATGGGGCACAGACGCAGGAGGTGACGGCATGAGGACACCCCCTGTTCTCGCTCCGCTCGAACTGTCCCCCTCGCGAGCGAGGGGGACAGATTCCCGACCCGCCCTGACGCTTGCGGAAGGGGGGAGGGAAGCAGGGGGTGTGTGCGCCCGATCTCGATTCCTCTCCCCGACTCCAGCCGCTCCGGGGAGGCTCTACCGATGAATACCACACCGAACACGACGACTCTCCGCCGTCAGGCGATGCTCGGCCCGATCCGCCGTGTCCACATGGTCGGCATCGGTGGGATCGGCATGTCGTCCATCGCCGAGGTGCTGCTCGCGCGCGGCTACCGCGTGAGTGGGTCCGACCTCCGCCTGAGCGATACCACCGAGCGGCTCGCCTCGCTGGGCGCGACCATCTTCGAGGGCCACGCGCCGGAGAATGTTGAGGGTGCCGACGTGGTCGTGCATTCCTCGGCGGTTAAGGCCGACGACAATCCCGAGACGCTGGAGGCAAAGCGCCGCCGCATCCCGCGTATCCGCCGCGCCGAGATGCTGGGCGAACTGATGCGCATGAAGTACGGCGTCGGCATCGCGGGCACGCACGGCAAGACGACCACGACGACGATGGTCGGCCTCGTGGTACGCGAGGGCGACTTCGACCCGACGATCATCGTCGGCGGCAAGGTCGATTCGTTCGAGTCCAACGCCGTCTCGGGCGAGGGCGACCTCATCGTGATCGAGGCCGACGAGTACGACCGCACCTTCCTGCGTCTCACGCCGGTGCTGGCTGTCATCACCAACGTCGAGATCGACCACCTCGACACCTACGCCGACGAGGCCGACATCCAAGAGGCGTTCGTGCAGTACGCCAACTCGGTCCCGTTCTTCGGCGCGGCCATCGTCTGCCTCGACGACACGGGTGTGAGCGACGTGCTCAACCAGATCCAGCGCCGCATCGTGACCTACGGCACGAGCCGCCAGGCCGCGATCCGCGCCGAAGGCATCGTGCAGGACGGCCCCACGACCCGCTTCCGCGTCGTCCATCGCGGCGACCTGCTCGGCGAGGTGCACCTGAAGGCCGCCGGGCTCCACAACGTCCGCAACGCGCTCGCCGCCGTCGCCGTCGGGCTTGAACTCGACATCGGTTTCGACAAGATCGCGGCGGGACTGGCGAACTACGAGGGCGTGCGCCGCCGCTTCGAACTGAAGGGCGAGGCGGGTGGCATCCTCGTGATGGACGACTACGCCCACCACCCGACCGAGGTGCGCGCGACGCTCGAAGCGGTCGCCGGTGGCTGGCCGGGCCGCCGCATCGTGACCGTCTTCCAGCCGCATCTATACTCCCGCACGCGCGACTTCCAGGACGACTTCGCTCGCGCCTTCTTCAACACGGATGTGCTCGTGCTGACCGACATCTTCGGTGCACGCGAGCAGCCCATCGAAGGCGTCACGGGCGAGGCGCTCGCCGACCTCGCACGGCGCTACGGGCACCGCCAGGTGCACTTCGTCCAGGACAAGAAGAACCTGCCCGACTACCTCGCGGGCCTGACCGAACCCGGCGACCTCGTGCTTACGATGGGCGCGGGCGACGTGTGGCGCTACGGCGAGAAGTACCTCCAGCATCTCGAAAGCGCTGCGGCGGAGGGTACCGATGGCTAAACGACTGACGAAATCCGAACGCCAGCAGCAGGCCCGTCGCCGGAGCGCGGTGCGCCGCGTGGGTGCGGTGGCCGTGCTCGCCGTGGTGGTGGTGCTCGCCGTACTCGGCTGGCGGTGGCGCGCGACGCTCCCGCTGGAGACCGTCGCCATCGAGGGGACGCGCCACGCCGCGCCCGTCGAGGTGCTGCGGCTCATCGGCCTCACCGACGATGCGGGCGTGCCTTCGTCCGACACGCTGCTGTTCGCGCTCGACCCAGTGATCCTCGCCGACCGCGCTGCGCGCCACCCGTGGATTGCCGAAGCGACTGTCCGCCGTGGTGCGACGGGGACGCTCTCGGTGAAGGTGAGCGAGCGTCGTCCCGTCGCCCTCGCGCTCGACGCCGCGGGCCGCCCGGCTCGCTACTTCGATGCGCACGGCTACGCGATGCCGCTCGTAGACGCTGCGAACGAACGCGCGGCCCGCTACGACCTGCCGCTGCTGCGCGGTCGCCTCCCCGATCCCCACCCGACGCAGCCCGTCGAGGACGCCGCGCTCCGCGGCCTGCTCGCCGTGCTGCCCTCCCTGCCGCCAGCCACCGACGCGCTCGTCTCCGAGATCGAGCGCCGGGCGAACGGGACCTACCGCCTGCGCACGCCGCCCACGGGCGCGAGCGGTGCCCTCACCGTGACCCTCGGCACGGACCTCGACGCGGCCACCTTCCAGATGCTCCGCGCCTTCTGGGAGCAGGCCGTCCTGACCCAACCGCACACCGTCTTCCGGAGCGTAGACCTCCGCTACGACGGCCAGATTGTCACACGAGAAGGTTCTTAGTGATTGGTTTATGGTTTTTGGTTCAGATGAACAACCAAAAACCAAGAACTAACAACCATCAACCAACAACCACTATGAACGAACGCATCGTCGTCGGCGTCGACATCGGCACTACCAAGGTGGTCGCCCTCGTGGCGAGTGCCGACGAACACGACCGCATCAACATCCTCGGCGTCGGCTGGGCGCCGTCCGACGGCCTCAACCGGGGCGTCGTCGTCAACATCGACAAGACCGTGGCGGCCGTCCAGCAGGCCGTACAGGACGCCGAGCGCATGGCGGGCGTCGAGGTCCGCAGCGTGCTCGTCGGCATCGCGGGCGACCACATCCAGAGCTTCCAGGGCAAGAGCATCATCACGACGGCCTCGGGCGATGGCGAGATCACCCAGGCCGACATCGACCGGCTGCTCGACGACGCCCGCAACGTCTCCATCCCGGCCGACCGCAAGATTCTCCACGTCATCCCGCAGGAGTTTGTCGTGGACGGCCAGGACGGCGTGATCGACCCCGTCGGCATGTCCGGCGTGCGCGTCGAGGCGAAGGTGCACATCATCTCCGGCCTCGTCACCGCCGCGAAGAACATCTACCGCTGCATCGAGAAGGCCGGCTACGAGGTCGCCGACATCGTGCTCGAACCGCTCGCGTCGTCCCACGCCGTCCTGCACGACGACGAGAAAGAGGTCGGCGTCGCACTCGTGGACATCGGCGGCGGTACGACCGACATCGCTGTCTTCGAGGACACCACGATCCGGCACACCGCCGTCGTGGCGATCGCAGGCAACAAGGTCACCGACGACCTCCACAAGGGCCTCGGCATCCTCCGCGACCAGGCCGAGACGCTCAAGCGCGACCACGGCGTCGCCGTCGTGGACCGCGTCGACTTCGACGATGAGATCACGATCCCCGGCATCGGCGGCCGTCCGGCGAAGGCGATCCTCAAGAGCACGCTCGCGCAGATCATCCAGCCGCGCCTCGAAGAGATCCTCGAGATCGTCGACATCGAGCTGAAGCGGCACTACCCGCGGCGGCTCTCCTCGGGCGTCGTGCTCACGGGCGGCGGCTCGCTCATCCCGCACACCGCCGAACTCGCGAGCGAGATCCTCGACATGGAGGCGCGCATCGGCACGCCGGTCGGCCTCGCAGGCGGGCTTGTGCAGGAAGTCTCCGACCCGCAGTACTCCACCGCCGTGGGCCTCGTGCTCTATGGCCTCAAGACCAACGCGGATCAGCAGTCCTACTTCGCGCCCGTGCCTTCGGGCGACGGCCACGCGAGCGACGGCGACAAGCTCTTCGGACGCATCGCCACCCGCATGGGCGACTGGTTCCGCGAACTCTAGTGTGTGCGGCCGTTGAGCCGTGATCCGTGTGGCCGTGGAGTCGCCACATGTGACCCACGGCAACACAGCCAAACGGCAACACGGCCTCACTCAGACAAACTCTCTCTCCCAACCCCTGGCGAAACAATCCTACTCACGAGGTAACCACTCATGGACATTCTCAACAGCCTCAGCAGCTTCACCTTTGACGAGGAGGCGCACGACGAAGCCACGCTCCGCGTCATCGGCGTGGGCGGCGGCGGCGGCAACGCCATCACCAACATGGTCGCGAAGGGCATCGCGCGCGTCGAGTTCATCGCGGTGAACACGGACGCGCAGGCGCTCAACGCCAACCCGGCCCCGGTCAAGATCCAGATCGGCCGCGAGAGCACGAAAGGGCTCGGCGCGGGCGCGCGGGCCGAGGTCGGCGCGGCGGCGGCCAAGGAAAACCACACCGAGATCGAGGCCGCCCTCGAAGGCTGCGACATGGTCTTCGTGACCGCTGGCATGGGCGGCGGCACGGGCACCGGCGCGGCCCCCATCGTCGCGAAGATCGCGAAGGAGATGGGCATCCTCACCGTCGGCGTCGTTACGATCCCATTCGAGTGCGAGGGCCGTCGGCGCATGCAGACGGCGCGGATGGGCCTCGAACTGCTCCGTGAGCACGTCGACACGCTCATCATCATTCCCAACGAGCGCCTGCTCGATGTGGCCGACCCCGACGCGTCGATGGTGGAGGCCTTCGCCCTCGCCGACGACGTGCTCTACGACGCCACGCGCGGCATCTCGGACCTCATCACCGTGCACGGCCTCATCAACCTCGACTTCGCCGACGTGAAGACGACGATGCAGAACGGCGGCACGGCGCTGATGGGCTCCGCCGTTGCGACGGGCGAGGGCCGCGCCGAGCGCGCCGCCAACGAAGCCATCGCGAGCCCGCTCCTCGGTGGGATTTCGATCTCCGGCGCGCGCAACGTGCTCGTCAACATCACGGCGGGCCCGAGCCTCGGCATGCGCGAGTCGACCAATGCCACGAAGGTGATCCAGCAGGCCGCTGGCGACGACGCCGAGGTCATCTTCGGCACCGTGATCGACGAGGGGATGGGCGAGGAGCTCTCGGTGACCGTCATCGCCACGGGCTTCGACCGCAGCGACGACAGCCGGGCGCAGGCTACACCGCAGGCCGCTCCAACTCCCCAGGCCGCTCCTCAGGTCACGTCGGTCCCGGCCCCGCAGCCGCGCGATACGCAGCCGCCTGCCGACGCCCCGCCGGAAGTCACGCGTCCCGACCTCGTGCGTCCGGACAAAATCCGGCTCACGCACCGGAAGGACAGCACGCCCGTCGACTACAAGGGCGAGCGCAACCTCCGGGAATACGACGTCCCCGCGTTCATGCGCCGCGACTTCGATGCGAGCGAGGAGCGTCGCGACGTTACCATCCGGCGTCCGGCCCCTGAGGCTCCGCAGGACCGCGAGCGCATCCGCAAGGACGACCCCGACGTCCCAGCCTTCCTGCGCAAGATGATGGACTAAGACCGGGTGCTGATTCCGGCTCCTGAGTTGACGCAGGGATAACACCGGCGTCATCTCGGGATGACACATCCTGTCATACCCGTCCCCTACTTTGAGGAATGAGAGTCCTCAAGG
>JBCDFO010000231.1:0-7742 GCA_039177895.1 Bacteroidota bacterium
CCGCGTCACCGCGCTCGACTTCGCGGCGGAGGGCCTCGCCAAGACGAACGCGCTCGCGGCCGAGCACGGCGTCGCGGTGGAAACGGTGCAGGCGGACGTGACCGCGTGGGACCCGCCGCAGCAGTGGGACGCCGTCGTGGCGACGTTCCTGCACCTGCCCGAAGACCTCCGGCCTGCGCTCTATGGCTTGGTGCGGCGCGCGCTGCGGCCCGGCGGCGTGTTCGTCGCCGAGTGGTACCGCCCCGAACAGCGCACAGGTGGCTACACGAGCGGCGGCCCGCCCACCGTGGCGATGCTCGTGGCTCCGTCGGAACTGCAGGCCCACTTCGGCCGCGACCCGCGCGACAACGCCGGGCTGCTCGTGCTCGATGCCGTCGAGGCGGTGCTGGACGAGGGGGCGTACCACCAAGGCATGGCTGCGCTGACGCGGGTCGTGTGGCAGAAGCCTGGGTGAACGTTCAGGCAAAGGGTAGCCCTACCACCTCGGCGGTGCTTGGCCATTGACGACGACGTTCGCCTCCACGCGGACCGCGTCGGTGTGCGCCGTGGTCGGGACGGCAGGGTGCCTCTCGTGCGTCAGCCCGGAACGGACGCGGCCCCAGGCGATACGAGGAAAACTGCACCTTCTCCTGACCGATGCGCTTCCTCTCTCTCTTCCTCGCCCTGCTGACACCGGCGGTCATAGCCCAAGTGGCTACAGCCCAGGTGGCCGTCACCGGCCGTGTCCTCGACGGCGATCTCCCCCTACCGACCGCCTCCGTCGTTCTCTGGGACATCGCGGGCGCGGACTCCTCGTTCGTCAACGGCACCACGACGACGCTCGATGGCAACTTCCGCATCGAGGTGCCCGCTGGGGCCTACACCCTCGTCGCCAGCTTCGTGGGCTACGACGACGTGCGCCGGCAGGTCGTGGCCGAGGGCACGGCGGTCGATGTGGGCGTCCTCCGACTGGCCCCCAGCGCCGCGGCACTCGGGGAGGTCCGCGTGACGGCCCGGCGGAGCCAGGTGGCCGCGCGGATTGACCGGACGGTCTACAGCACGGCGGATAACCCGGTCAACGAGGGCGGAACGGCGACCGACGTCCTCTCCAACCTGCCCGCCGTCGACGTGGACATCGACGGGAACGTGTCTCTGCGAGGCGCGGGCAGCGTAGCCATCTTCATCAACGGGCGTCCAGCCCCGGTCTCGGCAGACTTCATCGCGGCCTACCTCCGCAGCCTTCCCGCAGGCACCATCGACCGCGTCGAGGTCATCCCGAACCCGTCGGCGGCGTTCGAGCCCGACGGCGTTGGCGGCGTCATCAACATCGTGCTCAAGGAGAACACGGACCTCGGATTCGGCGGGACGCTGACGGCAGGCACCAACACCCAAGGCGGGCTCAACGCGACCGGCGCGGTGACCTACGGACGCGGCCCATGGTCGCTCGCGGCCACCTATGGCATCCGTAGCGACCAGCGCAACGGGAACGGAAGCACGTTCAGCATCAACCGCTTCGAGGCCAATCCGTCCACGCTCGACCAACTCGAGATCCAGGAGAGCGCGCGGCTGAGCAACTTCGTCAGCCTGTCGGCGGACTACGCGCTCACGGACAACACCACGCTCACGTCGCAGCTGCAAGCCGGATTCCAGAGCAGCGATCAGGATGAGCGCAACACGACGGAGCGGCTCAGCGCGGCCGGCGTCACGATGGCGGAGTACGAGCGGCTGGCGTCTGAGACCGGCGACGGCTACTCCGGCGGCCTCCGCCTCGGCCTCCGCCATGCCTTCGGCAAGTACCACACCCTCACCGTCGAGGCCAACGCCGAGGCCGAGGAGGAGGGCGAGGCCCTGTCCTTCCGCGACGAGGTGTCCCTGGGATCGGCCACCTTTGGTCTCCCGCCCCGAACTGACGAGGACGATGCCGAGCGCGAGGCCGAGCTGCGGATCGACTACACCCGTCCGCTGGCAGGCTTCCAGATCGACATCGGGTACAACGGGAGCATCGAGACGGAGTCCAGCGCGCTCGACGCCGAGAGCCCAAACGAGAACGGCGTCTTCGTGCCCGACCTCAACGTCTCCAACACCTACGACTTCGACGAGCGCGTGCAGGCCGTCTACGCCCAAGCCTCGCGCGACTGGGGCCTCTTCGGCGTGCAAGTCGGCGTCCGCGCCGAGATGGCCACGACCACGTTCGACCTGCTTACGACCGACGAGCAGTTCGACAATGACTACCAGAGCCTCTTCCCGAGCGCGTTCGTGGCCTTCACGCCGTCCGAGGCCACAACCCTCCGCGGTGGCTACAGCCGCCGGATCACCCGCCCGCGGCGGTGGGAACTCAACCCGTTCCCGTCGTTCGACGTGACCGGCGCCATCATCCGCCAGGGCAACCCCGCCCTCCGGCCCGAATACACCGACTCGTTCGAACTCCGCGCGCAGCAGATCACCTCGTTCGGCTCGGTCGCGCTCACGCCGTACTACCGCCGCACGACCGACATCATCCGCCGCATCGCGACGCCGCCCAACGCCGACGGCGTCTCGATCCGGGCCCCGCAGAACCTAGACACGGCCGATGCCTGGGGCGCCGAGGCCGTCCTCGCGGTCGATGACGTGGCCGGGTTCGACGGCTTCCTCAGTCTGGAGGGGTTCCGGCTCCAGACGGGCACGGCCGCCACGAGCGAGGCCGAGCTCTCCAGCGACGCCTTCGGCTGGGGCGGGCGCGTCAACGCGACCTACGCCTTCGGTGACCGCTTTGGGCTGGGCGGCGACCTCGACCTCCAGACGACCCTCCGCTACACCGCGCCCATCGACACCGAGCAGGGCCGGCGGGGCGCGCGGACCAACGTGAACGTCGCATTGCGGCAGGCGCTCTTCTCTGACCGCGCCGCGCTCACGATCCAGGTCCGCGACCCCTTCGACGTGACCGACTTGGAGATCCTGCTCGACCAGCCGGAGCTGTTCCAGGAGATCGAGCGCAACTGGGGCATTCGGGAGGTGGGCTTCACGTTCTCCTACACCTTCGGCCGGCAGGACCGCCAGCGGGACCAGCGCTGGCAGGACGGCGGCGGCTTCGAGGGCGACAACTTCTAGACGCCTGCTACCTGTTCGCACTTCCCTCACGCATCGTAGGAAGTCCGCGAGCACTCTTCTGGATCGATGCTCTTCCAATCGACCACCCCCGGCCCCTCCTGTCCAGGAGGGGAGTTTCCAGAGGCAGTTCCGACACAGAGCGACTGGATTTGGTATCACTCGCCTTCGAGTAGGCCTTCCTGGTCCTGCCCGTTGTGAACGAGCACGGCGGTGCCGACAGCCTGCGCCAGCCGGTCGAGGCGCTCGGCGGCAGCTTCGGAGGCGCCGTCGGCGGGGCGGGGCATGCCTAGGAAGGTGAGGTCGGCGTTGACGCTGTTGCGTGCGATCAGGTCGAGGACGGGGAGCCGGTCCGGGCTGCCGGGCGGCTTGCGGACGATGATGACCACGTTCGCCTCCACGCGCACGGCGTCGAGCAGTGCTTCCGTGTGGGCGCGCGTCGCGGCGATGGCCTCCTTCGCGTCCACGATGCGGTGCACGCAGATCTCGGCGTCGTCCCAGAAGCGGTGCTGCGTGAGGAGGTAGGCGAGGAGCAGCATCAGGTCGCCGTTGCCGCCGCGCCCGCCCCACCAGACATGGATGCGGCGCTGCTGCCCAAAGCCCCCCCCCTCTTTCATACGGCTCTCGTCCATGCGCAGGAAGAGGACCGACTTGTGGAGGTCGGAGAAGCTGCGCACGAGGTCCATCAGCAGCACGCGCCCGCCCGGCGTCCCGCTCCAGCCCATCAGCGCCGTGTTCGACTCCAGCGGCCCGATGCCGTGCGCCTGCGCGACCGCCACCGCCCCCTCACGGAAGTCGGGCACGATCTGCGCCTCGGCGAAGGCGGTCATCTGGCGGTCCTGGATGTACGACCGGATGTGCCGCTCGGCCGTCGCGCGGAGCTTCGGCTTATTCGCCTCCGCGACCTTCCCGGTGATGAGTTGGAAGAACGTCACGAGGCCGCGCCCCCGGCTGAGCCACTCCGCCAGCGCGACGAGGTGCTCACGGTTGTGCGGCTGCCCGGTGAACACCATCAGGTGCGGGCGCCAGTTGCGCGTGTCGTCGGCCGCGGGGGAGCGCGCGAGGTTGAGCAGCGCATAGCGCGCGATGGACGTCCAGATGCCGCTGCGCACGTCGCCCCAGGCGCGGCGCGTGCCCCGGCGGCTGAGCGCGAAGAAGATGCCGTACGAGATCACGATCGCCGCGACCGTGGCAGGCGCGTTGATGAGGAACATCGCGCCGTAGCAGCCCGCTGCGCCGAGGAGCGGGACGACCAGCGGAACGTTGAAGCGCGGGCGGTAGCTCGGGTTGCCTACCAGCCGCTCGATGCCCGCCACGAGGTTCACCATCCCGTAGGTGTTCAGAAAGAACATCGTGATGATGGGCGCGACGAAGTCGAGGTCGCCCGCCCAGATCACGACCACGGCGATCACGCCCGTGATGAGGACGGCCATACGCGGCTCGGTCGGGCTGCCCAGGTTCGAGGCGATCCAACCGGGCACGACGCGGTCCTTCGACACCGCCTGTAGGGTGCGCGGGGCCGCCAGCACGCTGCCCAGCGCCGACGAGAGCGTGCTCGCCGCCACGCCCGCGAGGATGAGCACCGGCACGCTCGCGATCCGCTCCATCGAGAGGTTGTCGCTGATAAGGATGTCGGCGGGTAGTTGGAACGCAAACCATATGGCCGCGCCGACATAGACCAGCGCCGTCACCACAATCGACGTGATCGTGCCGAGCGGGATGCTGCGCGACGGGTCCTTGAGGTCGCCCGAGAGACTGATCCCCACCTCAATGCCGGTCACGGCCGGGAAGAACACCGCGAAGACGACCCAGAAGCTGATGCCGTCGGAGTAGTTGTGCCCCAGGTTCGGCTCGACGAATTCGCCCCAGCCGCCGGTGAAGAACGAGATCAGCGCCGCGACGAGGATCGCGAGGATGCCGTACTGGATCTTGAGCGCGAAGTCGGCCCCCACCCACGCGATCACCACAAACATGAGCGCCACGCCCGTGGCGATGGTTTGCGGCGGGATGCCCTGCACGACCGCGAGCCCCGAGATCGCCTCCGTGAAGCCGATGATGTAGAACGCGACCGAGATCGCCTGCGAGAGGTAGAGCGGGATGCCGATGGCCCCGCCGATCTCCAGCCCGAGCGAGCGCGAAATGAGGTAGTAGTTGCCGCCCGCCTTCACGTCCATGCTCGTCGCGATGGCGGAGAGCGAGAGGCCCGTCAGAAACGAGATCGCGTTCGCGAGCGCGATGATGAGCAGCGCGCCGTAGAGCCCCGCTTGCCCGACGACCCACCCCGTCCGTAGGAAGAGGATGATCCCGAGGATCGTGAGCACGTTCGGCGTGAACACCCCGGCAAAGGTGCCGAAGCGCCCGGCGGCAGGCGTGCTGGATGAGGGCGTCGAGGCCATCAAGCGGGGAGGCGGAACGAAGTAGGTCCGTCGTGACGGGTTCAGGAGCAAGGTAGGCGCGGAGCCCGCACCGACGCGCCCGATCTTTATCTCCGTTATCTACCTATGTCCGCATGTCCCTTCTTTCCGATATGAGGCTAGAATCGCCGTTTGGCCTCCGTTATACCCGATGGGCGTGTGGGTGACCTGTGGATAAGGTGCGCGAGGTGCGCTCGACGGCTGGCGTAAGTTGATTGTCGACACCGCGACGAGTCTGAGTTCAGAGCGCTTGCCCTGGACTCGGCGTAAGAGGGAACACCGGTGATCGGCACTCCAGCCGAGAGTCCGGGGCTGTGCCCGCAACTGTCAGCGACGTGACGGCGGCTCCGCCGACCCCGCTCCCACTGGCCTCGGCTGGGAAGGGCGCGGGCGAAGAGTCGCCCCTCCGGCATGGTCTTCCAGACCGAGCCGGGCCGTCGTGAGCCAGGAGACCTGCCCGCCGCGTCATGCTTTCCACCTCCGGGACTAGAGGGTCGGATTGCGACTGTGATGTCGCCGCTGCCGGGCCTTCGTGTCTTTGGAGCGGGGTCCCTCGCTGTCTGCAAGCCCGAACCCGCGTCTGGGGTCGGGCTCTTTTGTTGCCCATCCGCCGACGTGGGCCGCACCGTGCTCGGTGCGCCGTCTGCCTCCCGCCCAGCCCCTCCGGGACCATGCAGACCACGTACACCCTCGGCGACCGCACGTTCGTCCTCGACGGCGACAAGGCCGAGGCTGCCCTCGCCAACAAACGCGTCATCAACGGCCGCGAGACGCTCGCCTTCAACCTCCTGCCCCTCCGGTATGCCTGGGCCTACGACCTCTACCGGACGATGAAGGCCAACCACTGGGAGCCCGAGGACATCCCGATGCACAAGGACGCGGCGCAGTGGCGTGGCGACGACCTCTCGGACGTTGACCGCTGGATCATCCGCATGGCGATGGGCTACTTCTCCGCCGCCGAGGGCATCGTCGGCGACAACATCCTGCACGTCGTCCGCGAGTTGGTGACGGCGAGCGAACTCAAGCTCGTCCTCGGTCGGCACGCCCACGAGGAGAACATCCACGCCGACTCGCTGCTGTACATGATCTCGTCGCTGGGCATCAACCCGCACGAGTGCGAGGCCATGTTCGAGGACGTGGGCACGATCCGCGAGAAGAACGCCTTCATCACGCGCGTCTCGCACGCCCTCCGCCGCGACCTCGACCTGACACAGCTGGAGAACCAGCGGCTGCTCGCCAAAAACCTGTTCGTGTTCGGGCAGTGCATGGAGGGGACGCAGTTCTACGGGCTCTTCGGGATGGTCCTCAGCCTGTACCGCCAGGGCAAATTCCCCGGGATCGGGCAGATGTTCCGGTACACGCTTCGCGACGAGTCGAACCACATCGAGGTGTTCCGGAAGCTGCTCCTCGAACTCTGCGCCGAAAACCCAGACATCTGGACGGCCGACTTCCGCGCGGAGCTAGGCGCTCTCATGGCCGAGGCGGTCCGGCTGGAAGAGAACTTTATCCGCGACTGCCTGCCCGTCGCCGGTGTGGGCTTGAGCGCGGACGAGTTCGTCGGGTATGTCCGCTACATCTCGAACCGGCGCATGGCGGGCCTCGGGCTCGACGAGCTGTTCCCCGGTCAGACGAATCCGCTCCCGTGGTTGGCCGAGCTGATGGACATCCAGAAGGAGCAGAACTTCTTCGAGGGCCGCGTCACGGAGTACCGCAAGGCGTCTGCGCTCGCGCCTGTCGACGACGATGAACTGTAGCGCCCCCGTGCTCCCTCACCTACCCGGGGCACGGTTGCCCCGGGCCGCCGCCTCTCTCGGATCGCCGATCCGCCCCCATCCCACGCCCCCGACCCGCCATGTGGACCCCCACCTCCGACCTCGTCCGCGACCTTGACCTCAAGCGCGCCGCCCTCCTCCCGCCTGCCGACCGCCCCGTCCTAGATGCCCGTGCCCTCATCGCTGAACTCGATACGGAGCGTGCCGCTGACGGCACCGACCGACTCCTCTTCGTCCGCGAGGACGGCCAGGATGTGCGGTTCGATCCGGCTCGCCTCGCGGCGCTCGTAGCGGAGGCCTGGACCTCGGCCCGCCTCGCCGACGACCAGGCGGCGGACGCGGACGCCCTCGCGCCGTTTTTGCGTCGCATCGTTGGAGACGTGCTCGACCGGCTCGTTGCGCTCCCTGCTGAGGCGCGCCTCTCCTTTGCGGAGGTCGTAGCCCTCGCCGAGGCCTCGCTCTTGGGCATGGGGGCCGTCGAGGTCGCCAAGGC
>JBCDFO010000232.1:0-7705 GCA_039177895.1 Bacteroidota bacterium
ATCTGCGAAGTGTACGGTGCGTCCGTCTTTCTCGGTTTCGAACCGAACTGCTCCGGGTGCGATGAGCACGGCATCACCGATTTGCCCGTGTAAACCGAAGCAGCCAAGGCGAGGTAGACTTTCGGAAAGGGTGGGAAAGAATGCCTCAATCAGCTGCGTGCCGTATAGTAGCGCTGCTATTTGTTCGGCCCAAGCTAGGTCGCGAAAAAGGCTACGGTCGGAGGCAAAGTCAGGACGACGGGTGTAACGACTATGATTGAGGACGCATTCGAGATCATTCCTTAGGTCTTTGTCGAATACAGGGTCTAGGGCAAGCGTACGGGCGCACGTGAGAACATTTGCAAGGATTTTGTCACGGAAACGGCTGCGGTTGGAGTAACCACTGATACGGAAATACTTTGAGAGACGACGGGAGCGAATACGGTACATGTCGCGACCAAGGGCGTTGTAGCGAGCGCTGGCCCTAATTTTATTATCACTCAAGAACTCGAAAATATTGCCACTGCGGTCACGTTCGAGGTAGCTGGCGAGAGTTTTGTCGATTGCGCCGATAAGGGAATCATCGCGACTGAGGTTCTGCATCAGACAACCCCATCGCGACTTAACGGTACCAGTGGGCAAAAACGCTACTGAGCCCAAGCCCACTCGCAGCGAAAAGGTCCTCGGTCTTGGAGCACATGGAATATCTTGGCGAGAAAGAAAGCGCAACGCCGTCCGTACATTCGTCGATGTCGGTGGATCGCCAATGACGCGGAGAAGCGCAGCGACTCCACGTTGAAAGACACCGAGCACTGCCTGCTCCCATGATGCATGATCGTCCTCTCGTGTCAGGCGGAGTGCTTCTGAGCGGTCAGCCTTCAGCGGCGGAGCAGCGTTGCCGCGAAGGTCTATCCACAGGCGCGTTCCCAGACCTGCCGCCATCGTCAAGAGTGTCAAAGCCACACCGGTTTCCGGTACGTACATGCCCCTAACTATCAAGGTTGTTCGAGAATTGCTCTCTAGCTGGCTCTCCACCAACGTTGCTAGCAAATCCTGAGCGACCAGACCGGATGAGTCGTTTGAAGCATTCCTCAGAGTATGTATGCTTGTGTCGTTATGAGGGTACCAGATCCGGAGGCGACTGCCTGTACCTATGCGGTCCTCTTCATCTGGGGCATTTGTGCTGACCCCATCGTCAATCCAGTCCCAGAAGCGCCAGGTTGGTTTACCCAGAAGTTCCCTAGGCACCTCCCATATGGCCGCGTTCGTACGTACGTTGTCCACATCAAGCGGCGCGAGTACTTGGGCATGATAATCCAAGTCAGCACTAGCAAGTCCATCTGCGTCACGGCCTCCTAACACGATCGGATCACAAGTGGGTGGAAGGAGCCAAATCGGACAAGTCGGCCACACCACGTAGCGTGTGATCACGTATGCTGGATCAATCTTGTGGGGCTGGGTCCCCGCGTTAAATTGCTCGCTATTGCTCTTACGGTAGCCAAACGCTTGTCGCAGGCGCGGAACGAGCGTCTGTGGGTCGTGGTGGAGCGTGAAGCGGTCCTTCAGATACAACGTGATTTCTGTGCCCTGGTGACCGAGCGTGCCCTCGTTCATCCAGAAGAGGCTGCCTGGCCCAGAGATGGTCACATCGTACGGCTTGCGCTCGCCATCGTCGGCACCGCCGGGTCGCGTCCGCACGTGGAGCCGGTCGGCGATCATGAAGCACGACAGGATGCCAATGCCGAAGTGCGAGATCGGTGTCGCGAAGAGGCCGTATTTCCTCAGCAGGGCCTTCTCGCTGTTGAAGTCGGGCGAGCGGTAGTAGCTCTT
Organism: Bacteroidota bacterium; assembly: GCA_039177895.1. Lineage (GTDB taxonomy): Bacteria > Bacteroidota > Rhodothermia > Rhodothermales > Rubricoccaceae > JBCBEX01. Next base: position 1,810 of record JBCDFO010000232.1, read on the forward strand.
GCCCACGTTCGTGAAGTGCTCTTCCAGCGTCTCGCGGGTCATCCCTACGCCGTGATCGGTGACCCGGATGAAGTCCTGGTCGCTCGCCAGGTCGTGCCCCCACGTCACCTCAATTTCCAGCTTCTCTTCTGGGCTATCGAGTGTGGCCTCCAGAGGATCCACCGGTTCAATGAGCTTCCCCGTGCGCACGTCGTCGTGCTTCAGCGCTTGGAGCCGGAGGTCTCGAAGCTGCACGGCGTCAAGGGCGTTCTGCAACAGTTCGCGCAGGCACAGCGAGGGGTCGCCGTACAGCGACTCGCCGAGGAGGAGTTGGACGATCTTCCCCTGGTCGAGCCGGAATGTGATGTCGGCGTACTCGTAGAGCGGCGTGCCATTGTCCCGCACCTTGGGGTCCACCTGTGCACGGACGCGGGGAAGACCTAGCTCGCACCGAGCTTTTGCTTCAGGTGAGCGAATGACGCGGCGTTGCGCCTCCACCTCGCGTCCCACCTTTGCCAACTCGTCCTCAATCCAGCCCACAAACGAGAGGATCGTCTTGTGGACGACGGGGTGGTCGCATTCCGCCTCGTAGACCAGTTCCTCGTCCGACAGGCTCCAATACTGGATCGCGCGGTGCTTCTTCCATTCGAGCAGACTGATGTTGGCGTCCAGGTCGGTGCTGGCCGCAGGCGCGTCTACGTCGTGCGACGCATCCTGGTGGCTGTATTCCAGACCGATGTGGCGGTAGAGGATGTCCGGGGCGCGGCTCGCATCGAAGTCCATGATGTCCGCGAGGCGGAGCAGGAGGCCCGGAAAGGCCCGATTGATACCGTTTTTGACGAACGCGTCCTCATGAGCGCCATATTGCTTGCGGAGCCACGCCACGCCGTGCCCGTGGCTCGCCCCAATCAGCGCAAGGTCACGTTTGTAGGAGCGCGTTCCGATCTTGAACAGCGTGGGCTTGCCCTTGCTCAGCCGGTCCAGCCACTTGAGGATGTTGTTGGGGTCGGTGTGGCGCTCCCGGATGTAGGTGCTGAGGAGGTACCCCTCAATGTGCTTGGCGCGCAGGAGGGCATCGGGATGCCCGATCTCGCGGAGGCGTCGGATCTGGCGCTGTTCCTCGGTGTAGCGGTCGCAGTAGCTGGCGAAGTGGCTGCCCTCGGGCGTGTCCGGGTTCTGGACGGTGCGGTAGAACTCGTCCGTGAGTACCATGCCGAGGTCGTGCGTGTAGGCAGCCAGCACGCACAGCGCACACTCCAGCGCGGGCATCTGTTTCAGCACAGCATCCGGGATCAACGCGTCCATGATGCGGAGTACGTTGAGAAAGTGCCGCTCGCCGTGGTCGGTGTAGTGCGGCATGTGCACGATGACGCGCTGCGCTGCCGCTGCTGCTGCTTTCGTGACCGCCACGATGGTGCGTTTCAGCTCGCCCGTCGTATCACCATCGACGGCGCGTTGGTAGAGGGACGACTCGTCGTAGGAGTTGTAAGGAAGGAGTTGAGGCATAGAGCGAGGCAGCGGGCTGGATTCCGGTCGGGTAGGATACGGCTGCGCTCCTGTTCTCCGGTGGGCCTGTCCCCGCCTCCTTCGTATGTGGAATCTCTACCTCGCGCGGTGAGTTAGCGAGGGAGACCTACCCCTGGAGCCATGACGACTCTTACGCTCGAACTGCCGTCTGACCTCGACCCCGCACGCGTCCGGCTGGGCTTAGCTGTCCTGCTCTACCAGGAAGGGGCCATCTCGCTCGGCTACGGTGCCGAAGTGGCGGCCCTTTCCCTGCATGACTTCGTCAATGAACTCGCGCAGCGGGAGGTGCCGGTCATTGACTACCCCGCCGAGGAACTTGACGACGAACTTGCTCACCTCGACGGCCTCGGCGAGGAGTAGCCCGTGGCCCTCGTTGTTACGGACGCCTCGCCGTTGATTGGTCTGGAGCGAGCCGGGTATCTCGACATCATACCCGCCGTGTTCGCTCAGATCGCCGCGCCGCCTGCTGTCGTCGCTGAGGTTGGTCATGCCCCGGTGTGGCTTGGGGTAGTGCAGCCGCAAGACGCCGCGCTCGTAGCCCAACTGCGCGCGGTCCCGTTCGGTGCGGGGGAAGCAGAGGTACTGGCCATCGCTACCGAGCGCCGTGACGTGACAGCGGTGCTAGACGAACGCCGGGCACGCGCCTACGCGCAGCGTCAGGGCGTACCGGTCGTGGGCACGGTAGGCATCGTGCTCCAGGCGAAGCGGCGCAGCCATCTCCAGGCCGTACGTCCCGTCCTGGATGCGCTGCGTGCCTCCGGCTTTCGGGTGGGCGACCGGCTCTATGCCGAGGCATTGGTCCGGGCCGGAGAAGCGTAGGCGTGGCGCTGTACCACAGTTGTCCGCGTCGTTTTTCTCAGAGCAGAGTGCGGTGCTACTCGCCGCTGACGATGCTCGTACCCGTGCGGTCGAGGCGGACGGCAACGACCTCCCAGGCATTGCGGCGCTGCCGGAGGCGGACGGCCACCTGGCACTGCCCGCCGCCGCGCTCCTCGTAGAGCCCCAGCAGCGTCCGCGTCCCGACGCCGATGGACTGGTCGCGGAACGTCACGGCCTCCGGGGGATAGCGCCGGAAGAAGTCGCGCATGACGAAGAGCGCCTGCGTCCGGCTGTAGAACGAGGCCCGCCCGAAGAGCGAGAGCTCGACGCGCGTGGCGGCGTCGCGCAGCAGCGTCTCCGCATCGCCGGTGCCGAAGGCTTCCTCGAACTGGGGCACCAGCAGCGAGTCAGCCGCGCCGGTGTTTTCCTGGATGTCTGCGCTAGCCGGGGCCGATACCGAGGTCGCCGTCATCACGAGACCGAGGGCCAAGAGGGCCGTCCAGCCCAGGGCGGTGGGGAGCAGGAAGCGACGCCGGGCCAGCGCGGGAACGGACGACATGCGGAAACAGAATTTGGGGCGGACTAGGGTGACTGTAGGCGAACAAAAAGCGCTCCCAATCCCTGGCACGCCCCTGCACGGCATTCCTGCGCTCCGGCACGGTCGCGACTGTGCGAAAGAGCAGACGGTGCTATCCTACCCGGTGCACACTGTTCTGTATTCCTACAGTGTAGCAGATCGAAACAGTCCAGGTGGTCAGCCGAGTTCGACGACCGTCACGCCTGCGCCGCCCTGGTTCCACGCGGCCTCGCTGACGCCCGCCACGTCGCGGCGCTGCTGGAGGTGCCGTTGGATGGCGATGCGCAGCGCGCCGGTGCCCTTGCCATGGAGCACCTCCACGCTCGGCAGCCCGGCGGCCAGCGCCTCGTCCACGAGTCGGTCCACGGCCGGAAGCGCCTCCTCGACGCGCTGCCCGCGCAGGTCGATCCGCGTCTGGGCATGCACAGCGGGGAGGTCGCTGCCGATGCCGCTGCTACTGGTGCGGTCGGACTTTGGCGCGCGGATCTCGACGCGCTGCTCGCGCGGGCCGCCGACCTTCGTGAGCCGCTTCGTCTTCACACGCGTCTTGAGCGCGCCGAGCGCCACGAGCGCCTCGCGGTCGCCCAACTCCAGCACCTCGCCGACCGCTCCGGCGCCGTCGATGCGGACCTGGTCGCCCTCCTGAATCGGTCCGGCGACGGCGGGCGGCGCGCTCTGCTTCTGCGTGCGCTTATTGCGCTTGCGCTGCCGCCGCTCGACCTGCTGCTGCTTCTTGCGCACCGTTGCCTTCAGCTTCGCGATGTCGGCGCGGACCTCCTTCGTTGTCTCCTTCTCCGCCTCGGCTTCCTTGATCTCGCGGACAGCTCGTTCGATACGCGCGTTGGCCTCCTTCACGATCTGGTCGGCCTGCGCGATGGCCTCGGCGCGGTACTCGTCCTTGCGCGCGCGTAGCTGTTCGAGAAGGTCGTCGTATTTCTTCCGCACCGACTCCGCCTCCCTCGCCCGCGATTCCGCCTCTTCGACCCGCGATTCCGCTTCCTGCGCCCGCGCCTCGAACGTGGCGATGAGGTCTTCGAGCGACGCCTTGCCCTCGCCCACGAGCGCCCGCGCCCGCCCAATCGTGTCACCGTCGAGCCCGACTCGCGCCGCGATGTCGAAGGCGTACGACGAGCCAGGGATGCCTGCCTGAAAGCGATACGTCGGTGCCAGCGTGGCGCGGTCGAACTGCATCGAGCCGTTCTCGACGCCCGGCGTGTTGTGCGCGAACGCCTTCAGCGTGCCGTGGTGCGTCGTCGCGATGGTGCGCGCGCCGCGTTCGTGGAGCCCTTCGAGGACCGCCTGCGCGAGCGCGCCGCCCTCCGCTGGGTCGGTGCCGGTCCCGGCTTCGTCAATCAGGACGAGCGAGCGCGGCCCCGCGTCCTTCAGCATCGTGCGGATGTTGGTGAGGTGCGAGGTGAACGTCGAGAGGTCTTCCTCCATCGACTGCTGGTCGCCGATGTCGACGTAGAGGCGGTCGAGGAGCGGGAAGCTGCTACCCGCGTCGCACGGGACGGGCAGGCCGTGCGCGACCATGAGTGCGAGCACGCCGACGGTTTTCATCGCGACCGACTTGCCGCCCGCGTTCGGCCCGGTGATGACGAGCGTGTGATAGGCCTCGTCCTCGTCTAGCGGATCGCCAAGGTTGAGGTCGATCGGGACGACCTGACGGGGCTCAGCGTCCTGTTCCTTCGCTAGCCGCTGGAAGTGCAGCAGCAGGACGGGATTGCGCCCGCGCACGATGCGGAGGTGCCCGTCGTCGTTGAGCGCGGGGACGAGCGCGCCGAGGTCGTTGGCGAGTCGCCCTCGTGCCGCGTAGGCGTCCAACTGCGCGTAGGCGTCGAGGCTGGGCGCGAGGTCTTGGCGGCGGCTGCGGAGGTGGGCCGTCGCCTCGCGGAGGATGCGCTCGATCTCGCGGCGGCGTGCGGCTTCGAGTTCGCGGACCTCGTTGTTGAGGTCGAGCGCCGCCGCAGGCTCGATGTAGACCGTCTGCCCGGACGACGAGACATCGTGCACGAAGCCCTGCACCTTGCGCTTGGCCTCGGCGCGGACGGGAATCACGGCGCGACCGCCCCGAAGCGTCGGCTGGTCCTCGGTCGCGTAGCCCTTGGCGACGGCATCGCGGAGCGCCTTCAGTACGCTGTTGCGAAGCTGCTCGCTGCGCGCATTGATCTGGCGCGTGAGCTTCTGCAACTCGGCCGAGGCGTCGTCGCGAAGCTGCCCGCGCTCGTCCACGATCTTGGCGAGGTGCGTCTCCAACTCCTTCTGCGGCACGATACCCTCGGCGACGGCCCACAGGTCAGGGTACTTCGACTTCCGTGCCTTGAGATACCCATGCAGCCGCCGCAGCGTGACGAGCGCGTTGAGGGCAAGCGACAGATCCTCCGCGTCCACGACGGCCCCCTTCGGCGCGACGCGCTTCAGGAGCGGGCGCAGGTCGGCCACGCCCGCCATCGGCAGCGGGTCGTCAAAGCCGAGCAGGTCCTGCATCTGCCCGACACGCGTGAGCTCCCCCGCCACCCAATCGCGGTCGGACGAGGGCGCGAGGTCGGCGAGTACCACGCGCCCCAACTCCGACTGCGCGTAGCCGTCGAGGCGGGCGCGGAGCACATCAAAGCCGAGGCGGGCAGCGGCGTCAGCGGGGTAGAGGTGCACGGGGTAGCGGTGAGTCAGTACGTCGGCGGACGGTAGCTCCCCTCCTGGACAGGAGGGGCTGGGGGTGGTCGAACGTCTCCGCCTCGAAGCTGGTTTGCAACGCCGCAGCACGCGTCGCTGACGCGTGCGACTGCAGAAAGTTGCCGGGCCTTTTCGCACGCGCAATCAGGGAGTCAAACTCGATCAACCACCCCTGTCCCCTCCTGTCCAGGAGGGGAACTCAAAGGCGTTGCTCCAGCGCAGGCAACGGACACTACAAACCTGCAACGCGCGCGGTAGGTTGCGACCCGCTTAACGACGTCCCAACCTACCCGATCGTGCTGTGGTCGCCGATGTTGGCGG
>JBCDFO010000233.1:0-7703 GCA_039177895.1 Bacteroidota bacterium
GGGCGCAGTGCCGAGCGATGCCGGGCACCTCGCCTACCGCACGCTCGACGGCGACGGGACGCTCACCGCGCGTCTCGACGTGCTCGGTTCCGGCGGCGGCGCAGGGATCACGCTACGCGCCGCCCTCGCGGACGACGCGCCGCGCGCCACTGTGCTCGTGGCCGACGGCCAGGTTCGCTTTCTCGCAGGCTCGGGCCTCGATCTCCCCGAGGTCGCTGCTGCAACATCGACAGCTCCGAACTGGCTGCGGCTCGAACGCTCAGCGGGCACCGTCACGGCACTGCTATCGGCGGACGGCCTCGTCTGGCAGGCAATCGGAGCCGCTCCGCTGGCACTTCCTGGCGCGTCGGTGGCAGGTCTACTCGCGCGTGCAGGGACGACCGACCTTGCCCCCACAGCCGCGAGCTTTTCGGAGGTGTCCGTCCAGTCAGGCGGCACGGCTCCGGGCAGCCTGCCGCAGCCGTGGGCCAGCCGCGACATCGGCACGGTCCTCATCGAGGGCAGCGCGCGCTTCAACGCGGGGCAGTTCACCGTCCAGGGCGCTGGCGACGCCTGGGGCGAACGCGATGCTTTCCACTACGCCTACCGTCCGTTCACGGGCGATGGCCGCATCGCTGCGCGGCTGTTTCGCCAAGCCGCCCCACGCGTGTGGGCGAAGTCGGGCTTGATGTTCCGCGCCGACCTCGGGGCCGACGCAGAGCATGTCTCGTTCTACTACGCCAGCGAGCGTGGCTTTCACCTCCAATACCGCGACGCGCGCGGTGCCGAGACGGCTTCGTTCTTCGCAGTGGAGGGCACCCCACCTCGGTGGATGCAACTGCGGCGCAGCGGCCCCCTCTTCGTCGCCTCCGTGTCCGACGACGGCGTGTCGTGGACCGAAGTCGGCAGCATCGACGTTGAGATGGGCGAGACGCTCTACACGGGGCTCGCCTCGACGGCGACTGATATCGAGCGCGTCGGCGACATCTGCATCGCCATCTTCGACGAGGTCGTCGTCGAGGAGCAGCCACCGCTCGACGGCGTGCTGCCGTGGGTGGAGACGTTTGGCCAAGCCGACGGGACGACGGCCGACGACGGCGAAACTGCGTGGACGCTCGACGTATCTGAAGCCTCGGCGGAGGCTGTGGCCGAGGTGGAGGATGGCGTGCTTGTGATCGGCGCGACGGCTTCGGAGGCGCAGCCTAGTGGCTCCGTCACGTGGATCGGCGAAGCGCTCGAACTCGACGCCGCAGGGGGACCCATCGCGTCCGTGACGGTGAGTTCGACGGGAAGCCTCTCGGCATCCGATACGCTACAATTGCGCACCACCCTGGACGGGGAGACGCGAGTCGCCGCCACGCTCATCGGCCCGGCTCCGGAGCGGCAATCGCTGGTCCTGACGTCCGACACGCTTCGCGCGGACCGCGTTCAGCTGGCCGTACGAGCCCGCGTGGGAAGCCCAGCCGGGCGCTACCGCGTCGAGCGCGTCGCCCTCGCCCAGACTCCGACGAGCGCGCCCCCGCCGGTAGAGGGCATCCCGCGCTTCGTCATCGAGTCCGTCTATCCGAACCCGTTCCGGTCCGCGACCACGCTCCGGGTGGCGCTCGACCAGCCCGGCCGCTACCGCATCGAGGTGTTCGACCTCCTGGGACGACGCGTCTTCGAGCAGCGCCTCCGCGAAGAGTCGGCGACGGTCGCGCTGCTGCCTGTGGATCTCCCCACGGGTGCCGCGGGGCTTTACGTCGTGCGCGTGCTGCACGAGCCGACCGGTGCCGCTGTGCATGCCCGCGTCACGCGCCTTGCAGGAGGGTAACCGGACGTTGGGAAAGCCACGGGATCGAACGACAGCGCCCACCCCGGAGACGTGCCAGGGTGGGCGCTTCGGTCAGGGAATCGAGTCTCTACTTCACGAGCGTGACCCGCTGCGTCTCCACGAACGTCTCGCCCGCGACGCGGACCACGTAGACGCCGCTCGCCAGACGCTGGCCGTCGATACGGTACGTGGTTGTCCCGGCCGTCTGCATGCCGTCAGCGAGGATAGCGACGCGACGCCCGAGCGCGTCGAAGACCTCGGCGCGAACTGCCTGGCTCTCGTCGAGCGTGAGGCTGAACTGCGCTTGCGGATTGAACGGATTCGGATAGATGGCCGTCATGCGGTATCCCTTCGCGAGGCTATCGTCCTCGTTCGCGACCCCGTTGGTCATGACGCGGAGCACGAAGCGCGGCCCGGTCGAGCGGGCGCCCTCCTGCGTCCACGACGGCGTGGCCCGCAGCGACGCGGGGAGCGTCTGGCGAGCCGCCGAGAGCGTGGCGGCGGTGATGCGCTGAGGCGCGCCTGTCACCGCGAACGTGTACGCACTCGTCTCACGAAGATCGACCGTGGTGCCCGTTGCGCGGTCTTCGAGTTCGAAGTTCCAGGACGCGGGTAGGTCCTCCTGAAGCGGCCACGTGAGCGTGAATGTGCCGTTTACGGTTGTCTGCACGTCAAGCTCGACCTCGAAGTCGCCCGAGTCGTAAGGGCGCGACTCGACAGAACGCAGGACCGGACCGTCTTCCGGTTGGCCGACAAGCCCGATGATACCGTAGACACCCGTGAGCGGGTACAGCTTGGTGCCATCGAAAAGATCGTCGCCCTCACTGGCCAGCGGGTGGAACTGCAGCACCGCCGCCTCATCGTAGGTCGCCGCACCAAGGCTGGTGTTCTCGCCTACGAGTTGGAAGCCGAGGCGGCGCCGTACCACGGGGGCCGTTTCCCGCCCGAAGATGGTCCCTCCCGTCGTCACGCTGGATGCCTGGAAGGTCACTCCGGAGGCCTGGTTCGCGTTGGCCGCCTCCAGGAAGAAGCCAGAGAACGCCCCAAGCGTGTCGCCCGCAGAGATCGAGAGCGGCGTGCGGTAGGAATCACTGAAGGGGTCGTAAACCTCGACGTTGTCGTTGATATCGCCGCCTGTCGGAGAGATACCGCTGAGCACGAACGAGCCCGGGAACGGATTACCGAGCATGTAGAAGTCGGTCGTCCGGCCTCCAAAGCTCACGCTCACGTCGCTGCTCGGCGCAGTCCGCGCGCTCACGTCAAGCGTGTAAGGCATCGCGACGCTGTTGCTCTGGTTGTCGGTTGTCTTCGTCGGAACGAGGTCGTTGTCGTAGTGGAACCAGATGAAGCCACGACCAGCGACAAACTCGTAGTCTTTGGTATCCGAGAGCGAACCGGCTGCCCCCTTATCGTCGGCTGCGTCTGTCCCTGGCTCGATGAAGGATGTCCCATCGTAATCTGTGTATATGTTGGCCGCCTCTACGTCGTCGTCGTAATAATTATCGACGCCTTGCACGAGTTGGCTCGTAGCAAGATCATTCATCGTGGCGTCCGTGGCAGGTAGCGAGAGGAGATACCAACCGATGTCTCCCGCAGCCGCGCCCTCGTTCTCCGCTTCAGAGATCTGCCCATCCAAGTTGGCATCGGCTCCACCGCCCTGAATATTCCCCAACGTCATGGCCTGGTTGTTCGTAGCCGTGTTTCCGAACGCGCCGGGCGAACCGAAGTCTCCGCCGGCGAGTTGGGCGGTTGCGTCCACGAAGGGGCGGCTGCGGCCTCCCGTCAAGGAGATGCGCGTGCTGCGGCGCACCACGCCGTCCGGCGCGACGAGCGAGAGGGCGCGTAGCTCCAAGGCTACGCCGGCATTGCCAGCGGTCCCGCTCGAGTAGGATACGCGGGCGATGCGGGTCCCTCCGTCAGAGAGGTTGATCGCGTCACTACCGTTGTTGAGAGTGAACCCGGTGTATTGGTAGTCGCATGTCACGCCCCCATTGGTGGCTGTCGTGCTGTTGCGACAAAGCACGGCAAAGCCACTGGCCGGGACCGTGACTGACGACCCAATCGTGTGCGTGTTCGAGCCGTCGTCGGTGATGACGAAGCCATTGAGGTCGATGGATGATCCCGTCGTGTTGTGGATCTCGATGTACTCGCCGTTGCCATCGGTGACAACACTGGGGTCCGCCATGAACTCAGTGATGACGAGATCGCCGGGCTGCGGTCCGTTTATATCCTGGACCGTGAGCACGAAAGAGGTGGGGGTGCCAGCGACGGCTCCTGAGAGATTGTCGAATGCGAATGTCACGTCCTGTGGGCCATCGTCCAGCGGCGAATCGTCCACGGTCGTGATGCTGATCGTCTCTGTGGCCCCGTCCGTCGCTGTGGACGCGAAAGAGAAGCTGCCTGTGAACGTGTCGATCTCGTCGGCGTTGGTGCCGCCTTGGATGAGGATATCCCCGCTCACGGCGGTGCCCACCTGGCCGCCGCCTGGCACGTTCAGCACTACGTCTACGCTAGTCGCGTCGCCCTCGTCAATCGAACCTGCCGCGACGCTGAAGACGACCGTGACGGCATCGTTGTCGTTGATGGTGAGCGTGTAGGTGCCTGCCCCGATGAGATCCGCATCCGTGGAGGTCAGCGAGAACTCGAGCGTCTCCGCCCCTTCGATGTCTCCGTCGTCGTTGATGGTGTACTGGGCGTTTACTGTGGTGCCACTCGCTGTTCCTGAGGGGAACGAGACCGTTTTGTCGGTGGGTGAGTCGGTGACATCCGCCGCCGAGCCAGAACCGCCGGAGATATCCACGGTCCCATCGATTGCGATCGTCGTTACCGCACCATCGCTGGTTGTGAGCACGACTGGGATGTTGATCGTGCCAGCGTTCTCGTCCACGGTAGCACTGGTCGGGTCGAACGAGAGCGTTGTGGTCTGCCCCACGTTGGCTGCTGCAGGCGTCGGCACGGAACTGACGATGGTGGTGGAGCCATCGGGCACGCGCTGAAGCGACTGGCCTCCGACATTTGAGCCGAAGTCGTCGCTTCCCCCATCCGTCGCGCCGCTCAGAGCTGTAGGCACGTCGACAATGCCTCCATCGATGTCAGCAGAGACGTAGGTATCGGCGACCGGATCGTATAGATAGACGGATTCACCACCGTTGTTTAGCACCAGGCTTCCTGTTGCATCTACAAAGCCTGACGGAATAGTGCCTGTGTACTCAGATACAACCACAATGAATTCGCCTGGCCCGAGCATGGTACTTGCTGCGAAGGTATGTCGAGCGCTACTGCCACCCGCATCATAGATTTGCCAGCCCGATATATCTACGCTTGCGCCAGTGGGATTGTATAACTCCACGAACTCGTCGCTACCGTCTGCAGCCGTGCCGTCTCCATCTGTGTCGAAGTCCGTCGTCCCTGTAGGGTCAACCAGCACTTCGTTGATGACAATGCCCGAGAGTGAAGCCTGCGCCAGTGCTGGGAGCGGAGAGAAGAGAGCGGCAAGGAGGCCAACCGCGAGAAACCGTGTCATGAGTCTGGATATGTAGTGCGAGGTAGGAAGACGGTGGCGTTCAGCTTAGTCGCGGCGGCGCTTAGTCGCGGCGGCGGAGCTTGTGGGCAGCATACCCTGCGCCAGCAAGCGCCAGCAGGCCCAGGCCTCCGTCAATTGGTACCTGCTGCGGATCGCCAGGGAGCGTGGGGCCCGCCTCTTGCGATGGCGCGGGTGTATCGGGCACCGGTGCTGCGGGGGCCGCCCACTCGGGCAGCGATTGCGCGACCGTAGGGGGAGCGCAGTATAGCAACAGGCATAGCGCGCAGACGGCGCCGAAGAGGTGGCGGATCATGTGAGGTGGCGTGTGCGTGGCGAAGGCGGATGGCCAACGTATCCGATGCGGCCCCAATTCCGCAAACTTCGGCCGTAATCTCAGTGTTATGACGGCCTGCCTCGCCGATTCTCTGCACATCCTCCACACAAGCTTCAGCGGGCGTGCCGGTCACCCCCCGTTGCTCCTACCCTACAACCGCGGCATGTGGGTGCAGCAATGCCCGTGTCTCTGCCTGGTTGCATACATGAGCGCCGCGCCATCGACAATACTCTGGATCCCACACACCGACTCTCAGACCGACCCTAAAGGCTAACGCCGTTCGTCAGCATCTATCACCGACGCTTGAAAATAGAGAGGGTGGCCGCGCTTCTGCGCAGCCACCCTGTTCTTTCGGAAGCGGCCCGAGCGTGTCAGGCGACTTCGACCTCCACGTCAGCGGGGATCTCGGCGAGCTGGAAGCGGATGCCGTTGTCACCGGGATACGCCTCGCGGTGGTCGTGGCGGTTGCGGAGGATGTCCACCGGGATGCCCTCCGGGAAGGCACTGCACGAGGCCGACGAGGCGTCGCGGTTCAGGTTGGCGCAGGCGGTGCACTGGGACTGGATAGCCATGAGCGTAGGGAGTTGAGGTGTTGGGTTGAGTTGGGGTAGCATTCCAATCGTTCATATCGGCCGATTGATCCGTGTGACAAGTAATTTGGAACCGGTCTAAGTTGATGCTTCTCGACGGCTAAGCGCCACGTACTGTGCGGGGCCCTCCCCCACACGCCCTACCCCGATATCCTCACAGGCTTTCCGCATTCCCACCCCCATTTTGCATGGGCCGTGCTGTACCTTAGACGCAGTCCAGATAAAGTCCTCCCCTCGCGGATGTCCTGCTTCGACACCTTCTGCAAGGCTTGCCCGGCCTCCCTCGCGCTCACTGAGCGACCCGAGGCCAGCACGTGCTACAAGTACCTGCTCTGCGGCAAAGGGTGCGTGCTGGGTGTTCTCTTCGAGGACTCCACGGAGGTCTACTTCGAGTGGGTACACGAGGACGAGGCGGTGGTCGCCTACCCGCCGCGCCTGCGCTACAAGTCGTGGCCCAAGCGCACGGTCGCCAGCCTCATCCGGCGGGGCGTCTGGGAGGCCGAGCCCACGCGCCCGCTCGACCTCACGCCGCCCGCTCCAGCCTCCTCCTGCGCTGGACATGACGCAGCGCCTCCGCTGTCACTGAACTGAGAGGCGCTGACGGCCGACGGGTGATAGCCGACCGCGGCCAGCTTCAGGTCCGCCCCGTTACAGGTCCCAGGCGGCGTCGTCTTCGTGCTGGCGCTCGAGCGCGCTTGACATCAGGATGTCGTGGAGCGCCCGTTCCTCCTCCCCCTCGGCAGGGCTGCGCTGGATGTAGTGCCCGTCGTGCCGCAGGTCCCACGCGAGCCGGTTGTCGTTGAGGCAGTGCTTGAGCGTGCGGATGAGCCGCCCCTGCAGGTGGGCGTCCAGCACCGGCGCGATGGCCTCGACCCGGTCGTCGAGGTTGCGGCGCTGCCAGTCGGCGGAGCCGGTGAAGAGCTCGGGGCGACCGTCGTTGTGGAAGTAGTAGATCCGGCTGTGCTCCAGAAAACGCCCCAGGATCGAGCAGATGCGGACGTGCTCGGAGACGCCGGGCAGGCCCGGCCGCATCCGGCAGTGGCCGCGTACAATCAGGTCGATCTCGACGCCCGCCCGACTGGCCGCGTAGAGCTTCTGGATCATGCCCACGTCGTCGAGCGCGTTCATCTTGGCGACGATCCGCCCGCGCTTTCCGGCATGCGCCAGCTCGATTTCGCGTTCGATGAGCGCGTAGAAGTGCGGCCGCATCGCGCGTGGCGCCACGAGGAGGCGTTCGTAGCGCTGCTCGATGGCGTAGCCGGTGAGGACGTGGAAGAGTCGAACGAGGTCGCGGCCGATGACGGGATCGCAGGTGAGCAGGCCGAGGTCGGTGTAGAGCCGCGCCGTCTTCGGGTTGTAGTTGCCGGTCCCGACGTGGCAGTAGGTGCGCAGGCCGTCCTCCTCCTCGCGGATGACGAGCGTCGTCTTGGTGTGCGTCTTCAGCCCGACGAGGCCGTAGGTGAC
>JBCDFO010000234.1:0-7701 GCA_039177895.1 Bacteroidota bacterium
GCAACACGTCGAATCGTTTCCAGAATCCCGCCGTCGTCCGGTGGTTCATGGGAGCGGACGGATCCGACCGGCTGCGATGTCCTCCTGGGCCTCGGCGACGAGCGCATCGAGGCGTCCCGCTTTAGCATCCGCTTCGATCTGCCGGTCCCACTCATCGGCGCGGTACTCGTCGAACCACTCCGCGAGCGCCGCGAGTTGATCGGGCGGGAGCTTCGCGATGGCGGCTTCGAGTTCTTGCACGCTCATGGCTCGTTCTGGGCTGCGTTCAATGGCTGGCTTGGGATGCCAACGACGCAGGCCGCATCGTGTTCACGGGCACGCCGGAGCAGCTGGCGCAGGCCGACACCGCCACCGCGCGGTTCATGCGCGAGGAGCTAGCCCGCCACGCCTCCGGCGATGGTGCTGCGGATGTCTCCATCGACCTCAACGACCCGCTCAGCGAGGAGGACTCCGACGTGGCCGACGAGGAGGAGCAGAGGTATGGACGTATGAACGAGCAGTCCTGCTCCATTCCGTACGTCAGAAGTTCCACGCTTCGGGAAGCTGAGCGTCACACAGCGCGCACTCCAGCCACCCGTCCTTGACGAGGTTGCGCGCCCCGCACGCCTCGCACTTCCTGAAGACGGCTGTGAACGTGAAGCTGTTGGGATGTTCAATGCCTGCTTCATCGAGCGCTGATCTCACCGCATCCCATGTATCCTCTGCGGGACAGTACCCCGTTGAGTTGTTGCTGATCTCCACAACTTCGCCTCTTGTCGTCGCGCGTAGCTCTCCGGCGCAGCGCACGGGCTTGCCTTCGGCGCAGGCCACATGCTCCGTTCTCCTCGACGCTACGAGCAAGCGCCCCTCCGCTGACACCACGTACGTGCACCAGCCCTCCTCGGCTTGAACCGCTTCGGATTCTGCCCAGCGTTTGAAACCGGTCTGCGTTGCAATCTCCAAACCGCCCGGTTGCCCTGCGACCCGCTCTCTGATTGCGTCTGGACCAACGTAGCAGAAGACTTGCATCAGCGAGGTGAATAATCTGAGCTATCCGACGCGAGATCGTTGTGGAACAGGTCGTCGTCGGTGATCTCGCCGGAGGGGAGTTCGAAGCAGAGCCGCCCGTGGTGGCTGTAGGCGTTGGGGATGCCGAGGGCGCGGTTGCGCGCTCCAGGGTACGTGAAGTACGACACCAGGCTGAACGCGCTGCAACGCTGCGTTGATTGCGGGTGCGAGGGGCAGCAGGTCGTCAATGTCGTTGCTCAGCGCTGAGAGCACGATCAAGCACAGGTCGAGGCCATCCACGCGCTGTTGGTGTTCGATGCCCCGGTCCATCGTGAGCAGCACGTCGAACTCGGCGGCGGCGCGTTGCAAGAGGTCGCCATTCTTGATGCCTGCCCATCCCCGCTCCGGTACCGTCAGCACATCGTCGGCCTGCACGGACCACTTGAGCTTACGCGGCAGGTTCTCGTCCAAAAGCACGCGCATCAGGCGGCCTCGACCAACTCACGCTCGGCTAGGTCGAGCAACCCCTCTGCCTGGGCACGACTCACCGTAGGGAAGTCGTCTCTGAAATCCTCAATGCGCTTGCCCTTGCGGAGATACACCAACAGCGTGTCGATGGGCACGCGGGTGCCCGTGAAGACCGGCGTACCGCTGAGGATGTCAGGGTCGACGTGGTAGATCTCGTGGCGTTGCATGGGTTTGGAGTATGGCCTAGCACCTCAACGCGCGGAGCACGCTTGCGATCCGAGACGCTAGGCTGGTGCCGCGAGCACGTGGATTGCAGGCCTAGCAACTTCCACCAGCCGCGTTTATCTCTCTCTGACCTCTCAATGCGTCTCTGCACCCCGCCTTCATGCCTACGATTCCCTCCGCCCGCTTCGGCCACGTCAACGTCGTCGCCCGGGAATGGCGTCGCCTTGCTGCGTTCTACACGTCCGTGTTCGGGTGCGAATTCGTACCACCCGAGCGCGACTACACCGGGCCGGACCTGGCCGCGGGTGCCGCCCTACCTGGCGCGCGCCAACGCGGCGTTCACCTCCGGCTCCCCGGCGGCGGTCCCGACGGGCCGACCCTCGAAGTCTACACGTACGACGACCCACCGTACGACGGCACAGTCGAGCCGCCCACCGTCCACCGGCCAGGGTTCGGCCACATCGCCTTTGCCGTCGAGGACGTACGTGCTGCGCGCCGCGCCGTGCTCGCTGCGGACGGCGAGGCCGTTGGCGAGGTGGTCGAGTCCGTCACCTCAACCGGCCAGCGCGTGACGTGGTGCTACTGCCGGGACCCCGAGGGCAACATCGTAGAGCTTCAGCGGTGGAGCGAAGCGGCGTAGCACCTACCCTGCCTTACCAGTCATCCACTGCCATTCCATGTCCCCGATTTCCTACGACGGGCGCCAGTTCCGCGCCGTCTCGAACGCCCCGAACAGCGAGGTTAGCGACGCGACGCGCTTCGCCTACCGCCAGCGCGGCGATGTCGTGTGGGCGACCTACGAGGGCGGCGGCGTCCGCTTCGGCACGCTCGTCGCCTCGGTGGATGAGGACGGCTGCCTGGACATGCGGTACGCGCACGTCAACACGAATGGCGATCTGATGACGGGCACATGCCGTTCGACGTCGGAGGTCCTACCCGACGGACGGCTGCGGCTCCATGAGCACTGGCAGTGGACGTCCGGAGACGGGAGCGCGGGCACGTCGGTTGTCGAGGAGATCGTGCCGTAGCGGTCAGTCGACGTCCAGCGGGAGCAGTCGCGAGTCGAGCAGCGCGGCGGTGCGGTGTCCTGCGCCCACGAGGTACGCCGGATCCTGCGCCAAGCCGAGAAACGCAGCCGTACTCGGGTAGCGGACCACGAGCACCGCATCCCACGCGGGGCCGTCTGGGCCGATCAGGAACGCCTCGCCGCGTCCGTGGACCACGACCTCCGCGCCGTACTTGGCGAGAAAGGGCCGCGTGCAGCGGAGATACTCGGCGTACGCCTCGCGCCCGGAGATCGGAGACGGGGGCGCGAGATTGGGGTGCGCGCCGTAGTCCGCCGCCTCGCGAAACCGGAGCAGGTTCAGCATCACGACCGGAGCCGCATGGTCGCGCTGGAGAAACGCCGCGATAGCCTCGGGCCGCGGGTCGACGTGGGTGCTCATGCAACGTAGGGGGATGTGGGCGGGGGCCGTGCGACCCGTTCGCGCCGCAGCGATCGGGCTTGCCGCACCCATGACGCGCCCCGCTCTCACGAGGTCCAGCCGCTTGACTATGATGTCGGACCTTATTAACTTTGCAAATTAAAGTAATTGAAACTATTCAGATCTGTTTCGATGCCAGCTTGGACTCGGGGGCTTCGCCGGCGGCGGTATGTCGTGCTCGGCATCGTCGCCCTCCTTCTCACGGTCGCGTACACGCAGTGGCAGGCTGCGATCACGCGCAACCGCCAGATCCCCGACACGCCGTTCCGCATCGCGGGCAATCTCTACTACGTCGGCCATACCGGCGTCTCCGCGTTCCTGCTCACCGGATCTGAGGGCCACGTCCTCATCGACGGTGGCTACCTCGAGAACGGGCCGATGATCGCCGAGAGCATCGCCACGCTCGGCTTCGACATTGCCGACGTGAAGGTGCTGCTCAACTCACACGCGCACGCCGATCACGCGGGAGGTCTCCAGTTCTTGCAAGACGCGTCGGGGGCGGCGCTGTGGGTCAGCGAAGGCGACGCCGATGTCATGGCGGCGGGCGGGGCTGGAGACCCCACCCTCGGCCCGTTCAGGCACATGGGCGCGCTCGGCCTCGGCCGCTTCCCCGCCCCACGCGTCGATCGCCGGTTCGCCGATGGCGACACGATCCGCGTTGGCTCCATCGAGCTCACGGCGCATGTCACGGCGGGCCATACCCGCGGCTGCACGTCGTGGTCGTTCCCTGTGGTCGAAGACGACCGCACGTTGCTGGCCGTCAGCATCTGCAGCCTCAAGCTGTTCCCCTTCGTGTCGGTGGCCGAGCCCGAAGCGTACCCCGGCATCCGTGCTGACTACGAGCGCAGCTTCGCCACGCTGCGGAGCCTCCCGGCCGACCTCTTCCTCGCCTCGCACCCGACCTGGTTCGACATGCGCCGCAAGCGGCGCGCGCAGGCCGACGCGGAGCACCCGGCCGACCCGTTCATCGACCGGGAGGGCTACCTCCGCTTCATCGACCGATCCGAAGCGCGGTTCCTCGAGATCCTCGCGAACCAGCAGCAGTGAACGGACTCCCAACACGACCCCATCCTACCATAGCGCTGGATCGCTCAGCGATGCCACGCATGTCAGCGCTCCGGTGGACGGAAGGGCGTCGCTCCCGGCGAGCGCTCTCGCCTGCCAGCCAAACGGGTAGGCGAGCGGATACGGCGCGGCGTAGCCCTCGGCCAGCGTTGCCTCGAAGCCGAAGCGACTGTAGTAGTCTGGATCGCCGTAGACGAACACGACCGCAACGCCACGCTCGGCCAGGTATGCGAGGCCGGTTTCGACAAGCCGCGTGCCGAGGCGCTGCCGTTGTGCGCCGGGATGCACGGCGAGCGGCGACAGGATGTAGCCACGCCCTGGTTCGCCGTCGCCGATGGTCACCGGGCTGAAGGCGACGTGGCCGATGATTTCGCCGTCGGTTTCAGCAACCCAGGTCAGCGTCTTCGGCACCGTCGCCTCGGCGAGCAGGTTAGCAGATAGCGCCGCAAAGACCTCGCGCTCGGCTTCGGGAAGCGTGGCCAGATGCAGTTCACGAATGCCTGCATCATCGTGAAGGGTCGCTCGTCGAAGCTGCGCCATGACGCCGGGTGAGCCGAAGGTTATCATGTACGGAAAACGAGTAAGCAAACTTACCTCAGAGATATCTCGGCGATGCGCGTCCCCGCGTGGGCGCCGACAGGGGTAGGTATTCACAGAGGGTGGTCTTCTTGTCATCCCGAGCAGAATGCGCGCAGCGCATGGAGTCGAGGAGCCTGCCCTCGCGGACGCGGGGGATCTACGTCGTATCTCCAGGTCAAGAAGTGGCTTGGATGCTGGCCCGGAGATTCTTTACTGCGTGAACCTTCGGTTTGACTCGCTGCGCTCGCTCAGAATGACATCGTTTTTGTGAAAGGCTACCCTTACCAGCGCGTGGGCGGGGAGCGGGATCAAACCGAGAGAGCCGACCCACCACGACCGCTCATGCCCTCCGTCCCCACCACTCCAGCGACCACGCTCGATGCGCTCGTAGACCTGCTCCGCGACCGGCGCATCGCCGTGCTCGTGGGCGCGGGGCTCTCGACGGACTCGGGCATCCCGGACTATCGAGGGCCGGGCAAACGCCACCGGAAGCGGAGCCCCATCCAGTACGACGACTTCGTGCGGAGCACCGCCGCCCGGCAGCGCTACTGGGCACGCGCCAGCCGCGGGTGGCCGCGCGTCGCGCAGGCGCAGCCCAACGCCGGGCACCGCGCCCTCGCTCGCCTCGACGCCGCCGGGCGGCTCACCGGTACGATCACACAGAACGTGGACGGCCTCGACCGCGCCGCGCGGGTGCTCGAAGGCGGCATGAACGACGGCACCGCGTTCAACGGCACTGCGTCCCATGCTCCTGTCATCGACTTGCACGGGCAGCTGTCGGACGTGGTCTGCCTCACTTGCGAGCGCGTCTATGGACGTACCGACGTACAACAGTGGATCGCCGATCTCAACCCCGGCCACCTCGAATCGCTCGACGCTGCCAACCGCGAGGGGGACCTCCTCGCGCCCGACGGCGACTTCGAGTTGGACGAGGCGGCCGTTGCGCGCTTTGTCCCGCCGACGTGCCCCGTGTGCGGCGGCGCGCTCAAGCCCGACGTAGTGTTCTTCGGCGAGTCGGTCCCGAAGCCCCGCGTGGGCGAGGCGCAGGCTCTCGTGGCGGAGGCCGACGCGCTCCTCGTGGTCGGGTCGAGCCTCGCGGTCTACAGTGGGTATCGCTTCGTGCGGCAGGCCGACAAGGCGAACATCCCCGTCGCCATCGTCACGCTGGGCGAGACGCGCGGGCATCGTCACGCCGCCGTGGCCGTGGACGCGCCGCTCGGCGAGGTGCTGCCTGCGCTGGCGGACCGGCTCCTGTGACCCTCGGTGCGGCGCGACACGTCCGTCTTTCATTGAACCGGGATCGACACCTGGCGTAGTTTGTGTGTTAGCGCTTACACGTCCTCTCACGCCTTTCCCAAGCAGACGGCCTATGCTGGCTGACTTCCTGCCCTTCTTCCTCATGATCGTGATGGCCCTCGGCCTCGCGGTTACGCTCCTCAAGTCGGCCGAGATCTTCGGCCCACGCCGCCCGCGCCGCGTCAAGGCCAGCCCGTACGAGTCGGGCATGGACCCCGTCGGCTCGGCCCGCGAGCGCTACTCGGTCAAGTTCTACCTCGTCGCGATGATCTTCATCGTGTTCGATGTCGAGATCGTGTTCATGTACCCGTGGGCCGTCAGCTTCGTCGACTTCCTCGAAGCGGGCTACGGCCTGCAGTCGCTCGCCGTGATCGGGCTCTTCACGCTGATCCTGTTCGTCGGGCTGGTGTACGACATCAAGAAGGGCGGCCTTGATTTTGAGGGGTAGCGCCTGCGAAGGCCCGCTGAAAGCTGCGGGCTTTCAGTTTCGGTTGAAACTTCCACCGGAGCGGTCGATAGCATCGAGTCCCCCGTTTCGGACCCTCGACCCCAACTCGCTATGTTCAGCCAAGACGGTGGCTTCCTGACGACCTCGGTGGACTCCGTGGTCAACTGGGCGCGCTCCAACTCCCTCATGCCCATGCCGATGGGCCTCGCCTGCTGCGCCATCGAGATGATGGGCATGGCCGGCCCGAAGTACGACATCGGCCGCTTCGGCGCGGAGGCGATGCGCTTCAGCCCGCGCCAGGCCGACCTGATGATCGTCGCCGGGTGGTGCTCCTACAAGATGGCGCACGCCGTCCGCCGCATCTGGGACCAGATGCCCGACCCGAAGTGGTGTATCGCCATGGGCGCGTGCGCCTCGACGGGCGGCATGCACCGCGTCTACGGCGTCGTGCAGGGCGTGGATAACTTCCTCCCCGTGGACGTCTACATTTCGGGCTGCCCGCCGCGCCCCGACGCGATCCTGCACGCGGTGATGGACATCCAGGAGAAGATCCGCAACGAGCACTCCGTCGCGAAGGACATCCGCGAGGCGGACATCGACTTCAGCGACCGCCGCCTCATCGAAGCCGCATGAACACCCCCTGATCTCGCTCCGCTCGATCTGTCCCCCTCGCGAGCGAGGGGGACAGCTTCGTGACCCTTTAGGGGGAACGAAGCAGGGGGTGCCGCCCCGCAACACCGCATGAACGACGACACTTCCAACACCGAGCCGAAGGTGACTGACACCCCGGAGCCGACGGGGCTGAAGTACCACTTCACGCCGCGCCGCGCTCGGGCCCAGGAGGCGAAGAAGGCCAACCCGCACGCCAAGGCGACGACGCACAACCCGGATGTAGTGGACGCCCTCCGCGCCGAGCTCGGCGAGCGCATCGGCGAGGTCGTCACGTATGCCAACGAGCAGACGGTCTTCGTGCAGCGCCGCGCCATCGCGGACGTGTGCGGCTACTTGAAGGACGCGCACGGCTTCAACTTCCTCGTGATGATCGGCTGCATCGACCGCTTCACCGAGACGGAGCGCTTCGAGGTGTTCTACAACCTCGTCGCCATCGACCCGCCGAAGCGGCTGCGCCTCAAGGTGCGCGTGGACGAC
>JBCDFO010000235.1:0-7700 GCA_039177895.1 Bacteroidota bacterium
ATGGTGCAGGGCAGGATCGCGGGGCCGTTTGCAAACCGTCCCCGCAGGGCGTGGCGCCGCTGTGCCATCGCCTTGCCGATGTCCGACTTCCGAACCTCGGCGAAGCCTTCTCGGTTGGTTCTCATGCCACCACTCCACCGTACATGCCCCGTTCGCTCTGGCTCCGGTTCTCCGACGCGGCGCGTTTCTACGCGAAGGGGCTTGGTGCGCGGCTGAAGAATCCCTACGTCGTGCTCTGGGCGCAGGCCATCGCGTTCAAGGTGCTCGTGACGCTGCTGCCCCTGCTGGTCCTCGGGACGGGCATCCTCGGGCTGGTGATGCGCCAGGAGGACCCCTTCGACGCGGTGTCGCGCTTCCTCGGCTCGTTCCTGCCCAACTACCAGAGCGACACGCTCTTCCAACTCCTCGGGCAACTCCAGCAGGCGGGCAGCACCATCACCATCGTCGGCGGCGTTGGGCTCTTTCTGACGGTGCTGACGCTCTTCAGCGCGCTGCGCGTGGTGATCTCGGGGGCCTTCGGCGGCGACCGCCACGAGCAGCGCCCGCTTCTGCGGGGCTACCTCTTCGACCTGCGGATGGTGGGGCAGGTAGCCCTGCTGTTCCTCCTCTCGTTCGGCATCACGGTCGGGCTGCGCGGCTTCATGGCGCGCTCGCACGCGCTCGCCGAGCAGTACGGCCTCGACGCGGCGCTCGTGTCGCAGGGGTGGGAGGGCGTGCTAGGCGTGGCGGCGTGGCTGGTGCCGCTCGTGCTCTCGGTGGCGATGTACATGCAGCTCTACTACTTCATCCCACAGCCCAAGCCGCCCTCGCGCAGCGCCTTCGCCGGGGCTGCGTTCGCGGCGCTGCTCTTCGAGGGCGCGAAAAACCTCTTCGCCTACTACGCCGTCTACGTGGGCCGCTTCGACCGGTATGAGGCCCCGAACCCGCAGGAGATCGGTCGCGATCTGGAGAGCGGCAGCGTGGAGGGCGCGAGCGACGCGCTGATCTCGCTCGGCGGCTTCTTCGGGCTCATCCTCGCGCTCGTGTTCTGGGTCTACCTCTCGGGCCTCATCCTCATCCTCGGCGCGATGGTGGCCGCCGTCCACGAGGAGCGCACGGGCCCCCGCCGCTCGCGCCTCCGCCGCGTCCTCGCCCGCCGGTTCGGAGCCGATGCTGAGGACGAAGAGGTCGCTGAGAGCGACGAGGTCGCCCAGGACGGGAGGGCCGCTGCGTACGACTCCGATAGCGAGGGCAGCGCTGCTGGCGAAGCGGTAGAGGCAGACGAGGCCGTGGCTACGGGTAAGCCCGCCGAGCCCTCGCCTGAGCCACCGGCTTCGTCCGCGTCTGTAGCCGTGTCCGAGCGCCCGGCGTAAGGCGAACACCGACGCGCCTCCGGTACGCCGACCTATCGCATGGGGCCCACGGTGGCGCTACCTTCGGTGTTGCTGTTCCCTGCCGCCCTCTCTCTACTGCGCCCGTCTGGCTGTGCGTCCCCTCCTGCCCGCACTTTTGCTCGGCCTCGTCCTCGCGAGTATGCCCCCGCATGCCGCGGCCCAGGCTCCGCTCTCGCTCGTCAACGGCGAGACGACCGTGCAGAGCGTGCGCTTTCGCTTCGGCGACAGCCAGACATTCGAGGAGGAGATGCTACTCGAACAGGTCGCCACGGTCGAGCCTGGGTTCTGGGACGAGAGCTGGCGGCGACCCGTCAAGCGGTTCTTTTCGTTCCTCCCAGCCGTCGACGCACCCGGCACGTATCCCTTTCTCCCGTTCGAGCTGCAGAAGGACCTGCGGCGGCTGGAGCGCTTCTACCGCGACAACGGCTTTCTCAGAGCCGAGGCCGACTGGTTCGTCCGGCTCGACTCGACGGACAACGATGTCCAGGTTCTCTTTACCATTGAGGAAGGGCCGCCGCTGCTGATCGGCGACCTCGCGTTCCTCGCGGACCCCGACAGCACCGCGCTCGTGCCGAGGCTCAGCGGCGGGGCCCGGGCAGCGTGGGACGGCTTCCGCGCGAACGTCTCCGTACGGGAGGGCCGCCGCCTCGACCAGTTTTCGCTCGTGCAACTCCAGAACGAGACGCTGGAGTGGCTCCAGAACCAGGGGTATGCCTACGCCCGCGTCCGCGCGGCCACAGACGTGGACACGACCCGCAACCGGGCCGACGTGCGGCTTTTTGCTGACGTGGGGCCTCTCGGTCGGTTCGGCATTATCGATATTGAGGGAGCGGAGTCGGTGCGGAGCCGGGTAGTAGCACGCGAGCTACCCTTCCGCACCGGCGACCGCTACACCTACGCCGACCTCCTGGAGGGCCAGCGTCAGATCTTCGACCTGAACCTGTTCCAGATCGCGCTGGTGGATGCGCCCGATCCGCCCCAGGGCCAGGCGCGTGACTCGACCGTGCGCATCCGCGTGCGGGTGCAGGAGGGCGAGCCACGCCTGCTCACGGCTCGCCTCGGCTACCTGACGCAGAGCGGCGCGCGGGCGCAGGGGCAGTGGACCCACCGCAACTTCCTGGGCGACGCGCGCACGTTCACCGTCACCGCCAGTGCCGAGACGGGCCTCTTCGCGCTCGAAGGCGACGGCATCGTGGACCGCCGCTACTCCGCCTCGGCGACGCTGCGCCAGCCCTACGTCTACGACCGACGGCTCTCGCTCACCGCCGGGCCGTCCGTGACCTATCGCGACGACACGCGTGAGAACTCGCTCGCTGTCGGCGGGACGGTGGCGCTGCTGCTCGACCTCGGCTCGCTGCGCACGCTCACGCTGCGCACCAGCGTCTCGACGCGCGAGATCTACGGCCTCGGCGGCGGCGCGGCGCGGCTCTCGGAGCTGCTCAGCCCCAACGCGCTCGGCCGCGTCACCAAGAGCGAGCTCGCCGTGGACGCGCTCTACGGGCAGCTCGACAACCTACTCGACCCGCAGCGGGGCTACCTCGGCCGCGCCACCCTCGCGCTCTCGGGCCCGACGACGCTCTCGAACGTGCAGTATGTCCGTGCGACGGCGACGGCGCAAGGCTTCCTGCCTGTCGGCCCGGCCTTCCTGCGGGCCCGCGCCACGGCGGGGCAACTCATCCCGCTCGCCCAGACCAGCTTCGACGACGACGCGGCGCGGCTGCGCGACGTGGTGCTGCTCGCGGGCGGCACCGGCGACGTGCGCGGCTACAACCTCGGCCTCGTCGGGCCCAAGCTCCCCGACTTCCAGCGCGAGACGCTCGACGACGGCACCACGTCGTATGCGGCGCTTGGCAGCGGCAGCGGGCGCTACTTCGCGCTCGGCGGCTCCACCAAGCTCACCGGCAGCCTCGAAGCCGCCGTGCCGTTCCCGTTCTTCCCGCCGGGCTTCCGTCTGCTCACCTTCCTCGACGCGGGCCGCCTCTGGACGCCCGGCAGCACCGACACCTACAATTTCTCGCAGGAGATCCTCACCGACCCCAACGCTCCTGCCTTCCTGACCTTGCTCGATGAAGCGCTCGCCGACGAGGAGCGCGTCCGCTACAGCACCGGCCTCGGCTTCGGCTTCGCGAGCCAGATCGGCGAGATCAGCCTGGCCGTCGGCTACAAGCTCAACCCGACGCCGCTCGACGTGACCCCGCCGAACGAGGTGTTCAACGCTGCCGACGAGGCCGCTCTGCGCGCGTTGCTCGCCGACGACATCCGTACGTGGGACTTCCAGCGCTTCGCCTTCCACCTGTCCATCGGGAGGTCGTTCTGATGGCGACGCAGGTCCCCGCGAATCCGGCCGAGCAGGCGGCTCCGGAGCGGCCTCGAAAGCGGTCGTGGCTGCGCCGCCTCGCGTGGGGGGGCGGCGTGCTCGTGGCGCTCGTGGTCCTGCTCGTGCTCGTGGCCGTCCTCGCGCTCCAGACGGAGTGGGGGCGGTCGCAGGTGCAGGAGATCGCCACGACGCAGATCCAGAACCTGCTCGCGGACGACGCGACGGTCGAGATCGGGCGGCTCGACGGCTCGTTCGTGACGAGCGCGACGCTCACCGACCTCGTGATCCGGCGCGGCGACGAGCGTGTTCTGAGCGTGGACTCGGTGCAGGCGCGCTACAACCTGGTGGCGCTGTTGGGTAAGCGACTGGCGCTCAGCGAGGTCGTCGTCGTCGGCCCGTTCGTGCGGATGGTGCAGCAGGCCGACTCCAGCTTCGACATGGCGACGCTGTTCGTGACTGATACCACCGCGACGGACACGACGGGGGGCAACTTCGCCGTCTCGCTCGACGACCTCCGGGTGGAGCGCGGGCGCGTGGAGGTCGCGTTCTACACCGGCCCGGATGCGGAGGATCTGGACACGGAGGATCTGGATGCGGAGGGGCGGGGCCGCGACTCGCTCCTCACTGTCGATCCGCTCGGCCTCCGCCTGACCGGCTTCGCCTTCGGCCCCGACCAGTTCGAAGGCACGCTCGACCGCGCCGCGGCGACGCTCACCGCCGCCGACCGCACGACGGCGCTCGACCTCGCGCTTTCAGGCCGCTTCGACGCCGAGACGGCCGCGCTCGATACGCTGCGCCTTACCTCGCCGCGCACGGACGTACGCGGTGGCCTGTCGGTCGAGTACGCCGCCTTCCTCGATGCGCTCGCCGAGGCCGACGCCGAGACGCCGCTGGAGACGTGGCTGCCACGCTTCGCGGCCGACCTCCGCGCGCAGCCGCTCAGCATGGCCGACGTGCGCGCCTTCGCACCGGTCGCCGTGACGGGCGCGCCCACACTCACGCTCGACGCCTCCAGCGATGGCCGCAACCTCACCGCCGTCCTCGACGCCGACCTCAACGAGGCGGGGACCGCCGACCTGACGGCTACCTTCCGCACGCCGACCTCGGGCCGCGTCGTGTACCGCGCTGCGGGGCAGCTTCGCGACTTCGATCCTGGGCAGCTGCTCGGCAACGCGGACCTCGTCGCGACGCTCAACGCCGACCTCGATGTGGACCTCGCGGGCGCGAGCCACGCGGCGCTCGACGGCCCGTTCGCGCTGCGCGTCTTCGACGCCTCGGTGAACGGGCAGCCCATCGAGTCGTCCACGCTCGATGGGCAGTTCGCGGGCGGGCAGATGCGCTTCGGCCTCGATGCCGTCATCCCCGGCGCGGCGCTCACCGCGAGCGGCCAGGCGCGCCCCTTCGCCTCGACGCCGACCTACTTCGCCGAGGGGCGCTTCTTCGACGTGGACCTCGCCGCCTTCGCCGACTCCGTCTCGGGGACGCCGCTGAGTGGGACGATCTCGCTCGCCGGGCAGGGCTTCGAGCCGGACGCGATGCAGGCGAGCCTCGGCGTGACGCTCGACCCTGCGACCGTACGCACGGCTGCCACGACCACCCAGATCGAGGAGGTCGCGCTCGACGCGCAGCTCCGCCGCCGGACGGTCCGCTTCGATCTGCGTGGCCTCTTCGGCCCGACGGGCGACGCGGGCGGCGCACTGGCGCTCCAGGGCCTCGCGCAGCCCTTCGCGACGCCGCTCACCTACGAGATCACCGAGGGCACGGCCCAGCGCCTCGACCTCGCGGCGCTCACGGGCGACCCGGAGCAGGCAAGCTCGATCACGGGCACGTTCACGCTCGACGGGCGCGGCACCGACCCGCAAACGCTCGCGATCGACCTCCAGGCCGCGCTGGACGACACGCGCTACGGCACGACGCGCATCCCCTCAGCCGACCTCTTCGCGGGGCTCGCCGACGGCCTGCTCGCCTTCGACGGGGAGGTGGACCTCGCCGACGCGGGACGGGTGGAGGCGCGGGGCGAGGTGACGCCGTTCGCCGACACGCTGCGCTACCGGCTCGACGCGCTCCTCACCAACCTCGACGCGGGCGCGTTCGCGGCACCGGAGGCCAGCCCAGACACATTGGCCACCGCCGACACGACGGCGTTCATGACGCGGCTCAACGGCACGGTCCGGCTCGACGGCAGCGGGACGGACCCGCAGGCGCTCGACCTCACGGGCCGCGTGGTGCTGACGGAGTCGCAGGTGAACCAGCAGCAGATCGAGTCGGGCGCGGTAGCGCTGCGGCTGGGAGGCGGGACGCTGGACGTAGACGGCACCGTGACGACCCCCGAGGGCCTCGTGCGCCTCGACGCGACGGGACGGCCGTTCGACGCGACGCCTGCCGTGACTGTCCGCGAGGGGCGCTTCGAGAACCTCGACGTGGGAGCGTTCGCGGGCAACCCACGCCTGGCGAGCAACCTCACCGGGCGCTTCAATGCGGACTACACCGGCAAGAACCTCGAGACGGGCACGCTGCAGGGCGTCCTCCGCTTCGACCCGTCCACGCTCAGCGGCGCGGACCTCGACGGCACGCTCAGCTTCGCGCTTGACGACGGGCTCGGGCAGGGCAATGCCGACCTCGCGCTCGCGGGCGGCACCGTTCGTCTCGACGCCGACCTCACCCTGCCCGGCACGGACGAGAGCGATACCGTAGACAGCCTGCCGCGCTTCGACGCCGCCGGACGCATCGACAGCGTCGCGCTCGGGCCGTTCCTTGACCCCCTCCTCACGCTGCTGCCCGACTCGGTGCGCCGTGCCAACCCGGAGCTGGCTAACCGCGACCTCCTTACGCTCTCGTTCGACGTAACCGGTGTCGGCCGTGACCTGGCTACGCTGCAGGCGCGGGGACGGGCAGAGAGCCCCGGGTCCACCCTCCTCGGGCTCCGCGTGGACTCGCTCTACACCGCGTTCACCTTTGCTGAGCAGCGCCTCGACATGCAGACGCTCACCCTCCTCTCTGAGGTGGTTGACCTGCGTGCGGGCGGCGAGGTCGCCTTCGACAACATCACGGCCACGAGTTCGCTCTTCACCTTCACGGGACAGCTCAAAAACACGGCGCTGCTGAGCGCGCTCGCCGGGCAACCCGTCCTGCTCGAAGGCGGTCGCGTGGAGGGCGAGGTGTCGAGCGAGCCCGGTGAGCCGATGCGCTTCCGCGTGGACGCCAACACGGACCTCTTCGCGCTCGGCACGGTCCGGGCTAGCGACCTCGGCGTGGACGCGCTCGGGCTCTACAGCCGCGCCGAGGGCGTCGCGGCCCGCTTCCGCTTCGAGTCGGGCTACCTCTCGGCCGGGACGTTTCGCGCCCGCGAGGTCGACGCCGACGCGCGCTACGATGGCGAGGCCCTCGACCTCGACGTGACGCTGGAGATTGACGACGGCCGCTCGCTCCGCGTCAAGGGCGAGGCCGACCTGGACCCGTTCGAGCCACAGCTCACGCTCGCGTCGTTCGACATGCGGCTCGGGCGGCGCGCCTTCGCGCTGGCGGCCCCAGCCCGGATCACCTACGGCGAGCGCATCCGCGTGCGCAACTTCCTGCTGGCGGCCGACACGCCCGGGTTCGGCGTGGAGCAGATCGCAGCCGACGGCGTGATCGACCTCGCAGGGCGGCAGAACTTCATCCTCACCATCGAGGGACTGGCGCTGAACGGGCTGACCGACCTCGCCGGGCTCGATGCCCTCGGCGGCCGGCTCGACGCCTCGCTGATCCTGGGCGGTACCGCCGCCGCGCCGCGGCTCGACGGGACGTTTGCGGTGGAGCCGATCACCTCACGAGGGCGCACGGTTGGCACCATCGATGCCGAGTTCGCCTACGCCGAGGCCCGGTTCGAGCTCGACGCGGCGCTCGCACACGCCGACGGCGCGCAGCTCCGCGCCGAGGGCTTCGTGCCGTTCGGCTTCGCCCTCGACGGGACGCCCGCCCAGCCGCCGCCGGACGCGCCCGTGGACGTGCGGCTCACCACCACCGAGCCG
>JBCDFO010000236.1:0-7670 GCA_039177895.1 Bacteroidota bacterium
CGTCCAGATCAAGCAGGGCATGGAGATCGAGCGCAACGAGCTCCTGCGCCGGTTCATCCACGTCTTCTACGAGCGCAACGACATCGAATTCGCGCCCGGGGCCTTCCGCGTGCGCGGCGACACGGTGGACCTCTTCCCCGCATACTACGAGGACCAAGCCTACCGCTTCAGCTTCTGGGGCGACGAGATCGAGCGCATCGTGCGCATCGACCCGCTCACGGGGGCTGAACTCGCCGCGCCGGAGGAGATCGTGACGATCTACCCCGCCAAGCACTTCGTCACGCCCGAGGACCAGATCGACCGCGCGATCAAGTCGATCGAGGAGGAGTTGCGCTGGCGGCTCGAAGTGCTGCGCATCGAAGACAAGCTGGTGGAGGCGCAGCGGCTGGAGCAGCGCACGCTCTTCGACCTGGAGATGATTAAGGAGGTCGGTTACTGCTCAGGGATCGAGAACTACAGCCGCCACATGGACGGCCGCGCGCCCGGCACCCGCCCGAGTTGCCTGCTCGACTACTTCCCCGACGACTTCCTGCTCGTGATCGACGAGAGCCACGTCACCGTGCCGCAGGTGCGGGGGATGTACAACGGCGACCGCGCGCGCAAGCTCAACCTCGTGGAGCACGGCTTCCGGCTGCCGTCCGCGCTCGACAACCGTCCGCTCACATATGAGGAGTTTGAGCGCTTCCACAAGAACGTGATCTTCGTGAGCGCGACGCCCGCCGACTACGAGATCGAGCAGTCGGACGGCGTGATCGTGGAGCAGATCATCCGCCCGACGGGTATCCTCGACCCGAACGTGGAGGTGCGCCCGGTGGACGGCCAGATCGACGACCTGCTCGAAGAGATCCGCCAGCGTGTCCGCCGGAAGGAGCGCGTCCTCGTGACGACGCTCACGAAGCGCAT
Organism: Bacteroidota bacterium; assembly: GCA_039177895.1. Taxonomy (GTDB): domain Bacteria; phylum Bacteroidota; class Rhodothermia; order Rhodothermales; family Rubricoccaceae; genus JBCBEX01. The sequence goes on from JBCDFO010000236.1 coordinate 904, forward strand.
GAGCGAAGACCTCACCGAATACCTCGACGCGTTCGGCATCCGCGTGCGCTGGCTCCACTCCGAGATCGACGCCCTCCAGCGCGTGGACATCCTCCGCGACCTGCGCCTCGGCGAGTTCGACGTGCTCGTGGGTGTGAACCTCCTCCGTGAGGGCCTTGACCTCCCGGAAGTCTCCCTCGTCGCCATCATTGATGCGGACAAGGAAGGCTTCCTCCGCTCCGAGCGGTCGCTTATCCAGACGGCGGGCCGCGCTGCGCGCAACGCGGGCGGGAAAGTCATCATGTACGCCAACCGCGTCACCGACTCGATGCGGCGCATGATGGACGAGACGGAGCGCCGCCGCGAACTCCAGGAGGCCTACAACGAGGAGCACGGCATCACGCCGATGACCGTCACGAAGTCGGCCGACCAGATCAAGCGCGGAACCGCCATCGCCGACCACAAGGTGGACGAGGAAGCCGGACCGACGAGCTTCTACAGCGGTCCAGATCAGCTGCCGAAGGTGGCTGACCCGGTGATGCAGTACCTCACTGACGACCAGAAGCGCGACCTCGTGGCGCAACTCTCGCGCGAGATGGAAGAGGCCTCGGAGCGCCTGGAGTTCGAGCGTGCCGCCGAGCTCCGCGACGAGATCGCTGCGCTGGAGAAGTCCCTGAAGGGCGCGGCGTGATCGCGCTACCGAACGCAGGGCCGCATCTGACGTACACCCTTCATGCCCGACGCTATCACACCCCTCGAATCGAGCCCGGCGGCCCCAGCAGCGGTTCGCCTCGTCCGCTTGGGCCAGACCGAGCCCGAGACACCGCCCTCGCCTGCCGACTGCCTTGTTTCAATGTGGCAGCTTGCCAAGGACGCGTGGGCATTTTCCGGCGACGACGTGCATGAATCCCAATTTCAGAGACATACTGTCCGCGTTCTCCGGCCATCAGGTTGAGTACTTGCTTGTCGGCGCGTTCGCTCTTGCTGCACACGGCTATCGCCGAGCCACGGGTGACATCGACCTCTGGGTCAACCCGACTGAGGCGAATGCAAAGCGCGTCTATGCCGCGCTCGGCGCCTTCGGTGCTCCCTTATCGCAGGTGACGGTCCGCGACTTCGCAACGCCCAACATCATCTTTCAAATTGGCGTCGAGCCGCAGCGCATCGACATCTTGACGCAGTTGAGTGGCCTCGACTCGTTTCACGAGGCCTGGGCGTCCCGCGAGGAGGTGGCACTCGAAGACCTACGCGTTCCCTACCTGAGTCGGCACCACCTCATTCAGAATAAGCGGGCGACAGACCGCCCGAAGGATCGGAACGACCTGCTCTGGCTTTTGGGCGACTCTGACGCATAAGCTTTCACCTTATGGAACACTTGGAGTTCGAGCGCGCCGCCGAACTCCGCGACGAGATCGCCGCGCTGGAGAAATCGCTCAAGGGTGCGGCTTAGCGACGCACCCGCTCAGGCGGCCTCGGCTTGCGCTACAGTCGCGTCCTCGCCTTCCTCCGGCCCCTTGCTGTCATCCGTGGCTGGCCGCACGCCAAGGATCAAAAACGTCACGACGCCCGCTGCGAGGATCGTCCCGACGTTGAGTGCGGTCAGCCAGAACGCGCTGATCGCCTCCATCCATGCCCCCTCGCCAAGGCAGAGCCCCATCGCCGCCACAGGCGGCACGAGCGCAACGGCGACCATCACGCCGACCATCGCCGTGCGGGCGTCCTGCGCGAACGAGACCGCTCCCGCGATCCCGGCGGCCAGCCCAACGCCCAGGTCCCACCACGTCACCTGCGTGCGCAGCGCCAGCAGCTCCGCCTCCAGGTCCACGTCGATGAGCAACCCGAGCAGGACCGCCGGGACGAGAGCGGTGGCGAACCCCTGCGCCGAGGTCCAGAGTGCGGTCCAGACGAGCCGCATGCGTACGATGGTGAGCCCGAACGTCACGGCCAAGAGCGGGCCGATGATGGGCGCGATGACCATGCCCCCCACGACGACGGCCTCGTTCCCCTGGAGCATCCCGGCCGATGCGAGCACAGACGACGAGGCAACGAGTGCGAGGTCGAGCCCGCTGCGCACCGCCGCGTCGCGGGCGCGCTCCGAAATCTCGCTCAGGCTGACCTCGCCGAACCAGCGCAATCCTGGGGCCTTCTCTTCCGGCTCCGGATCGAGGTCGTCCTCCACGGGCGGCAGCACCGCCTCGACGCTCAGCACATAGACCTCGGCATCCTCCAGCGCGTTGAGCATGGGCTCGACCTGGTCGCTGCGCACGAGGAGCCGATGTACGACGGTCCCGTCGGTACGCTCGGTCTTGTCGTCGCGCAGCGTGTCCGGGAGGCCATCGGGCAGCGGGTCCGCCCCGATAATTTCGATGAGTCGTAGCGCCATGCTGTACCGTGCGGTCGAGGCGGACCGCCAGGCGTGGCTATCCGCATGCCGGGTTCGACCCAACCGTGTCTCTCCCCGTTCCTTCGGGTCGAGGTTCTCCCCGCCGCAGCCTGCCCCGAGCCCTGGCCTGCGCCGAGCCCTAGCGCACGATTGTGAAGCGCTGCGTGACGGCCTGACTACCCACAACGGCGCGAGCGATGTAGGCGCCTGCTGGCAGCGGCGCGTCCAATCGCAGCACGTGCGTCCTCGCGGCAAGCGGCCCGTCGTGCATCGCCACTACGACGCGTCCGAGCACGTCGACGACCTCCACGCGGGCGTTCTCGGCGTCGGGGAGCACCAGCGTGAGCGTCGCCCCGCGCCGTGCCGGGTTGGGGGACACGGTGAGCGCGAGAAGCGCGGTCTCGGGTAGCCCTTCTGACGTGACCGCAACGGGCTCCGTCGAGCGTTTCACCCCTCCGCTGCGGGATGCGTAGTACAGGTAGCCCTCCTCGTCGACCTCGACAGCGAAGTGTGCGTCCTCTTCTACGATCACGTTCCAAGTACGACCGCTGTCTCTTGATCGAAGTAGGTCCGCGCCGGTCGCGACGAACAAGCTGCCGTCAGGCGTCGCGGTGACGTCATATGCGTTCGCGACAACAGCAAGCGGTGTCCAGGTCGCGCCGTCCGCTGTAGACCAGACGGTAGGCTCGCCGGGCAGCCCTGGCGTCGTGGCGTAGAACCGACCCTCGGAAGACACGATAGAGCGGAAGCCGCCAACCTCACTCGCTCTAGTCCAGCTAAGGCCCCCGTCATCGGAATAGTCCGTCGAACCACTTCCAGGTACTTCGGTGACGGCAGCCAGAAGTCTCCCCGAAGGCAGGCCATAGAAGCCGCTGTATCCGCGCCCCCTGGAGCCAGCGAGCTCGATCCACGTCTCGCCCCTGTCGTCGGAGCGGAACAGCCGCCCTGTCGTGATGTCGCTTCCTCCCGACGTGTCTGTGCACAGGTACAAGCTCCCGTCGATCTCGGCGATGGCGCGGATGGTTTCAGGACGAAGCCCAGGCGGCTCGCTGAGCTCTGGAATCGTGATCTCCTGCCAGGTTTGCCCCCCGTCGCCGGACCGCCAGAGGCGCGACGCACTCGCGACCCAACGCGATCCTGCGCTATGGCACACAAACAGCGACGCGACCTCCCGGATCAGCCTCCAGGTATCCGCCTTCGCGTCGTAGCGGTGCGTGCCGAAACCACACGCGATGCGGCCTGCTTCGTCAAACGAGAGGTAAAACGGGGGGAATGCACGACGCATCTCGCCCGCGACGGGCGCGACGTCTTCAAACGCAAGCGATGCTCGCGCGGCCCCAGAGCGGGTGCCGATCCAGACGGCCTCGTCGGCGAACGTGACTGTACCCACGGGACGTAGCGACTCCGGAAGCCCGACGCGCGTCCAGGTTGCGCCTTGGTCTCTACTGACGAGTACGGAGTCGGCAGCTACGTACACCGCATCGTCGGGACCTACGGCGATCGTCACGGGGGTGTCCGTGCGCGGCAGCCACAGGAGGTCGTCACTCCACGTGAGCCCCTCGTCGTCTGAGCGGCGTACCCCAATAGTATCGGTGAGCCCGTCTGGGAAAAGCCCAAATCCGGCACGCGCGCTGGTGAACACAGCCTGCTGTATGGACCGCAGCGGACTCAGTTCTACCCGTGTCCACGTCGCGCCTCCATCGGTCGAGCGGCGGTAGAACGCCGACGTTCCGCTGAGTGCAAGCACGAGGCCGTCGTTGCCGATGGCCAGGGCCCGACCTGACACGTCAGACCGGTAGGTCCAGGTCTTCCCGTCTTCGGACGTGAACAGGGCAGGGACCACGTCCGGCTGTGCGGCGAGGACGTAGCAGGTCTCCCCGTCCTGTGCGGCTGCGCGGATGTCGTAGCCCTGCAACCCGCCCGGCTCCCACGACACGCCCGCGTCGGTCGAGCGGTGCCAGCCATTCAGGGTGCCGAAATACTCGGCGTCGCCCCAGGCGCAAACGCTGATCCTACCGCTATCGGGCGTTTTGTCAACGACACGCCAACCCACCGTCCCCTGACTCCGGAAGCCACCTCCTGTGAAGAGGCCCCCGCGCGGTGTGACGAAGAGCTGGTCTTCAATCTCGGGCCACTCAAGCGCCTTGCCGCCAAACGATCCGAATTCGATGGGCTGGGCATCTGCCTGCGGTAGCACCAGGCACACAAGCAGCACGAGCGGGAAGAACCGTACCAAGTCGTGGCACATGGGCAGCAGGGCGACGAGGGCCCGGAAGGATGAACGAGCACAGATCTAGAAGTCTACACCAGAGACCATTACTTCCACTAGGCTGTTCCCGGTGCCCAACTGCAGACCGCGCCAACTGCGAGCGGTGAAGAGGACAACGCTGCGGCTGCGTGTAGCCCAGTCAGTACGCTCCGCCGTCGTCGTACAATTCGTCGATGCGGGCGTCGAGGTCGTCCACCCCCTTCGGGTCGGGGCCGTACGCGTTCGGGCCGTAGTCGCCCTCAACCACGAAGAAGTACAGCAGCACGAGCGAGCCGAACGGCACGAACGTGATCAGGTACCACCAGCCGCTGCGCCCCGTGTCGTGCAGCCGCCGCACGGAGACGGCCAGCGACGGGATCGCCATCGCAATGGCGTAGAGGATCACAAAGCCATAGACCGTCAGGAAGATGCCTGTGCCGAGGCCCTCGCCGTAGAAGCCAACGGCCGCACCGCCGATGGCGATCGCGCAGATGACCACGAGCATGTTGAACAGGGTGAAGTACCAATACTCGCTGCGGCGAGCGCGGCCCGTGAAGTCGGCGTATTTCGAGAGCACCTCGCGGTACCAGAACTTCATTTCCGACATGGCTACAGGGGGTTGGTTGATAAACGTGCTGACACGATAAGACGCGCAGTGCTCGGATGGAAGAGTGCATGGCTGCAAAGCCAGAGCGCACGTGGGCCGCCGAGGCGCTATTCTTCTGAGCCACACCGTCTGCTTGCCCTGACTACCATGTTGCCCCGCGTCGAAGCCGTCTCCGCCGAAGCGATCCGCCCGCTGCGCCACCTCGTGCTGCGCGCAGGCCACCCGTTTTCCACCACGCGCTACGCCGCCGACGACGCACCCGGCGTCGCCCACGTCGCTGTCTTCGTAGACGGCGGGCCGACCAACAACGGTATCGTCAGCATTGCGTCGGGCTTTCCCGAACCGGTACGGCTTCTCCCCGACGGCACCGTCATCGGCGCGATCCCCGCGACCGACCGCGCCTCCGCGTATCGCCTGCGCGGGATGGCAACGCACCCGGACTACCGGGGCCAGGGTCTTGGTCGCCTCGCATTCGAGGCCATCCGCCAGCACGCGGCCGAGGCGGGGGCCGGAGTCCTCTGGTTCAACGCTCGTACCGGCGCGCAGGCGTTCTACGAGCGCCTCGGCTGCCACGTCGTCAGTCCGGTCTTCGACATCGAAGGCATCGGCCCGCACGTGGTGATGTGGTGCAGGACGAAAGGTATCGATGTGTGAAGGTATGGACGTATGAACGTAGCGGTCGACTTTACCACGTTCATACGTCCATACGTTGAAACCTACACACCCGAAGGACTACGCCTCTTCCAGTTCGCCGCGCTCGGCCATGAGGGCGTCCTGGACGTGGCGCGGCATCGCCTCGTAGTGGCTCGGGCGGGCGACATGCAGGCCGCGGCCTTGCGTCATCGAGCGGAGCGAGGTCGAGTAGCGATACAGCTCGGCCTCGGGCACCTGCGCCTTGATGACCTGGAACGGACCGTTCGCCTCCATGCCCTGGATGCGGCCGCGGCGCGTGTTGAGGTCGCTCATCACGTCGCCGAGGTACTCCTCAGGGATCTTCACTTCGAGGTCCTGGATCGGCTCCAGGATAGCGGGCTGCGCCTCGCGGAAGCCGATCCGGAAAGCCTGCTTCGCCGCCGTCTTGAAGGCGTTCTCGTTGGAGTCGACCGAGTGCATGCCGCCGTCGAAGACGACCACGCGGACGTCACCCACGGGGTAGCCCGCGATTGGACCCTCCTTGAGCGCGTCGGCGACGCCCTTCTGGATCGCGCCGAAGAAGCGCTGCATGTCGATCACGCCGCCAACGATGGCGTCCACGAAGTGGATCTTCGCGCCCCAGTCGGTCTCCATCATGTGCTCGCCGCGCTGCTTCATGTCGTCGGGCACGTCGAACGTGTCCGTGAGCGGCTCGACCATGATCGAGAGGTCGGCAAACTGTCCGGCCCCGCCCGACTGCTTCTTGTGACGGTACGAGGAGCGCGAGCGCCCCTGCACCGTCTCGCGGTAGGACACCTTGGGCTTGTCGTACTCGACGTGCACGCCCGCGCGGTGGTCGAGGATGTACTGCGCCACCTTGAGGTGCATCTCGCCCTGGCCTGCGAGCGTGATCTGGC
>JBCDFO010000237.1:0-7668 GCA_039177895.1 Bacteroidota bacterium
AGCCCGCCCGCCGTGGCCGCGAGCCCGGAGCGCACGAGGAAGTCGCGGCGCGTCCACGTCCGGTGGTCGTCGTCGTGGGCGTGCCCGTCTTCGAGCGCGATGGCGCGCGGACGATGGGTCGTGTGGTGGTCGCACATGGGCGCGGTGGATGGTTCATAGTTGGTGGTGGACGGTTCAACCAAAAACCATTCACCAACAACCATGCACTACGTCAACTGAAACTCGGGGAGGTTGGCGAGGTGCGTCAGCAGCGCGACGTAGCGCGGGCGCACGCCCGGGTCGGCGGCATCCCATTCGTAGGGCGGCAGGCCCCCGAGGAGGATGGCGCCTAGCGTCGCAGCTTCGTCCTCCGTGAGCGGGACTCCCAGCAGGTGCTCGGCAAGGTCGGCCGCAAGCACATCCGCTTCGTAGGGCCGCTCGAACGTCAGCGCGAGGGCCTGCACGTTGGCGGTCATCGCGGGAAAGTTCTGCCCGGCGATGCTCCAGCGGCGCGGCAGCGTGTCGGTGGTGAGCCACCCGCGCCCGCGCGGCCAGCCGCCGACGTTGGGGGGCTGGAAGTAGGGCTGCTCCAGGCGCTCCAACTGCAGGCTCAGCTTGCCGAGTTGGCTGTCCGGGAGCCCGGCGGTGCCCGTCTCGCGGTAGAGACTCACGAGGAACGACAGCGCGTCCTTTACCTGCGCGCCGATCACGCCGTCCTCGAAGAAGGCCTCGCTGCGCAGGAGCGTCTCGATGATCGGGTCGAGGTACCAGTCGGCCTGGAACTGCGCGGCCAGCGCGGCGACATGCTCCGGGTTGACTGGGGCGGCGATGAACGCCTCGTAGAGCCGCGTGCAGACGAAGGTCGCGATGGACTCGGCACGGGCCTCGAAGAGCCAGTCGAGCGCGCTCGCGTAGTCGAAGGTGTCGGTGCGCCCGAAGATGGTCTTCGGGCCGTCGTCGTGGCGGCTCGGCTCGAAGTAGCTGGTGAGCGTGTTCGGATCGACGCGCCAGCCGGTGAGGGCGCGGGCTAGCTCGCGGACGTCGTCTTGGGTGTAGTTGGGCGTCCCGTCCGGGCCTTCGAGGCCCATCGTGAACAGCTCCATGAGTTCGCGGGCGTAGTTCTCGTTCGGCGTCCCCACGGCGTTGCCGAGGCCGTCGAGGTAGAACAGCATCGCGGGCGTGAGGCCGATGTCGTAGACAAACTGCTTGAAGTCGCCGAGCGCGTGGCGGCGGATCGTCTGGACGTAGTCGAAGGCGTGCCGCGCGAGGTCGTAGCGGACGATGGACGCGACGAAGTGGTTCTGCCAGAAGACCGTCAGCTTGTCGCGCAGCGTCGGCGTGAAGTAGGAGCCGATCAGGTCGGACTCGAAGTCGCGGCGCCAGCGGCGGTTGTCGGAGGTGTACTGGCTGTAGGCGGGCGTGCCTCGGTCCGGGCGGTCCAGCGTAGCCCAGTCGGGCGGCGTCAGCAGCGGGGCCGCGCGGCCCGCATCGAGCACCTGGGTGACGGCGTCCTGTGCCGTGAGCGGGCGCAGCGCTTCGACTTCGGGGATCGTTGCGCCGAAGCCCGTCCGGCGGAGCAGGTGGCGGCGGCGGCGGTCGTCCCACGGCGCGTCGCCAGTGGGGGCGTAGCGGTCGAGGCTACCCCGACGCAGCGGTAGCGCAGGAGCCGGTAGCGGTGGTGAGGCTGCTGCGCGCGGGCGGCGAAGCAAAAACGAGCGGCGATCCATCGGGCGGGGCCGGTCCGTGGGGTGAGGTGGAGCAGAGCGCGGAAAGCGCACGACGATCAAACCTCGCTCCGGGGCACCGCCAGCGGGGTTGCCGCACGCCGATGGAACGCCTGCGTGACGTTATCGCCCGGGTAAAACCGGATCGCTTGCGGTTTCCACAGCGAGCCAGCGCTCGCGTCGCCCAGGGCGTGTAGGCTGCGGTACAACCAGCCTGATACCGTCGTGCGATTCGCTCAGTACAGAATGATGCGCAGGAGGCATGCACACAGCAAGCGATCCGATCCCATACACAGTGTGGAGGCCTCTGCTCGCTTTCGTTCAGAAGCGCACTAGACTGGCTCGGGGTTTAATCTATGTGGTCTCCACAGATCCCGTGCGTACTCGTTGATCTTCTTGCGGTACAGAGACCTGACGGCAGTTATTGGCTTGTGCTCAACTTTTCGGTCGTACAGACCTGAGAAGAGATCGCGGCCTGGCGCGACTACCTTTAGCGAACTTCTTGCATCACCCATAGCTAACATTAGTTTGTTCGATATATTTTCTACATTTGTGTCGATTGTATTTCCACTATTCAAGTAATAATTAACTATCATACTAAATGAGGAGTCTATTCTAACTGTTCCATCTGGATATCCAATATCGCCATCTATATTATGAATATCAGGCTTCATATTTCCAAAAAAGTGCTGGAGAATGCAAATGGAATAAAATAAGAGATATGAAAATGTATCTATATCGTTAATACTTAGTAGGGGGGAGAGGGGAGATGTGTCGTTTACCCACCCATCGAGGCACCACCAGGTGGCGGCTTCATCAGCGTCAATTTCCATTAACTGATCTTCGAATAAAGAGTTGGTTCGATCGCTGTTGGTGAATTCGGGGATAATAACTCTACCTTTCTTTCTGTGAAGCCGTCTCCCTGTATGGCCATGAATTATATGTGCAACTTCGTGCCAATATATCCATTCTATAGATATCATCCATAGCGAATGAGATAGTAGTCTACTATAGCTATCATTAGGATTTATGTACCATTCATCTAAAAGATCGGAGATTAAAAATTTATCAATTATATCAGTGCTATATGGATGTGGATAATTCGAATGGCCACTGTCAAGATGTCCAGCCACTCTCGTTAGGGAACATATAGTTGACCATGCTCCAAATATTTTAAGAGATAGGCCAGCTGTAAGCCCTACGAAGTATATGTTGTTAGCTTCTGGATCTTTCCATGCGTAGGCGTTGGGTGATATGCTATTTAGGTAGTTGGTACATATTGTGAAGCTCTTATTCCAACCCTTTTTGGTATTTCCAAAATTACTACTATGTTGCTGAAGCTTGTCAAGAATCAGGGTCATAGCCCTGCGGTCTTCCTCATGGAAGCTAGAAAGAAAATATCTACCTCCTGACCATTTAGATGAACGATCAAAGTGATCTTGGCATAATTGTGCAGTCATATCAACTCCTTTATAAAATGAAAAATCTTTTTCAATACACGCTTCTCTCTATTTAATTTGAGTGCATTTAATACTTCTTTAAAAATTATATCAGTGCGTTCTTGCTCTGTGTCGACCGATTCTAGAACCTTGGATACAGTTGATAGTTCGTGCTTTAGAGACCTGAATGATTCTCTAGGATTTTCTCCGCTGATACGAACTTGGAAGCAGTGGGCTTGGTCTATAGTCCTGCCGAGGATGGTTAGCAGGATAGGTAGATTTCTAGTCGACCCAATTCCAAGATCTCGGATAAGCTGCTCGTTGGCTTCAGGTTCTTCCCAAATAGGAACCATACTGCTGACTACACCAGGCGGTAGCTGAGGTGTGCTAGTTCTACCGCGTTTTGTCCGAAGTGCAAATACGTTCCACCTAGGACCTGAGGCGGAGTCGAGTCCTCTCCAATAGTCATCGTCATTGAGCATTTTGAGTATCTCGACATTCGATTCATTGTAGATAAGAATGCCAAATATCTCAGCCTGATTATTGCCGATGTGATAGACAGATAGAATATTTTCGGCCCAATTCATGCCTGAGTTGGTCAGTATAGGTTCGGTCCTAACTGGCTCGCGCAGTCAAGGTACTGCACCAGGACGCTGACTTGCAAGCTGTTATGTCGTAGCCCCGCCACACGACGAACCGGCCCCGGCGGTGCAGCCGTAGCAGTGCCGCGCCACGCGGACCTCGCGGGCCTGCCAGGCCTGCAGGTTGAAGTCGCGCAGGTGCATCCGGTCGGTGTCGTGCCGCAGGTTGGGGTTCTGCGCCGCCACGTCGGCCTCCAGGTCGAGCATCTGGTTGAAGTCGCAGTCGAAGAGGCGGCCGTCCCAGCTGACCGAGATCGTGTTGCGGCACATCAGCCCGCCGATGGCCCCCGGGTTGAACGCGTTGACGAGGCGCGTCAGGTAAGCCTCGACCTGTCCCTTCTCCATGAGCCACTCCAGGTAGCGCGAGATGGGCATGTTGTTGAGCGCGAAGAGCCGGTCGAAGCCGATGTCGTGGTGCTTGCGCAGCGCCGCTTTCCACTCGACTTCCATCGACGCCTGCCCCGCGGCGAGGAACGCGCCGACGGGGTTGGTGACGAGCGTGAGCATCCGCTTCGGGTCGCCCTGGCCGTAGCCGGCCGCGTTGAGCGCGTGCAGTGCCTCGATGGACTTGCGGTAGGTCCCGCCGCCGCGCTGCGCATCGGTGTTGAGCTCGCGGTAGTGCGGCAGCGAGCACGCCACCTCGACGCCGCGCTCGGCAAACCACTCGGGCAGGTGGCGATACTTCTTGACGCGCAGAATCGTGAGGTTGCAACGGTCGATGACATGCAGCCCGCGCTGGACGCACTCCTCCACGAAGTAGGTAAAGTGCGGGTTGAGCTCGGGCGCGCCGCCCGTGATATCGACGGTGTGGAGATGGCCGCCGCCCTGCGATTCGTCGGCAGCCAGGATGTGGTCGATGGCGGCGAGGCAGGCATCGACGGCCTCGCGGTCCATGTTCTCCTCGGTGCGGTCGGGGCCGGAGTCCACGTGGCAGTGGCGGCAGACCATGTTGCACAGCTTCCCGATGTTGACCTGGAAGATCTCCAGCGGGGCCGGACGCAGCGGCAGCCACCCTGACGCTTCAAGGTCGGCCCCGAAGTCGCCGGTGCCAGTCGGCCCGCCGCTGATCTCGGGCGCGCGGAGGACGCGCAGCTGTTCGGCAGGCGCGGCGAGCGGAGCTTGGCGGGCAGCGATGCTCTCCGAGCGCTTCGGGCGCTTGCCGCTGGGCAGCGGGCGTGGGCCGCTAGGCGCGGGCGACGGCTTGAGGGTACGGGCGACGGCGGGGGAGAGGACGCGGAGCGGTTGCATTGGGTAGGGAGCTATCGGCTGTCAGCAGTCGGCTATCGGCGGGCGAGGGGCGTCGACGAACACGCTGCTCGCTTTCCGCTGAAAGCTGAGAGCCGATGGCCGACAGCCCGCTCCGCTACATCATCTTCGCGTGGACCTGGTTGAGCATCTGCACGCCGTGGACGAGCGACGCGCCGCCCCGGATGGCGCACGCGACATGGACGGCCTCGGTCATCTGCTCCAAGTCAGCTCCCTTCTCCATGGATTCGGAAGTGTAGGCGTCGATGCAGTAGGGGCACTGCACGGCGTGGGCCACGGCGAGCGCGATGAGCGCCTTCTCGCGGGCCGTCAGCGCGCCGTCCTCGAAGACCTCGCCGTAGTACTTGAAGAAGGACTGCGCGAGCTGTGGGCTGCCTTGTGCGATGTCGCCAAACTTGCCGAGGTCTTCAGGCTTGTAGTACGTATCCATGTGAGAGCAGTGGTGGGGAGGTGGTGGAGAGATGGGAAAGGGTGGTGGAACGAGGATCGCGCCAAGATAGCGGGTGCACCGTCGGCGCGTGTGGGTATTTCCGAGCGTCGTCTTGACCGCGTCAGCGCACTTGAGCGTCGGACAGACCCGGACACCGCGTCGTTAGGCAGTGGACGGTGCGTCAGTGGACGGAGGAAGGGACAGGCCTCGGTCTTACGGCGGGTGTCTACCAAAAACAAAAGACCAAGGACCCCGCTCCAGCCTCGGCGCTTCAAACGACCTCGTTCCTCTGTCTGGAGCGGTCAAAACCGCAGCGCGAACACCGTCTCGACATCCGGCGTGGAGCGGACGGTCAGCGTCCCGCCGTGGCGGCGGAGGATCTGACGCGAGAGCGCGAGCCCGATGCCCGACCCGCTCTGCTTCGTGGTGAAGAAGGGCACGAAGATCTTCTCGCGCGTCTCGGGTTGGATGCCGGGGCCGTTGTCGACGACCTCAATCACCGGGCGTCCTGTTGCGCCCGCATAAGCACGGAGGACGATGCGGCCGTCGGCCTGCTCTTCCAGGGCCTGGATCGCGTTCAAGAGGAGGTTGATGAGCACCTGCTCGATGAGTTCGGGGTCGGCGGCGACCTCCAGGTCCGGCGGGTCGATCTCGATGGCGAGGTCGAGGCCGTGGGCGTCGAGCGAGGCGCGGAGGAGGGCGCGCATCGGCGCGGCGATCTCGCGGATGGGGACGAGCTCGAGCTTCGGCTTGGGCACCTTCGCGAGGCTGCGGTAGGCGTCGACGAAGTGCATGAGCCCCGTGCTGCGGCGCTCGATGGTGCGCAGCGCCTCGTGGACATCGGCGGCATCGTCGGCCGCCAGCGCATGCACGCGCGGTGCCCCGCCGTCGCCCGAAGGGACCGTCTCGATCAGCAGCCCGCTCGCCGTCGAGGCCAGCGACGCGATGGGCGCGACGGAGTTGGCGATCTCGTGCGTGAGCACGCGCGTGAGCTGCTGCCAGGCGTCCATCTCCTTCTCTTCGAGCTCCTGCCGGATGTCCTGCAGCGTGACGAGCGTGTGGGGCGTGCCGAAGAGGCGGAAGCGCGTCGCATTGACGAAGAGCTGCAGCGGCTGCTCCTCGCGTTCGAGCGTGACGAGCGTGCGGTTGCCTGAGCGGAGGCGGCGCAGCGTCCGGGCCAGCGTCGGCTCGGTGGCGTCGAGCTTCTGGAGCGAGCGCAGGCGGCCGAGCCCCAGGAGTCGCTTCGCCGCGTTGTTGATAAGGACCACCTCGCCCGTGTCGGGCCGGAACGCGATCAGCGCCACGCCGACGTGCTGGATCACGGTCTGGAGCGTCCGCGCCTGCTCCTCGCGCTCGCTGCGGATGCGCCGGAAGGCGTCGGTCACGTCCTCGAAGGCAGCGCTGAGGTCGCGGAAGAGCGCCCCGCGTCCGGTGGCGGAGAAGCTCTGCGAGAAGTCGTCGTAGCGGATGGCTTCGAGGAAGCGCGTGAGGTCGCGCGGCGTCTTCTCGGTGTAGCGCACGAGCGCCGCGAGGCCCCAGAGCACGCCGCCTCCAACGAGCACGGCGGCGAGGTAGAGGTCGAGCCGCCACAGCCAGAGCGCAGCCCACACAGCGAGCCCGATCCCGACGACGCGCGCCACGACCTGGAGCCGGTGGTTGCGCCGGAGGCGGCTGCCTTTGCTGAATGGGAGAGCCACGGGAGTCTATTTCGTGTTGCGTGTTGCGTGTCTACATCTACACACGCAACACGAAATACGCAACACACAGCCCGGCGTCACGCTCTGGCAAGAAACTCAGGCCGCCTTCCTCGTTGGGCAGGCGGACGCTGCGGCTCCCGAGGGCATCGCGGGTCGGCCCGTGATGAGGCCGTGGCTGCGGAGGAGGCGCTCGAGGTCGCCGCAGTCGGGGCGCACGAGCACGTCGCGGCCGATCTCGATGGTGGGGGAGACGAAGCCGCAGTCCCCATCGGAGGGCAGGCCTTCCAGGTCGTCGAGCGCGTACGCGACCGCCTGCGCATCCAGGAACGCGACGATGCGCTCCGTGTCGGGGCAGTCCGGGTAGGTGTAGATCCGCACACGGGCAGTCTCCACCGGGGCGGTCTTCGAGGGGGATATCGGCGTAGCAAGCGGCATGGCAGCGCAGCAGGAGAGAGCGTGGGTCTTGATGCGCCGAGGTACGCCGCGCTTACC
>JBCDFO010000238.1:0-7654 GCA_039177895.1 Bacteroidota bacterium
GACAAGGTGTTTCGCGGCGACGCGGCGGCGCTCGTGCAGTCGCTGGTGAAGGCGGAGCACCTGAGCTCGACCGACCGCGCGGAAATCCAGCGCTTGCTCGACGCCATAGACGCTTCAGCCCCCGACGTGACCGATCCCGACACTTCTGACTCCGACCCGGCCAAGTCATGACTACGTTCTTCGATATGACGGCTCTCATCGAGGCGCTACGCGTGCTGGGCACGGCGTCTCTCTCGGCGGTGTGGATACCGACCCTGTTGTGGACGGGCACTGCTGGCGGCCTGCTCCTGCTCGGCCTCCGGCTTCGCGCGCACCCGCAGACGCACTACGAACTACGCCTCGCGTTGCTGAGCGCGCTGCCGCTCGCGTTCGTGCTTGCCTTCGTCTTCGGGGCATGGCAGCCAGGCTGGATTCCCGCGCCCGTGCAGGTGCTGCTGCCCCCGCCGACAGTCCCCTCGCCGACGGCCGCTCCCGTGGACGTGGTGTTCACCATCGAGGCGGCGCATCTGACCGCCGTGGCGCTGTTCGATCGCTGGACGTGGCTTGGCCTACTCACCGTCCTCGCAGGCATGGCAGGCCTCGTGGGGCTCGTGCGCCTAGCGCTGCATGGCCTGGCGCTGTCTCGGTTGCATCGGACGCTCACTGCCCCGGCGACCGAGTTGATCGAAGAAGCCGAAGCGCTCGCGGCGCAGATCGGGGTGGATCGCCCCGTCCGGTTTGCGGTCGGTCCTTCCACGTACGGCCCTGTCACGTTTGGATGGACGCGTCCGGTGGTCGTACTCCCTGAATCTCTGTGGTCCGAGCCCGAGGCGCGTGCCCTGACGCTGCGCCACGAGCTGCTTCACGTCTGGCGCAGCGACTACGCCGTCCACCTCGGCGTCGCGCTCCTGCGGGCGGTGTTTGCGGCGCATCCGCTGGTGCACGTCCTCGCGCGCCAGATCGCCACCTACCGTGAGGCCGCGTGCGACGCCGCGCTCGTTGCGTCGGTCCCGGCCGAGCGCTCTGCCTATGCGCGGCTGCTCGTCCGGCTCCACGACGCCATCGAGCCAAGGCGAGGGGCTGCCCTGGCGACCGGTATCCGGGTGAGACGGACCACGCTTCAATCACGCCTGGAGCAGCTGACCCGGCCCTCCGCCACCCGGACGCGCCGCCAGCAGCGTCGTACCCGTAGCGTCGCGCTCGTCGTGGTGCTCGCGGTGGGCAGCATCGCGGCCTGCGACAGCGCGCTCCAGACCACGTCCGTCGCTTCGTCTGCAAGCGAGGTGGACCGGTTTCAGATGAGCAACGCCACCCTCACCTACGACTCCGAGACGCTGTTCTCCGGATTTGGCCTCTCGGTGGACAACTTCGCGGACCACTACGTTCACCTCCACCTGCCTGACGTGGGCGTGGTGACCATCGCGACCAAGCCCTTCCCGGACGCAGAAGAGGCCGGCTGGTACGACGACACCCGACTCCTCGTAGAAGTCGCAGGCAAACCCCTCCGCCTGACGTACTACAACGACGGCGCTCGGACCGGGACCGAGCGGTACGCAGCGTGGGTACGTGTGCGCCCTGACGCAGCGCCCGCGGACACGGGCATCGCCCTGTCCATTGGCGACGACGCAGACTTCACCTTTGAACCGCTGGCGAGCATTGCCTACGCGCCGAACGTCGAAGCCGGTGACGCGACGGGGCGCTTCACGGACCGCAATGGCTTCGCTACGCGCGAGGATGCCCTGGCGCACTATGGCCTGGAGCAGTTTGACCAGCCAGGTCTCGCCACGGGTTCGCCCCGCTCGGTGACGTTCCGCTACGAGCCGCCGGAGAATCGCCAGGAGGTCGAGCGCGTGTGGCTCGTGGGTAGCTTCGACGGAACGGTGACGTACTGGCACCCCCACCCGATGAAGCGCGACGGCGATGCCTGGACGGTCACCCTGACGCTCGCGCCTGGCGTGTACGCGTACAAGTTCTTGCTCGACGGGGCCTGGTATCCAAGCAACCCGCGTGCGATGAGCCGCGAGGAGCAAGAGCGCACCGCGCAGGCCGCGCCCGACCCCGAGCACACCTGGTTCGACGGCTTCTGGATCATCGACCCCGCCAACGACGCCCAGGCGCAAGACATCCACGGCTTCGTCAACAGCGTGCGCGTCGTCGAGTAGCGCCACGCCGCCTTCGCCGACCACGCTTTCATCCCTGGACATTTCCTCTGCCAGTATTGCCTATGCGTGCCCTGCTCGCCCTCCTCGCCATCGTCCTCGCGCTGCCGGTCTCGGCGCAGGTCCCCGTTCGCTTCGAGGTCGAGGTGCCTGGGACGCTCGCGCCGCTCGACACGGTGTTCCTCGCGGGCTCGTTCAACGGCTGGAACCCCGGCGACGGCTGGGGCGATGGCGAGATGACCGGCCGGCACCCAATGACCCGCATCGGCCCGAACCGGTTTGCCGTAACGGTGGACGTTCCGGCAGGCGACGTGCTGCTCTACAAGTACACGCTCGGGTCCTGGTCCTTGGTCGAGCGAGATGCCGCGGATGAGGACGTCCCCAACCGACGGGTTGTAGCGAGCCCGGCAGACGGGCAGGACGTGGTCGTCGTGCAGGACACCGTCCGCCGCTGGGCCGCTCTCGATGCGTCAGTACGCGCAGGGCGATGGCTGCCCGAGCACCTTGTGACCGTGCAAAACCAGGTAGTAGTTCCAAAGCTGTTCGCGCACTTCGGGGAGCACGGCGGTCCTGACTCGTCGTGGACGCCTGCCGCCATCGATGCCCACGTCGCGCTGATGGAGACGTGGTGGCGCAAGGCCGCCGGGGACGTGCCGGATACCTCCCTCGCGGCAGCAAACCTGCTCTACCTCCTCGTTGGCCTGGCCTCCGAGGCGGCCCGGCTCCACTGGGCGGAAGCGCATGCGCTGCCAGCCGTGCTCAGAGAATGGACCTACTACCGGGAGGCCGCCCCGAGCCTGGCACGCTGGTACGCCGTGCAGTCGCTGCTCAACTATCTGCTGGACATCGCCCCGGCGTACCAGATGGCGGAAGCGCTCACGCGTGAGGTGCACGCTGCCGTCCTGACCGTACCCGAGGTAGTGGTCGCGTACGAAGCAGCCGATTTCTCCGGCACCGAGGGCGTCGAAGTCGCCGCGATGGCAAGCAGGGTGGACAGCTACCAGCGGCTCTGGGACCTCCGGCTCGCGCTGTTGGACGAGCGCTTCGCGGACGCCACCGCGCTGCTCACGGAGAGCCTGAGCACGGCGGTGCGTGGCCTGCCGCTCACGCTGGGCTTCGAACTCGCCGAGCGCCAGGCCGAGCGCGACCTGGAAGCGGGGTTCGCCACGTTCGACCTGATCGCGCGGGAGACGAACGCCTATGTCCTCGACAACGCTGCGCTGCGCGAGGCCTACACGAAGCTCGATCCCGAGACGGGCGCAGCGCGGTTCGAGGCTATCGTACCGGAGCGTCCGTTGATCGCCAACCTCCCGGAGGCCGAGGCGCAGCCGTCGCTCGACGGGGCGTACCTCGACCTGCAAACCGACCGGCTCGTCGACCTCGCGCTGCTGCGTGGGTCCACCGTGCTCCTCGATTTCTGGACGACGTGGTGCGGGCCGTGCATCGCCGAGATGCCCGCGCTCAACGAGCTGCACGCCGACCTCGTGGGGCAGCCTGGCGTCGTCTTCCTCTCTGTGAACGCCGACGCCGTGACCACCGGCGGCGACGACGAGGCCGTCCGTACGATGGCGGAGAACGCGGCGCTCGCCTACCCCATCCTGTTCGACGAGGCCGAAACCTCCTTGGTGGCACGTTTCGGCGTGCGCGGGTACCCGACCAAGCTCCTCGTCGAGCCCGACGGGACCGTGCGGGAGCTCGGCATGGGCGGCGGCGTCGAGGGCATCCGAGCGCTGCTTGCCGAACGCGGCTTTCTAGCTCCCTGAACAAAGCGGACGCCACGCGCCTGGGTCCCCTAGGTCGCGTGAGCCCGATCTACGGCGTGGACGTAGCCTCCCGCGTCGGGCGCAGGTATGGGAGGAGGTGGTCTGCCCGTGCGGGGCGGACCAGCACAACCTCGTCGCCCGGCCTCCCTTCCTGGCTCGCGCCGAGCGGCATCAGCGTCACGACGGGGCGTGGCACGTCCCGGGAGGCGAGCGCCTCCCGCCAAGAGCCAAGCGTCGAGTGGGCCACATCGAGGATCACGGCCTGCGGCGACGCCAGTTCGAGCGCCGCATCGAGCGCGTCGAGCGTCGAGACGGTGGCCAGCGTGACGCCGTGCTTCTGGGCGAGCGCGTCGAGCGCGGCCGCGCGGACGGGTGAGGTCGAAATGAGCAGCACGCACGCACCCGCTGTATCGGTCTCCGGCGCAGGCTCCGCGTCCGACACGCGGCCAACCGGGAGCGTAGTCCGGAACGTCGAGCCCCGTCCGACTTCGCTCTCGACCGTGATCGTCCCACCCATCAACTCCACGAGCCGCCGCACAATGGTGAGCCCGAGCCCCGTCCCGCCATAGTTCCGTGTGGTCGACGCCTCCGCCTGCGCGTAGGGATCAAAGATGGCAGCTTGGCGCTCAGGCGGGATGCCAGCACCCGTGTCGGTGACGGCAAAGCGCAGCACCTCGCCATCGGCATCGGCGCGCGCGCGTTCGACGCGGAGGACCACGTGGCCTTCGCGGGTGAACTTGACCGCGTTCGAGAGCAGGTTGAGAAGCACCTGCTGGAGGCGGGTCTCGTCGGCCAGGATCTCGTCGGGCACGTCCGGCTCGATGTGCAGGACGAGGTCCACGTCCGCGCCCGTCGCCCGCTGCGCGACCATGTCGATGAGCGTCTCCAGACTCGGGCGGAGGTCGAACGGCTGGGCATCGAGTTCGACCTTGCCGGCGTCGAGCTTCGAGAAGTCGAGGACGTTGTCGATCAGCGTCGAGAGCGAGCGGCCCGCGCGGTGAAGCATCGCGGCGATCTCGTGCTGCTCGGCGTTGAGTTCCGCGTCGAGGAGCACGTCGGCCATCCCCACCATCGCGTTGACGGGCGTGCGGATCTCGTGGCTCATCGTAGCCACGTAGACGCTCTTCGCGGCGTCGGAGGTCTCGGCGCGCTCGCGGGCCTGTCGGAGCTCTACTTCCAGCCGCAGGCGCGCGCGCAGCATGACGGTGCCCATCCCGCAGATCGTCCCGATGGTCACGACGAAATACAGCGGCGATACCTCCGGCTCCGGCACCACGATGGCCAGCAGCGCACAGGCGGCCGTGGCCAAGATCGAGTAGATGCCGAGCGCGCGCGTCTCGCGGAACCCGAGGATGCACACCACCACCACGATGGCGAGGCCGAGCACCTTCGTTACCTGCAGCGCGTTCAGCCAGATGAGGTAGAATTGCCACGCCGTGACGGCTCCGATGACGGTGTGCGCCACCGCGTGGAAGTGTCGGATGGCGCGCTCGCTGTAGCGCAGCGCGAGCCCGTTGCCGATGCAGAGCCCGGCCACCACGACCCGCAGCCAGAAGGGATCGGCGCTCTCCGCCCCCGGAAGCTTGTTTACGATCCCGAATAGGAGGATCACGACCCCGCCGACGTAGGCGAGTGTCTCGAAGGACTGGATACGGGGGTCGCGGTGGTCCATGGGGCCGGTGGGTGATCGGATGCTGGTCCGCAAAGACTGCGCCACGGCGATGCGGGCCCGTCCGCTTTCCCGAGCCGCGTTGACCCTCCGCTACAGGATTTGACGCGTACCGCTACAACGGCCCCTGCGCGGCCGTAGCCTACCTCCCACCATCCGCTCTCTGCATTCCATGCAAACCGATTTCCTCAACGAGTTCGGGCTCCTCGGCGACCTCAACATTTTCAACGACCAGGTACTCTGGGGCGTCAGCGCCTGGCGCCTCGTCGCGGCGCTCTTCGTCATCTTTCTCGGCTTCCTGAGCAGGAAGGTCATTACGAGCCTCGTAGGTCGGCTCACGAGACGCGTGAGCGGCAATACATGGAAGTGGGACGACGAAGCCGTGCGGCTGCTGCCTGCCCCGCTGGCGCTCATCGCGCAGGTGTTCCTGTGGCGCATCGCAGCGGCTGTGCTGCAGCTTCCCACGGAGCCCATCAACGTCAGCGAGATGGTGGGCAAAGGGCTCGAACTCGCCCTCATCGTCGGGGTCGTGTGGCTGCTCTTCCGGATCGTCGACGTGGTCGCGCTCGTGGCGGAGCGGGCGTCGGCGAACACGACCACGAAGGTGGACGACCAGATCGTGCCTCTGATGCGCAAGACGCTCAAGGTGTTCGTCGCCGTGACCGCGACGGTGATGGCCGTGCAGCACCTCGGCTTCTCCGTCACGAGCGTGATCGCGAGCCTCGGCATCGGCGGCCTGGCGCTCGCGCTCGCGGCTCAGGACACGGTCGCCAACTTCTTCGGCTCGGTCGTCATCTTCGCCGACCAGCCGTTCCAGCTCGGCGACTGGGTCGCCATCGGCGATCAGGAGGGCGAGATCGAGGAGGTCGGCTTCCGCACGACCCGCCTGCGCCGCGACGACCACGCGCTCATCTCGATCCCGAACAACACGTTCACGAGCGCGCAGGTCATCAACTTCTCGACGCGCGACCGGCGGCGGATGAAGGTCGCCGTCCGCCTCCCACTGGACGCCGCGCCCCATCAGGTCGAGCGCGTCATCGTCGGCATCCGCGCTGTGATGGAGCGCCAGGAGGCGCTGCGCGCTGACACGCTCGCGGTCTACCTCGCCGAGGTCGGCGACGACGGCATCGTGATCGAGGGCAAGTGCTACTCGCAGACGGCCTCGATCCATCCCTTCCGCGCCGCCCGGCAGACGATCCTCCTCGAAGCCATGCGCCTCGTCCGCGCCGAGGGCCTCCACCTCGCCTCGACCGGCCGCACGATCTACATGCACGACCTGACCCCGACCGGCGACGGCCACGCCATCGTCGACCCCGACGGCATGCGCGTCGTCGCGCCCTCGCCTATCGCTTCCCCGTCCATCGTGGGCGTGAGTACGGGCGATGGCCGACGCGCCGATGCGCGGCTGGAGGACGAACGCGGCGACGGCGACGCCGAGACGGCCGAGGAGTACGACGAGAGCTTCGCCGACGAAGGGGACGAGGACTGAGCGGGACGTGAGAAGTTTGAAGTGCGAAGTGGACTCTGTTTGACCTTCGTGCTAGTGCTGCGACCGCTTCACTTTGTCATGCTCCGTGCTAATTCGGTCAACCACCCCTGTCCCCTCCTGTCCAGGAGGGGAACTCCAAACGTGACCTTGAAGCCTACACGACCCGACAATCGCGACCGGTCACGGTGCTAGGACCTTGAGGACGCAGTTCGATGCCAGAGCGCTGCGTGGTTCGCCGCGAAGAAACTCGGCACCGTTCTGGCTGTGCAAGCGGCACGCCGATCCCGCCTTGCCTGCTTATCGCCCCGCCTGCCGACTCGTATGGAGCCGGTTCTGACCCGCCGCCCGCCGCACACCAGCGCGTTCTGGAAGCCGAACGTCTCGCACAAGACCCCGCCGCCGACCTACGCGGCGGAGGTACGCCCTGCCACCGCTGAGACGCCTCCGTTGCTGGATGAGGCGCTCCGCATCGCGACGTACAACGTCCACCGCTGGACGGACGTGCGCGGCGGCGATGCCTGGGTCCCGGAGCGCGCCGCCTCGCTCATCGCGACGCTGGACGCCGACGTGATCGCGCTCCAGGAGGTGCTGCGCC
>JBCDFO010000239.1:0-7639 GCA_039177895.1 Bacteroidota bacterium
CCGCGAGATGGCCGACCTCCTCCAGAAAGAGGGCGTCGACGTACGCTATGCCATCCACCCCGTCGCGGGCCGCATGCCGGGGCACATGAACGTCCTCCTCGCCGAGGCGAACGTGCCCTACGACCTGCTCTTCGACATGGACGACATCAACAACGAGTTCGACCAGACCGACGTGGCGCTCGTCGTTGGCGCGAACGACGTGGTCAACCCCGGCGCGAAGACGAACCCAGCCAGCCCGATCTACGGCATGCCCGTCCTGAACGTGGACGAGGCGCAGAACGTGATCGTCCTCAAGCGCTCGATGCGCCCCGGCTACGCAGGCATCCAGAACGAGCTCTTCTTCCGCGACAACACGCAGCTCCTCTTCGGCGACGCGAAGGACTCCATCGGCAACATCGTCGGCGAGTTGAAAGAGCTGCAGAAGGCGTGAGGTAGGACGGAGGAATTGCCTTTTCGACGGGGCGATAGGATCTTCGCCGGCCCGCTCCTACCGTGACGAACGCTCTATGCTCTCTTTTCGCCTGCTGAGGACGTCGGCCCGGCATGTGGCTCTCCTGGCTGGATTCACGTTCACGGCCTTGGTTCTGGCTGCCTGTGACGCAGCCGAGTCGGGCCCTGAAGTGCAGCCGCCCCCACCGAGTCCGCCCCGCGTCTGTGGGGCCATCGAAGAGGCCCAGAACATCCCCACCATCAAACTCGAGCGCAACCAGCAGATCCGGTACGACCTCAACCTCCGCTTTTCTCACACCCTGGACTACACGCTGTTCTACACCGTCACCAACCCGCACACCGAGATCGAGGTGACCGTCGACAACGACTTCGAAAATGTGCCGATGTACATCCAGAGCGGCCCATTCCTCGGCCTGTTTCCCGTGGACGTGGTGGTCGACGACTTCTGCGAGGACAGCGAAAACTTGGCTCTCGTCATCCAGATCCAGGTCGTAGAGGACCTCCCCTGAGCACGGTGCCGCTCCGCTCTCTCGCCCGGGTCCTCGCCACGATGGCGCCAGTCCTCCACGACGAGACGTTTGTCTTCGTGACGGTACCGACACGGAGTTTTGCGCTAGCGGCGGAGACCGATCCAGTGGCAGCGGTGATGGAGGCCGAGGGGCTGACGCTCGTGCTCCCGCGGGCCCAGGCCGACGCGCTGCGCTTCGGCTACGGCACGGTCTTCCGCCAACTCACGCTCACCGTCCACTCCAGCCTGGATGCGGTCGGGCTGACCGCCGCCGTGGCGACGCGCCTCGCTGCGCACGGCATCCCGGCGAACGTAGTCGCGGGCTTCTACCACGACCATCTCTTCGTCCCGCACGACCGCGCCGAGGACGCGCTGGATGCGTTGCACGCGCTGAGCCAGGAGCATGCTGCTTGAAGCGCCGACGCAGACGCCGTACGTTGTTCTGTGGCCTCGGCCTCTAGCATGCATCGATACCCCATGAACAAATCCCATCCGCTCCAGCCAGGCAGCAGCGTCATGACGCTGCTGTTCGCCGCGCTCACGGTCTTCTTTGTGGTGTACGGTGTACTCGGCGGCGGCGACGCCTCCCTCTTCTTTGCGCTACTGGGCGCGCTGGGTACGTGGCGGCACTACGCCGTGGGACGCCGCCGTCGAAACCAGCGCGGGCTGGATCTCCTCGGCACAGAGGACGCGGCTGGGATATAGGTTGCTCCTGACTGCCTCGGAACCATGCGCACAAGGACCGCTACAACGAATCCATTGTTGCAGCATTATTCTCATGGCATTATGAACATCCGAGCGCAAGACGGTAGCCCTATCCTGTTCTACACGGTCTTGGTCTTCACGAGCCTCTATCTCGCCCTTCAGCTCTTCGTCGTCCAGCCCGACAGTCATGGGGTCACGTGGTTCATGGTCACCATCCTACTCATCTCAGCGGGCCAAGAGGCTCACCGACTCATAGCGAACAGCCAAGCCGACCGTACGAGCTCTGCTGAGAACTCCGCCGCCGGAAGCGAAGCGGTTGCCTGACGACGCCCCCTACCTCCCGATCCTCTACCGCGACGACCGGCTCGTCGCCATCGCGAAGCCGTACGGGATCCACGTCCACCGCACACGGCTCGACCGGCAGGCGCGCGTGTTCGTCCTGCAGACGCTGCGCAACCAGATCGACCGGCACCTCTTCCCGGTGCACCGCCTCGACCGCAGCACGTCCGGCGCGATGGTGTTCGGCCTCGATTCCGAAGCCGCGACGGCGCTCGGGGCCGCGTTCCAGGAGCGACGGGTGGAGAAAGTCTACCTCGCGGTCGTGCGCGGGCACCCACCCGAGTCCAGTGTGATCGACCGGGCCCTGCGGCTGCCGGACTGGCCGAAGGAACGCGGCGAATCCGGGCGCATGGACCCGGACGCCCGCCCGATGCAGCCTGCCGTGACAGCCTACCGCACGCTCGCGACCTCGGTGCTACCCGTGCAGGTGAGCCGCTATCCCGAGAGCTGGTACGCCCTCGTGGAGGCGCAGCCGAAGACGGGGCGCTGGCACCAGATCCGCCGCCACCTCGCAGGCATCCAGCACCCCATCCTCGGCGACCGCCGCCACGGGGACCACCGGCACAACCACTACCTCCGCGCAATCCTCGGCCATCGCCGCCTGCTCCTCCACGCGGCCCGCCTCACCGTTCCCCACCCTGAGGACGGCCGTCCCATCGCCGTCACCGCTCCGCCACCGGACGCGTTTGTCCGGGCGGCGGTAGCCCTCGGGCTCCGCCTTCCTGAGCACATGGGCACGGAGGACGCTGGTACGCCGCTTGCCTCGGAGTAACTTCCGCCGGTCCCCCCACCACGCCTGCGCTCCCATGCCTGCCCTTCGCCTCGGCCTGCTCCTTCTGGCCCTCGTGCTTCCCGCTTGCGGTCTCTTCGGCGACGACGAAGGCGTCCGCGTCGTCGACTACTCGGGCACCCCGATCACGGCGGAGGACGCCCAACTCTTCGGCCCGGACGTGACCTGGACGGCGCTCGTCGACACCGACCCGGCGGGGCTGCCGCGCGTAGCGCTCAGCCTTCGGCGCGTCGGTGAGCAGCAGGGGACGGGCGAGCAGTACGAGATCCGCCTCATTGACGGAGGAGACCGGCTGCCCGCGTTCGACGCCGCCCGCTACGAGCGACGCACGGCTACGGCCGAAGGCGGCATTGCCGACACCCGGCGGGGCCTCCGCAGCGGCCGCGTCGCCATCGAGCGTTTCGACCTCAGCGGCGTCGTGAGCGGGCAAGCCTCCGGCGACATCGAGTTCACGTTCTACTTCGACTTCGCGGAGTAATCCAGTAGGTCCGTGTCGCCGTGCGCCCACGGAAAACCTGGACCGCGGAATCACCGGATCACCCGTTGCCAAGCCAGGCGGCGAAGGCGTCGCGTTCCATCGCGTTGAGGCACTGCGCGGCCGTGAGCCCGCCCTTGCGCGCAACGGCGACGCCCCAGCGGATGAGATCAAGCTGCTCGATGGAGTGCGCGTCGGGGTTGATGGCGATGAGGACGCCTGCGTCGGTGGCGGCACGGACATAGCGCCAGTCGAGGTCGAGGCGGTACGGGTTGGCGTTGAGTTCGAGCGCGACCCCGTGCGCGGCGCAGGCTTCGATGACGGCAGCGTGGTCGAGCGGGTAACCCTCGCGGCGCAGCAGGAGGCGGCCCGTCGGGTGGCCGAGGATGTGGACGTGCGGGTGCGACACGGCGCGGACGATCCGGTCGGTCGCCTCCGCCTCGGTCATGGCGAAGTGCGTGTGGACGCTCGCCACGACGAGGTCCAGTTCGGCGAGCACCTCGTCGGGGTAGTCGAGGCTGCCGTCTCTGAGGATGTCCACCTCCGAGCCCGCGAAGACGCGGAAGTCGGTGCTCTCGGCCTCATACTGCGCGTTGAGCGCGCGCACCTCGATGATCTGCTCGCGTAGGCGCTCGACAGAGAGGCCATTCGCCACCTTGAGCGAGCGGCTGTGGTCGCAGATGCCGAAGTAGGTCAGCCCGCGTGCCCGCGCCGCCTCGGCCATCTCCTCCAGGGAGTGCGCGCCGTCGCTGTAGGTCGAGTGGTTGTGCAGCGATCCACGCAGGTCGGCGAGCGTGATGAGATCGGGCAGCGCGCCCTCGGCTGCGTGCGTGAGTTCGCCGGTACCCTCGCGCAGTTCGGGCGGGACGAACGCCAGCCCTGCGCGCTCGTAGATCGCGGCCTCCGTCTCCCCATAGGCGGGCGCCCCGTGTGCTTCGATGAAGGCCGCGACGTGCTCGGGGCTACCTGTGCGCTCCCACAGTTCGCGGGCGAAGCGCTCCGAGTCGGTGTGGTGCACGAAGAGTGCCAGGCCATCCGGCAGGGTCCCCTCGAAAAACGCAGCGTCGGTTTGGGCACCCGTGCAGCCGTGCGCGTCCAGCACGGCACGGACGGCGTTGGCGTCGCCTGCGGTGACGAGTTCGACTTCGCCGATGGTTTCGAGCGCGCGGCGAAGCGCACCCGCAGGCTCCGCCGCGACCACGCCGTTGGCCCCGCGCAGCGCTGCGAGCAGGGGCGTCACGTCCGCATGCGCCGCCGCGTAGTGCCGCTGTCCCTGATACGTCCGCACGGTTTCGATCTGCGCCAGAATGGTCGTCTGCGTCTTCGCACCGAAGCCGTCGAGGGCGGCGATGCGCCCGGCGACGGCAGCGGCCTCGAGGTCGTCGAGCGAGGTCACGCCGAGGTCCTGCCAGAGGCGACGCACCTTCTTTGGGCCGAGGCCCTTCACCCGGAGCACGTCCGGCAGTTCCGGCGGCAGCGCGGCGAGCAGCTCGTCGCGGGTGGCGAGCGCCCCGGTCTCCACGAGTTCGCGCACGTCGCCCGCGATGGATTTCCCGATCCCCCGCACGGCGGTCAGCTCGGCCCGGGTCATGTCGGCAGCGGGCACCTCCATGCGTTCGAGGGTGCGGGCAGCGGAAGCAAAGGCGCGGGCGCGGAACGGGTTGCCGCCGGTCAGTTCGATCAGCGCGGCGGTGTCTTTGAGCGGGCGGGCGAGGGCTTTGTTGGTCACGTCAGAAGAAGTGGCAGGCCGAGGGAAGAGGAGCGGAAAGAGAGGTGATCTGCGTGTATAATCTCGCGCATGCGCAGCCTACCCAGCATCGCCTGTTTCCCTCCGCGTACCCTACCGTCTTCATGCCGACCCGACTTCTGCTCCCCCTCCTGATCGCCCTCGTGTCTGGGGACGCAGTGGCCCAGCCTCGCGTCCAGGCTGGCCCGTACCTCGGCCTCCCCGAAACGTTCGTGTTCGACGGGTTCGCCTATGACCACGCTGAGCGTGCACTGGGCGGCCTGTTCGGGGCTAACCCGTGGTGCCGCCGCGTCGACGCCGCCACGGAGAGCCTCCGCCCGGCGACAGCCTGCGCACCTGAAGAGACAGACACGCTGCGCTTCTGGTACGAGTGGCGCTATGACGAGCCGAGTTGGCTTCAGAAGCGTGGCCAGATCGTGGAGGTCACGCCGGCGTCCGTGCTGCGTTTGGGCTTCGAAGACCTACCCTATCCCGACCCCGACCCCGACACCGGCCGCCTCCCCCACGCCGCGCAGATTTTTTCGAGCCTGACGGCGACGACCGGCGTCTGGGCCGCCCGCGTCAACTTCTCCGACCTGGAGGCCGCACTCGGCATCACCCAAGCCTTCTGGACGATGACGCCCTGGAGCGTCGTCACCAACGGCTATTTCGTCGAGGGCGACTCGTCCCGCGCCTGGTGCGCCACGCCTGGCACGACGTGCCTCGGCCCGTTTCCCAACGGCGACCGTCGCTTCTACCGGCTCGCCTGGGGCGAACTCGACTTCGAGTGGCAGAACCATTTCAACTGTCACGTCAACCGCTTCCCATGTCGGCGGGGCGGCGGCCCCGGTCCTATCCCGTACCTCTCGACGGGCCTCTACGAAGGGCGCGATGATCTCGACGCTCACCTGCAAGAGCGCGTCTTTCCCTACAACGTCCTAGCGCCTGCCGCCAGCTGGAGCGTGGGCCAAGTGGGCACGAGCACCCCCATGCACGCGGGGGGGCACCCCGCGACCGATCCGGTCGGGTGGTACCAGTGCCGCTACGCGCTTCCAGGCCCGGAGCCCACCGACATCACCGACCCGAACGTCGTGCGCGTAGGCGACGTCGAGACGTGTGCAGCCCTGCTGTCTGGCTCGCTGACGACCTCGACGGGCGACTCCTTCGACACGCTCAACGACGGTGTCTATGCCACGCTCATCGTCCGCAGCGACGGCGAGTCCGTGCGGTTCTCGGTGGTGGGCCGCGGGTGGGACGACCACGAGCCGGGCGGCGGCGGCGGGTGGTTCGCGATGGAGTCGCCCTGGCTTCCCGGTACCGCACCTACGCAGGCCATGGCCGCCGTCTTCGACACGCAGGTCAAGAGGCCTGGCGACCCGACGCAGCCCTCCGTGATGGAGGTCGACTGGTTCTACTATGCACCCGAGCTCGACCGACCGTCCAGCCACATCCTCCGCGACGTACGCGCGCTCGAAGCCGCCGATCCCGGCCAGCGGTACGCGGTCCTGCCTGCGGCTGTCCAGCCTACCGACCCCCGGCTTAAGGTCATTGACCCCGCGTATCTGGAGGAGCGCGACCGGCCGGAGGTCGCCTGGGTGCGCCCGCTCCCTGAGCCGCTGCGCTCGGGTCCCACGGAGGTGGTAGTCACTGCCAAGGACGGGTTTCTCAACTACCTGATCGAGTTCAGGCACACGACGACCCGACGTGCCCGCGACGGCAGCCTCGCGACGGACACGACCGCGTGGACCCGCACCGAGCACGGCTACCGCTACACACTCGACGTTCCGGACGACGCCACCGAGGCGATCGTCGAGGCGCGCGTCACGCCGCTGCTGTGGCGGCAATGCCGGGACGACTGCGCCCGTGGGGACTACGAGCGGCCCGCCCCGCCCTACCAGGAGCCCGACCAGGGCGGCGATGGCGTGGCCGACCGGTGGTTTGAGCTGCTGACGCCGAGCGTCGCACGCACGCACGCGACGCGGTGACTCGCGGACCGTAGCCGCCGCTGCGCACGAAGTTTTGACCATTCGCAGGAATGGCCGAGAGGACGCGTTGGGGACAGAGTAGTTTGCGCCGCATTAACCAACCTGTCCTGCTTCTATGCGCGTTCGCTTTCCGCTCGCCCTCGCCGCGCTCCTGGCGCTCGCCCTGCCCCTCGCAGGCTGCGACTCCGATGGCGACGACGACCCGATGGTGCCCGACTTCGACCCTGCCACGGTCGACTATGACACGATCTCCTCGCTCTCCTACGCTGAGTTCGTCCAGCCGCTCCTCGCCGCGCGCGACGTGTTCGACGGGGCTCCCACCGACTTCGACGCGCTCTTCGCCAGCGACGCCGGCGCGTTCCTGATCCCGTTCGACGCCGACGGCTCGATCCTCTTCCGCGTGATCGACGCCGGGGCGAGCGTGGACGGTCTCAACATCGGTGCGCTGGAGGCGGACGAGGTCGCCTACCTCCGCCGCTGGGTGGACGACGGCGCGCGCGGGCCGGGCGGCCAGACGCCCTACGCCGACGTGCGCGAGTACGCCCTCGTCTGCAACCAGCTCGACGCCAAGGTGTCCGTCATCGATATCCGCCGGGGGCGCGTGATCCGCACGCTCGACCTCACGGACCTCGGCCTCGACCCGCAGGCTGCGCCGCACGAC
>JBCDFO010000240.1:0-7638 GCA_039177895.1 Bacteroidota bacterium
CAAGCGATCCATACCAGACCATCCCGTTGTCTCCGGCGGACGCGTCGGCGTCGTCAAGCCCGCCGAAGAAGCCGCTCCCGCCCAACCCTAACCCGAAGACCTAGCTCGCCTAATCCGTGAGGCGCTCGTCGCTGCCTACTTACACTGTGCCCCGTCCGTCACCACTTCAACTGCAGTTGGCACCGACCAAGGACTCGTTCCTTGTCGGGGAAGGGGTCGTCGTTGACCTCCACGTGGAGGTACTGGCTGATACGACACTGGACCGCCTCGTCCTGAACCGACGCCGGACCCAGGTGACGCTGACCACGCTGGCTTGCTCAGACCCGCACCGCGTGGGCGAGACGCGCACGCTCACGGGCGACGACTACCTGAAGCTGCACCAGATCAATCGCTTCAAGCAGGTGGGCCGGTCGTTCGAGGCTCCGGCGGGAAGCCGTTGGACGAGCCAACTCGAACTGTTTCTCTACCACCGCCCCCTGATGGCCGGGCGCTACGCATTGGCGCTGAGCTATCAGCACGGGGACACGCACGCAGACACGACCCAGGCTGCTCCAGTGGAGTTCGTGGTTACGCCCGCGCAGGTTCGCCACCTCGCCTGCCGTTGGTTCGGAGGGCGGCACCCACGCGACGAGTTGGAGGCGCTGTGGACGACCGAGGCTAACGGCGGGGCCCGCTGGGTTTACCAGGCCGCTAGCAAATACGACCCCGGCGCCATCCGGGTCGCGACCGACCTCGGAAGCGATGGGCTTGATGCGGCCGGACCACCCCGCCTCGCCCTCCTCAACGACATCGCCGCAATGCATGCGGACCGCTACGCCGTCTGGCTCCGGGGGGGCGATCTGGGCTGGCTGCACCTCCACCTTCGGGGACGCCTGTCGGAGCCGTTCTTCGTGGCACACGGACTCGCAGCGGTCCCTGCCCCGGTGCTCCTCGACCCACCACTTCAGAAGCGCGACGGCGGGCTTACCGCACTCGTCTACGGACGCGATCATGCTGGCCGCGAAGCGCTCTCGCTCATTGAAGCCGACACGATACGCGGAGGCACGGCGCGCTTGATCCCGCTCACCTCCCCTATCGGCCGGCACCCGTCCATAGTCTGGGATGTGGAAGAGGTCGCGCCGTCTGGGGCCCTCGTCTATGCGCGTGCTGCGCAGCAAGGCCAGACCGACCTCGTGCACCGCAGCCTGGGCAGTCAGGTAGAAACGGTTGTGGCGACGCTCCCGGGCCACGTGGAACGGCTGCTGGTCGAACAATGGACGGGCCGCGTGTACGTGGGCGCGCTCACCTCGGACCGGGGTGTCTGGCAGGCCTGGACGGGCACGCTTGTCGACGGGCACCTCACGCTGAGCGGCTCGCGCACGTCGACGGCCCCCGGCGCGCTGCGGTCGTGCGCCCTCCTCGATGGCGGCACCGGCATGGCTCTGCTGCTGGAGACCCCCGAGCACCTCTGCACGGTGACGCTCACGAGCGACCGAGCCGCGACCTCGGCTCCCATCGATGCCCTGCTCGCGCCGCCCACGCAGCTCATCGCCACGCCGCGTCGCGGCCTGTGCATCGCGACCGGTGCCGGCGCTCAGCGCGGCTTGCGCTACCTCTATCCCTAGTCCTCCCGCCATGCCTCCTCCGAAGCCCCATCCAGGCCCCTCCAACGAGGTGACCGAGGTGCAGCTCACCTCGGCCATCGAGCAGGTCCAGTGGACCCGCCGCGCAGCCGTGGCGGGGGCCCGCGTGGGCCTGGAGGTGTTCACGCGCTTCGTAGGCAACGGCGCGCCGCTCGTGACGCGGCTCTTCGACGCAAGCGGGAAGACGTTCGGGCCGTACCAGGACCGCCTCCTCAACAACCGGCTCTCGACCGTCGTCACGGTGCCCGATGGCGCGCGCGACACGCTCATGGCGGAGGTCCGCCTGCCCGACCACGGCCTGCAGCAAGACTCCGAGGCCCTGCTTCTCTTCCCGCCCGTCGAGGTCCGCAACGCACAATGGAGCCAGCCCGAGGCGCGGCGCGGCGACGTGCTGACGCTCACCACCGAGGTGACCGGCGCTCCCGACGGCACCCGCGCCGAGATCGCCATCCTGGAGCACGACAGCGACGGCGCGCACGACCCCATCACCCGCTTCCCCGCGTTCGTGAAACAGGGCCGCGTTGAAGCGGAGTGGGCGTTCGAGTATCACCCCGATACGGACGACGTGCCCACGGCTGGGGAGTTGGAGACGCCCTACTCGCACCCGGAGTACTTCTTCCGCGTCGAGGTGCTCGGGATCGAGGCCGAGTCGCCGCTGCTTCAGTTCAAGGACTGGGTGGAGGTCGTGCTCGTCGATCAGCGGGGGCAGCCGGTGCCCGACGCGCGCTACGACGTCGAGTTCGCCGACGGCTCGACATCGTCGGGGACGCTGGACGCGGAAGGACGCGCCGTTGTGCGCGACGTGCCGCCTGGCCCCGTCGTTGTGCGCTTTGCGCAGAAGACGCCGCCGTCCAAGGCGAAGGCCATCGGATAACCTACCACTCCTCACCCACGCCCGTTGACGTCCGACCATGGGAAGTCCAGCAACCACGAAAGGCAAATCCGGCGAACGCGTCGAGGCCGTCCTCGACGACTGGATCTCCGTGCACGTCAAGTTGGGCTTGCTCCCTACTCTGCCAGATAGCACGTTCAAGACCGCCCAGCATACCTACGCTGAGACTCTACAAGACACTGCCGACATTTATGACCGCTGGATCTACATTTTCTACTACGGAGCCGATCAAAGCGCTCCCATTCGCTTCTGCAACGAGGTCCATGCGAAGAGCCCAGACGAATGGATTGTGTGGTACGATCCAGACCCAGCCCTCTCCATCGAAAAGCGACACGTAGAGAAGTATGAATCAGCGCACGGATTCGTACGACTCCGGACAGAATTTTTCTGCAGTCCGCACGCATACACGTTCCTCGTAAGCCCCTTCCCGCTTTCACGGAAGGCCTTTGGCCAAATTAATTGGCGTGAAGTCCGTTGGCTCACCTATGCAAAGACGCATCGATTCGACCTAGATGAGCCGCAGATCGCTGTTGCGGGCGACCCGTATCTCGTTACACGGGAGATCCACGAGAAGCTGTTTCTCCCCGGCCTTGGGGACTACCACGCCTACCACGGCGACGCGGATCGCCAGGCGAAAGTCATGGTGGCCCGCTCCGTTGACTCGTGGCTAAAACCGCCAGGAAAGGCAAAGAAGGACCCGTTCGATCTTGAGAGCCGGATTAGCAAGACCACCCTTGACACGTTCCTGGACGACTACAAGACCAGTAGCAGTGCATTGGCAACCGAAGTGGACAGCCGCTGGTCCTGGGTGGAGGCCCAGCTGAAGTCAAGCCTTCACGCCGCCCTGGATACGGCCGCGATGGATGCCATCCTCGGCGTGGAAGGCGACGCCGCAAACGTCACCGAAGCGCTCTATCACTGGGCGCTGGTCAGCCGCGGCATGAATCAATGTCCCAAGGGGCAAGCCGCCCAGCGCGCGATGCTCCAGGCCAAGGAGGGGCTACCGGGCGGCCTCTTTTTCAACGACGACCTCGACGCCAAAACGAGTACGATCCGGGATTTTGTGCTGCTCCAAGGAGGCCGAAAGGGCTGGACAGCTGTTACCGATCTGTATACAGATTGGATCTCTAGTAAGATCAGCCTACTGGAAGCGCGAGCTGAAGGCCTCGGCGACGTTGAGAAGTTCTACACCGAGAAAGCTCAGAAAGAATTAGCGGAAGCCACGACGGAAGCCGAGAAGGAAAAGAAGCGGTCTGAAAAGGCTGAGGAGAGAGCTAGCCGTAAGGAATCAAACGCTGCCACATACGAAAAGCAAGCCGGTTCATTCGAGGCGAGGGCAGATAGCCTCGAACGAAGCGCTGCTGCAGATAGAGAGGCTGCCAAGGACGCTAACCAACGCGCTACTGACCACCGAAAGCGAGCTGGAGGCTCTTACAATGCAGACCGCGTGCAAGCCTACCTCGCCAGAATTGGAGTCAGTACTAAATACGGCAAATACGAGGCTAGAGTCAGCAAGGAGCTCACCAAGAGCAAAGACGGGACTGTACCCCGGAAACTAGGCGGCTCGAGCAGGAAGAGGCTAGCCAGGACGTACCGCCGCCTCGTACGCGAGTCGAGACAGGCTGAACTTGAAAAAGCTATCGCGTTGGAGAACCAGGCGGCTGTGCTGGAATCGAGGGCAGAGGGCCGGGAGAGTAGCGCTGCTGGGAAGCGGCGCGTGGCGGCAGACCGACGCAAGTCGGCACACGAATCGAAGCAGAAAGCCGAAGAGTACCGCAAGCCGGGCGACAACGCAGAACAAGCCGCTAGGTCTAAAGCACAGGAGTCCTCCACAGCTGCTCAACAGTACCAACGGGAGCGCAATAAGCTTTCAACCGCGGCTAGCAACGCTGCAGCGACAAAGGACCTGGGAGTACTGGTAGTGAAGGCACCCATCCAAGCGCTTCTGAACGTCATCAACCTCCAGCTGGCCATCCAGGACGCCAGGCGTGGCAACGCCGCTAATCTGGGTGGGATCACCTTTGGGGTTGCCGGAGCCGCGGCTGACCTCCTGGAGATCACTGCGACAGCCACCAGCAGTCTCGTACGGAAAGACAAGCTGCTCGGACGCCTTTCAGCGAAGTCGATCCCAGTGTTCGCCATTGTGTCCGCCGTGATGGACATTGCTGACGCAGGCGAAAAGGCGAGCAAGGCCACAGCCACAGGGCAGTACGACGTGATGGCCCTGTATGCCGTCTCCGCGCTCGGTGCAGGGGGCGTCCTAGCAGGCGCGGGTATGGGCATCGCTGGGTCGTCATTCGCGGGGCCCGTCGCCGTTGTTGGGATGATTCTCTGGTTCAGCGGGGCACTCCTCGCCGAGTGGGTTCGGGACAACGACTACCAGATCTTTGCTGAACACTGCTTCGTCGGCAAAGAGAGCCATGAGGCTGTTCAGCCCGATTGGGCCACGGTATCGTTCGGAGGAACACACGGCATCCAAGACGAGGCGACCGCACTCCAGGAACTCCTCGGACGCTTCCGGCACGAGTTCCTCCTCCGCGTCTGGCACAAGGAATACACCCACCGCTACACGGCCGAGAAGACCCAATTCGTGTTTCGCATATGCCCCGGAACCCTCCTATCACCAGACACGGTGTTCCATGTCGAGATTGACATTCGGCGGTCCAGGTCATCACTGGAGGTCATGACCATAGGGAAAGCACTCCCCATCTTGTCCGAGACGATTTCCCTCGCCTATTCCGACGATCAGATCAAACGCGCGCAGCAAGGACATCGTGTATGGCTGGAGAAAGTATGGACGGCGAGCGATGTCCACATGAGAGACTCCCAATGGGAAGCCACCCTAAAGATCAAGCTACAGTCCGCAGGAAAGCAGCTCGGCAAGACTGTGACTAGCACAAGCTACGCAGGAGGCAAAAGCCACTTCACCAAGCAGTACGAAAACGTAGAGGATCGGTATTAACCTCTCCCAACAGACCGCCCCCATTTTCCCATGAGCGAGAACGCCCCTTTCCCCCTCTCCATCACCTCGACGCCGGACGAGACGCGTGTCCAATCGCCCCAACACCTGCATGCGGGGGCGCAGGAACGGGCCTCACTTCCGCTCCGGCTCGTGCTGGTGAGCGACCTCGACCCGCAGGGGGCAGAGCCGACGTGGTCGGAGGGCACTCACCTCCGTGGCGTGGATGCAAATAGGTACGCCTCGCTCATGGAGGCCATGGCGCCAACCGTCGAAGTTGAGGTGGCGAACCACCTTGGGGCGGGCCCGCGCTACCTCGGGGTGCAACTCACAGCACGCCGCCTCGCCGACCTGACGCCGAGCGGGATCGCGGCGCAGGTGCCCGCGCTGCGACGGCTTCTCGCCGTTCGCGAGGTCGTCGCCTCGACAGCGCAGGGAGCCCACGGACTCGACACGCTGAGCGCGCGCCTGGAGGAGGCGGGGATGGCCTCTGACCAGGCCGCCGCCCTAGCTGCAGCCCTCACCAAGCCAGCGCCGAGCCCGCCCCCGGGCGATGGGGCCGCGAGCGGCGACTCGCTGGACCGGCTCCTCGGCATGGTTGACCTGGGTGAGGACGCCCCTGCAGACGCGCCGCCACCTGCAGACGCCCCGCGCAGCCTACTCGGCGCGCTCATTGGCGCTGCGACGGCGGGGAGCGACCCGGGCGTCGCGAAGGACGCCGCCGCGCAGGCCCTCGACGACTTCGACGCGCAGCTCAAGGCGCAGATCGACGCCATCCTGGCGCACCCGACCGTGCAGGCGCTGGAGCGGGCCTGGCGTGGGCTGAAGTTCCTCGTGGACCGCCTCGACTTCCGCGCAGGCATCCACCTCGACGTGCTTGCAACGCCCAAGGAAGCACTCAGCGAGGCGCTCTACTACCAGGTGCTCCTGCCCGAGCACGCCGCGGGCGACCTTGGCTACCCGGACGCCCCACCCGTGTCCGCGCTGCTGCTCGACTACGACTTCGGCGCATCGAGCGCGGACCTCGCCCTGCTGACGGACCTCGCGGAGACAGGGGCTAGCCTGCAGGTCCCCGTCATCGCGACGGCAGGCCCCGCCTTCTTCGGCCAGGACAAGCCGACCGCGCTGAGTAAGCTGCCGCCCTTGCACCAGCTCTTCGCGGGCCCGCCGTACATCGCGTGGCGCAAGCTGCGCGAGCGGGACGAGGCCGCCTACCTCAGCCTCGCTGCCCCCGCCTTCGTGCTCCGGCCCGCCTACGGCCGCAATCACCCCGACCGGGCTCTGCCCTTCGCGTTCGAGACGAAGGACGTGCTCTGGGGCGGGGCTGCACTCCTCGTGGGCACGGCCCTCGGGGCGAGCTTTGCCGAAACAGGCTGGCCGACGCACCTGCCGGGCCGCATCGTCGAGAACCTGCCGATCCGCAAGGGTCGGATGGGCGGGATGACTCTGGCAGCACTGCTCGCTGACCGCTCGATCGCGGAGTTCGCCGCCAACGGGATCCTCCCGCTCGCGAGCACGCTCAACCGCGACCACGCTGCGCTGACCCAGACCCCAACGACGCGGCACGTTGCCCGCACCAACGACGCGGCTGCAAACGCCGAGGCCTTCGCCAACGCGTCCCTGCCGAGCGCCCTCTTCTCATCGCGCACCGCCCAGTTCTTGCTGATGGCGCAGCGGGCACTCGCTGGGCTGTCGCGCGACGAGATGGAAGCGGCCCTAGGCGCACGGCTGCGCAGCTTCCTCGGCAGCCCGGATGGCGCGAGCAACGTAACCCTGGAGCACGTAGCCGAGGGCTCCACGCCCGACTACGAGTTGTTCGCCGTACGGCTCTTGCCGCCCCCGTCGGCGGTCCCGTATCCGGTCCGGCTCGTGCTGGGCGCTCAGATCCCAACTGCCCTCCCTGCCTCGTAGTCCCTTCCCCCTGCTGCAGTGGCTTTCTTCGATCGTGCTCAGGACGCTAGCGCCGTCCCCCCGCTGACGCTGACCTGGCTAGGGCAACCGCGCCAGTTCACGTCGGCGTTCACGCTTGGGCGGGCAGAAGACTGCGAGGTCGTCGTGGAGCACCACCTCGCCAGCCGGCGGCATGCGACCGTGGCGTTTGAAGGCGGCCAGTGGTGGCTGCGCGACCTCGGGAGCACCAATGGGACGTTTCTGAACGGCACACC
>JBCDFO010000241.1:0-7637 GCA_039177895.1 Bacteroidota bacterium
CGACGAGGTCATGCCGCAGACCATCGAGGCGATCAGCCACGCCCGCGCGGCGGGCGTCCCCATCGTGGTCGCGCTCAACAAGATCGACAAGCCGGAGGCCAACCCCGACCGCATCCTGCAGCAGCTCTCGGATCAGAACGTGCTCGTGGAGCAGTACGGTGGCAACGTGCAGTGCCAGTTCGTCTCGGCGATCACGGGCGAGGGCGTCGAGGATCTGCTCGAAAAGGTGCTCATCGAGGCCGAACTCCTCGATCTGAAGGCCAACCCGGACCGCGAAGCGCTCGGTACCATCATCGAGGCGCGCCTCGATAAGGGCCGCGGCGTGGTGGCGACCGTGCTCGTGCAGAATGGCACGCTCGAAACGGGCGACGCTTACGTGGCCGGGACCAACTCCGGCCGCGTCCGCGCGATGTTCAACGAGCGCGACCAGCGCGTCGAGGTCGTCGGCCCGAGCACGCCGGTGCTGGTTCTCGGATGGGACGGGCAGCCCGACGTGGGCGACCGCTTCATCGTCCGCGACGACGAGCGCGAGGCGCGCGACATCGCGTCGAAGCGCCAGCAGCTCCAGCGCGAGCAGGCCATGCACCAGTCGAAGCACGTCTCGCTCGCTGAGCTCTCACGGCGGATGGCGCTCGGTCAACTCACCTCGCTCAACCTCATCATCAAGGGCGACGTGGGCGGCTCTGTCGAGGCCCTCGCTGACTCGCTGATGAAGATCCAGAGCGAGGAGGTCGTAGTCGACATCATCCACACGGGCGTCGGTGCGATCTCCGAGAGCGATGTCATGCTCGCTGCTGCCTCCGACGCGATCATCCTGGGCTTCCAGGTGCGTCCGATGGCCAGCGCGCGCCTCGCTGCCGAACGCGAGGAAATCGACATCCGCACCTACTCAGTGATCTACGACGCCATCCAGGACGTGCGCGACGCGCTCGAAGGGCTGCTCTCGCCCGAGCAGAAGGAGGTCGTGCTCGGCTCGGTCGAGATCCGTGAGACGTTCCGCATCCCGAAGGTGGGCACCATCGCGGGCTGCTACGTCCTCGACGGCAAGATCCGCCGCTCGGACCGCGTGCGCCTCATCCGCGATGGGGTGGTGGTCTACACCGGCAACATCGGGTCGCTCAAGCGCTTCAAGGACGATGTCCGCGAGGTCGCCGCTGGCTACGAGTGCGGTCTCAACATCGATGGCTTCAACGACATCAAGGTCGGTGACCAGATCGAAGTCTTCGAGGTCGTCGAGGAGAAGCGCCAACTCGCTGTCTAGCACAGCTACGATTCGCGGAGCGGCGGTTGGCCCCGGGCCAGCCGCCGCTTTCCATTGGACTTAAAACTGTTATTGCAAGAAATGAGCATCCGTACCGAGCGCGTCAGCAAGCTGATCCAGAAAGAAGTAGCCGACCTCCTCAACAACGACTTCCACGAAACCTCGCAGTCGATGCTCACGATCACAGGCGCGCGGGTCACCAAAGACCTCGGCATCGCCTATCTCGACGTGAGCGTACTCGGCGATACGGTACAACAACGCAAGGTGGCGTTCCGTCGCCTCGAAGACATCGCGCCTCAGGTGCGGACAGCGCTCGCGAGCCGCGTTCGCCACCAGATGCGCCGGGTCCCGGAACTGCGCTTTTTCCTCGATGAGCGCCAGCAGCAGGCGGCTCACATGGAGGACCTCTTCGCGAAGATCCGCGCGGAGCGTGCCGAGCGAGGCGTCGAGGAGATAGATGAGCTCGATGGGGAAGACGCAGACGGACCGGGAGCGTACTAGCCGACCCAGGCTGCGTCAAGGGCGTAGCACCGTCAGCGGCGCTTCATCAGCGGCTTCAGCAGCCGAGGCGTCACAAACCAAATCAGGTCGCCCGTATCCTCCTCGATGTCGTCCCACGCGTCGATGTGGAGGTTGATGCAAGCGAGCGCGGCCGTCGGAAAGCGGAGATCACCACCGCCGATGAGCAAGGAAGCAGCATCCGACCAGGTAGGTTGGTGGCCCGCCAGCAGCAGTGCGTTCACAGCGTCGGACTGGTCCCGTACTACATCCAGTAGTCCGTCTTCGTCGCCGTCATACAAGCGTTCGTCGAACGAGAGTGGGGTAGACAGCGCGCTCTCGTCCAAAAAGCGCTCCGCCGTGCGACGCGCGCGTACGGCAGGGGACGATACAATGGCGTCAAGAGGCTCGTCCGAGAGCGCGAAGAAGCGCCCCATTCGGTCGGCGGCCTTGCGTCCCCGCTTCGCTAGCGGGCGGTCAAAATCGCGGTCGAACGGCGCGTCCCAGTCGGACTTGCCGTGGCGCAGGAGGTAGAGCGTCTTCATGGCCTACCTCGATAGGAGCGAATCGGGAAGGAGCAAGCCGGGCGCGTTCCCCACAGCAGGCACCGTCTCGACGGTGAGGTAGGCGAGGATAAAGAGCGACACGCCGATGATGAGGCCGAACATGAACAGGGTGTACGACCAACGGAGCAGCTTGAACTTCGTCTCGAGCACCTGGCCAATGCCGTAGATGTCGCGGATCATGTTGACGTACAGGAGTTCGCCGTCCTGCATGAGATCGGTAAGGCCCTCCTCGAACTCGTTGCGCGAGAGGCCCGTGAAGTTGCCGAAGAAGAGCAAGTTTTTGCGGTTTGCACGCACGTCTTCCATGGTGATCGTCTCGGTGTTGAGGCGAGGCCGCGCGGCCAGGATTGCGAACACAAGCGAAATCACGCACCCGATCAGGAGCGCGATGGTCGGGTAGAGGAGGAACGTGTTCTTGTCGATGCCAGGCGAGATCGAGGCGAGCAGGATCGACACGATGATGCCGTTGATCGAGATCATGATGTTCGCTTTCGTATCCGCGAGGGCCGAAAGGTCCATCTGCACGCGGTAGAGCGAGCGGAACATGTCCGAGATGCCCCGCTTGCGCGAGCCAAACTTTTTGTTGCTACGCCGCTTCTTTGCGCTCGACGATGCGCCAGACGATTCCGAGGCTGGCGGAGACGAGGCCGCGCGGTCTGACGAGGTAGTGGGGTCAGCCATGGAGGGTGGGAAGACGAACGTCAGTCTGGCGAGCGCGTCGTGGGGGGGACGTACGAGAAGCGGGCGATTCGAGCGGGGCGTCCTTCGCTTCCGATCAGGAGATCGCCGCTGGGCAAGACAGCCAGCCCTTCAGGTTGTGGCAAGCGCGCTTCCGGGAGCGGCCAGGCACCGACATACTGGCTGGCTGTATCCAGCGCGGCCAGCATGGGGGTAGTTGAGGAGAGGAGCAGCCACCACGATGTCTGCGGGTGGAAAGCGATAGCCGAAGGCTTAAAGGTACGCAGCCGAGCGTCGGCCCGGAGGTCGAGGAGCAGGGCCGGGCGGGGCTGCAGGGTCTCCGTCTCGAGGTCGAACGCATACACGGCGCGGAATCCGTCGAGGCCGTCCCCGGGGTATTCCTTGCAAGCGACGAGGAGCCGGTGGCGCGCGACGTCGTAGGCGAGCCCCTCCGTGTCGAAAGCAGTCGAGAGCGGCGTCTCATACTTCCGCGCGTCCTCGCCGTCATCGTCCAGCAGGAACAGGTCGCCGTCGCTCTGGAGCGCCCACACGTCTGCCCCCACGCGTTCGACCCCCTCGAAGTCCCCCCGGCCGTGGAAGTCGCTCACGCTAGCGATCTGCCCTGTACTG
Organism: Bacteroidota bacterium; assembly: GCA_039177895.1. Lineage (GTDB taxonomy): Bacteria > Bacteroidota > Rhodothermia > Rhodothermales > Rubricoccaceae > JBCBEX01. The sequence goes on from JBCDFO010000241.1 coordinate 3,634, forward strand.
AGCGGAAGTCGATAGAGCCGGCCTCGTTCGTCCTGAACGGCGCCTAGCGTCATGCTGTCGAGCAAGGTCAGCCCCGAGATCTCGTTCAGGCTTGCGTCGAGGTCGATCTCAGCAACGGGGCGGTCGAGCGCGAACGGGCTTTCAAGCGACGAGGTAGTGGTACCTGTTGGAGTCGGGCTGGGCACGCACGAGGTGCCAGGGAGAAGCGTCAGCGATAGGAATAGCGTTATCGCAGAGGCCACACGGGGATCCATCGCGGGGTGTGTTGTAGAAGCGTTACAAATATCGACGATAAACGATCGCTGTACGCCCAAAACAAAGAAAAACAGCATGCAAGACGCACAGAGGTGTGCTCTAGCCCAGAAAGGAAGTATACTTCCCGCGCTCTCTTGACCCTCCGACATCGCTATGCGACCCCTCCTTTGCTTAGCCTTCGGGAGTATGCTACTCCTGGCGGGCTGCGATTTCCAGGCGGACGATACGTCAAGCGTATCCCCGCGTCTGATCGGACTCTCCCTGACCAGGCTGTCTCCTGAAGCCCAAGCAGTGCTGGATGGTGGCGGCGAACTCGTTTGGGAGGTCCAGAACGTGCTCGGGCGGCCGTACGCCCTCGCGACGACGCTGCCTGCTACGGTCCCCCTGGATGCCGATCTGTTCCTGGTCTTGGCCGACGCAGCAACGTGTACGCCGAAGTGTGATGTGCTAGACATCGTGCCCTTCCACTCACCTGCCGACCCGAGCATCGTCTCAATAGAGGCGGCAGATATGTCGGCTGCGCTGCTTCGCTTCGAGTGGTAGCGCAGTTACGGCATGCACGCTCACGAAGGGAAAACGACTGGCATATCTTTGGCGGCGTCAAGAAACTGTCCTCTTGACATTTCTCGCAGCCAACCCTACGCCCCATGTCATTTCCTTTTGAAGGCCGTCCTGTGCTCGTCTCCGGCGGTGCTGGCTTCATCGGCTCCCACGTCGTTGATGCGCTGCTTGAGCGTGGCTGCGAGGTGCATGTCATCGATGATCTATCGGGTGGCGTGCGCGACAACGTACCCGCAGCCGCGCACTTTCACCAACTTGACATCCGCGACGGTAGCGTAGCTGACCTGTTCGCGACGCACCGTTTCGCGGCGCTCTTCCATCTGGCCGCGCAGATGGACGTGCGCAAGTCCGTCGCCGACCCGCAGTTCGATGCACAGGTCAACGTGCTTGGCTTGCTCAACCTCATGGAGGCAGGGCGTCAGCACGGGCTCGAAAAGGTCGTGTTCGCTTCGACGGGCGGTGCCATCTACGGCGAGCCCGATGCCGACTTCAATGGCGCGGGGCCGCAGCCTGAGGAGCACCCGCAACGGCCTCTCTCGCCCTACGGCATCACCAAGCTGGTCTCGGAGCACTACCTCCGATTCTACCACAACGTGCACGGCATCCCAGCGGTCGCGCTGCGGTTTGGCAACGTCTACGGACCCCGCCAAAACCCTCATGGCGAGGCCGGCGTCGTCGCGATTTTCGCCCAGCGGATGCTCCGAGGTGAGCAGCCCGTCATCAACGGGCCGGGTACGCAGACGCGTGACTATGTCTACGTCGGGGACGTGGTCCGCGCCGTGATGGCGGCGGCGGCCTACGATGGGGCCGACGTCTTCAACGTCGGAACTGGCGTCGAGACCGACGTGAACGTGCTCTTCCGCACGATCAGCGAGCATGTCGGGAACGGAACGCCAGAAGAGCACGGGCCTGCGAAGGCAGGGGAGCAGCAACGCAGCGTGCTCGACGTTTCGAAGCCAAAGCGCGTCCTCGGCTGGGAGCCGCAGGTCGGTGTGGAAGAGGGGCTGGCCAAGACCGTCGCCTGGTTCCGTGCCCGCCACGAAGCTGTCGAGGCGTAGCGACAACGTATCCCTTCGGCCACTGCCTTGTCGAGCCCGGAGCGCAGGGAAGTCGTTCGAGGGACGCGGTAGGGCGACGTGCACGCCCGTATCTTGACGGCTCGCCAGCCATCGCCGCGATGTACCGTGTCCGTCTCGATCAATTCGAGGGCCCGCTCGACCTACTCCTCTTCTTTATCCGTCGCGACGAACTCGACGTCTTCGACATTCCCATCGCGCGGATCACCGACGAGTACCTCGCCTACGTGACGGTGCTCGAGCAAGTCGACCTCGACGCGGCGGCTGACTTCATCTACATGGCGTCGCTGCTCATCAGCATTAAGGCCAAGATGCTGCTGCCGCGTCCCGACCTCGACGAGCACGGGCAAGAGATCGACCCACGCCAGGAACTCGTTGAGCGGCTGCTCGACTACATGCGCTACAAAGAAGCGGCCCTGCACCTCGGTCGCCTCGAAGAGGAGCGGCGACTGCAGTACGTCCGCGTCGCAGCCGAGCGTGAGCGGTTCGACTCGGAGGAGGTGCGCTACCGGGTGTCGCTGTTCGATCTCGTGCGGGCGCTGAAGAGCGCGCTTGAGGAGACGCCCGAGCCCACGCGCCACGATGTCGAGCGCTACGACTACGCCGTCGAAGACCTCCGGACGCTGCTTATAGCGGCCGTCGCGGCGCGCCCCGCGTCGTTCCGGATGCTTGCACGTAGAGGGCCGGGTGATGCTGTGCCCACCAGTAAGGCCTTCGTGATCGTGCTTTTCCTCGCGCTGCTTGATCTCGTGCAGCGTCAGCGCGTCCGGGTCGTGACCGGGATCGACCCGGAAGACTTCCAGGTCGAAGTCGTTCCGGCTGGCGAGCCGGGCAGTCCGCTTCCAGCGCGCACTATCGAACCCACTTGACCGGGCCCGCCCGACGGTGCCCGCCTGATTCTGCCCATGCAGCCCTCCGTGCTTTCATCCACGCTCCTGCGTACCGTCGAGGCACTCGTCTTTGCCAGCGATACGCCTGTTTCAGCGAAAGCCATTCTGGAGCTGTATGTGGAGGTGTACGGAGGAACCGAGGATGACGAACGACCTCACACGGAGGAGCAGATCGAGGAGGCCGTGGCCGTGCTCAACGAGCGCTACCGCGAGGCCGACACGTGCTTTCGCATCCACGCCTGGGCCGAGGGCTACCGGATGGCGACGATCAGCGAGGTGGCTCCCATCCTCCACACGCACTTCCAGCGGACCGACACCCGGCGGCTCAGCCGGTCGCTCATGGAGACGCTCGCCATCATCGCGTACCGCCAACCCGTGACGAAGCCCGAGATCGACCACGTGCGCGGCGTAAACTCGGACTACGCACTCCGCAAGCTGATCGACCTCGACTTCGTGACCATCGCCGGGCGCGCCGACGCGGTGGGACGCCCGCTCGTCTACGCGACCACGGAGGCGTTCCTGGAACGCTTCGGAATCCGCGCGTTGGAAGACTTGCCCAAGCCGCGCGAGATCGAGGAATTGCTCGACGATCCCGCATTCAACAGCGAGCGCGCCGCCTTGCTCGCCGTGGACGACCCGGTGCCCCCTCCGGGACCTGATGCCCCGGCGGGACTGCCGACCTAGACTCGCCCCTACGATCCTCGCCTCCCGCACCATCTCCCATCGCTGTGTCCGACTCCTCCCGCCCGAACCGATCCTCCGACGCGCCGGGGCCAACGCGCAACGGCGGCAAGCAAGCAGGCAGCAAGGGGCAGGCGAGCCGCAAAGGCGGCAAGAAGGGAGAGCGTGCCCATGCGGCCTCGGTGAAGCGCCGCAAGATGAACGAGCGCCGCCGTGCGAAAGGAAACGCAGGCACAGATAGCTCCCCCCCCTCATCCCCGCCGAAGCGCCACGACCGGCACGACTCTGACGCGCCTGTGCGGCTCAACCGGTACATCGCGCAGGCGGGCCTGTGCTCCCGCCGGGAAGCCGACGCCTGGATCGCCGAGGGCCGTGTCAGCGTCGATGGAGCGGTCGTGACGGAGATGGGAATCAAAGTGACGCCCGACCAGGACGTGCGCGTGGATGGGCGTGCGATTGCGCCGAAGAAGCTGGCCTACGTGCTGCTGAACAAGGCCAAGAACACGATCACGACCACCGACGACGAGAACGACCGCCGCAC
>JBCDFO010000242.1:0-7627 GCA_039177895.1 Bacteroidota bacterium
CACGCGGTTGAGGATGTGGTAGAACGTCGAGTTGGTGACCGAGACGCGGTTCATGTCGTTGCCGCGGTCGTCGATGAAGCGGCCCTCGTCGAGGTTGCCGTCGAGGTTGCCGACGTCCTTGATGATCGAGCCGTCTACGAGGATGGTGGGGCCGGGCAGGTCGTCATTGGGGTCGTTCGGGTCGCCGGTGTCGCTGCCGGTGTCCACGCGGACGACCATCGTGTTCTCGCCGAAGAGCAGCACGCGCTCCAGGCGCAGCGTCACGGCGGGCGCGCGGAGGCGGATCATGCGGTCGCGCTGCTGGCCCGCCGGGTTGCGGTTGGTCATCGCCACCTCGCGGAGCGTCGCCGAGATGCCGGGCACGTCGAGCTGGAACGGGCGGTCGCTTTCGCCGCCGCCCACGGCCGGGGCGGGCTGGATGAGCGGGCAGTCCGACGGCACCGCCGGGCAGTCGCCCTCGCCGGCGGCCTCAATCACCACGTCCACCTCGGGGTCGATGCGCTCCAGCAGGAGGTAGGTCGCGCCCCGCTCAAGCTGGAAGACCTGCCCAGGCGTCGTGTTGGCGTTGACGGCGGTTTCGAGCGTGCCCACGCCGGGCGGGACGCTGATCTGCGCCTGCGCGGGCAGCGCCGCGAGGACGGTGAGGACGAGGAGCGTAGCGAAGACACGCATGGCAGGCAGGGGAGAGGTGAAAGGAGAAAGACTAGAACGTGAAGACTGTAGCTCCCCTCCCTCGCCTGCGCGAGGGCAAGCTCTAGACAGGAGGGGCTGGGGGTGGTTGACCGCATCAGCGTGACGCTGCGTCGTGCTCGGTAGGTCTACCCCCTCCCGCTTCGCGGACTCCCTCCCCGCCTACGCGGGGACAGGCTCTGTCCAGGGGGAGAGCTTTTCGTTTCGAGGCGTCGAGATGCGCTGGACATAGTGAAACAGACGGATCGCTTCTGCTCAGAACTTGAACTGGACGCCGACCTCGCCCGTCCAGCCGAAGCGGCGGTCGGCGAGGTCGCGGAACGAGCCGAGGCGCTCGCGCTCGTTCTGGTCCGTGAGGTTGTTGGCGTTGAAGATGAGCCGGAGGCCGTCCACGCCCGGCACGTCCTGGCTCACCTGGAGGTCGAGGAACGTGAACGTCTGCGTGCGGAAGTCGGTGCGGACCTCCGCCTGCGTGATTGGGCCGCCCTCCACCACGTCCGGCGTGCGTGGGTCGTCATACACCAGGTCGAACTCGAACACGTCGGGCGTGCTGGGGTCGTCCTGGAAGGTGAGAAACGCTTGGTCGAACTCGCTCGACGCGACGGCGGCGAGGAAGCCGCTCTGGACACTCAGGGACACCCGTGCCGAGAAGCCCGCCTTCTCGTAGCCGAGCGTCACGTTGGCCACGTGCGGGGCCTGCCCAGGCAGCGCGTCCGTCCGCGTGTCGGTCGTGTAGGTCGGCGCGAACGTCTGCGGGTCGAGCGAGACGAGGTAGCTGATCGGGAAGTCGGCCTCGCTCTGGGCGTAGGCGTAGTTCGCGTTCAGCAGGAAACCGTCGAATGGGCGCGGGAGGAAGGTGAAGTTGAGCTGCGTCTCCAACTCGATTCCCCAGACGGTGGCCGCGTTGCCGTTGACGGTCTGGAAGACGAGGTAGCCGATGCCGTCGATGGTCTCGTTGGCGAAGGAGTCGTACTGGAAGTCGGTGAGTTGCTTGTAGAACCCGCCGATGGAGGCGAGGCCGTAGCCGGTGTAGGCGGTCAGCGAGACGTCGTAGTTCCAGGCCGTGGTCGGGCGGAGCGTGGGGTTGCCGCGCTCGATCTCGAAGTTGATGTCGTCCACGTTCTCGTAGGCGACGAGGTCGAGGTAGTCGGGCCGAGCGAGGGTGCGCGTGACGGCGGCGCGGAGGTCGAGGTATGGCGTGATGCGGTAGCGGGCGACGACCTGCGGGAAGAGTTGGCCGTAGTCCTGCACGCCCGTCGTGTCGCGGACGCCAAAGACCTGCCGGAGCGTCGTGTCGGGGTTCTGGCGCTGGGCGTTCTCGAAGGTGCGGAGGAGGCGCTGGAGGTCGTTGCTGTAGCCGCCCGTCTGCGCGGTGAAGTCGACGCGCGTGTGCTCGTAGCGGACGCCGCCCACGACGAGCAGCGGCCCCGCGTTGACCTCGGTCATGAGGTAGGCCGCCGTCACATCCTCCTCGGCCTCGAAGTCGCGCTGGTCGAAGAACGGGTGCGTCAGGTAGACGCCGTCCAGGCTCGCGTCGAGGTCGCCGATGCGGCCGTAGTCCGGCGTTTCGTAAATGAGGAAGCCTTCGACGGGGTCAGCAAAACCAGTCTCGAAGAACGTCGGCGCGGCGGGGCCTTCGTTGTCGCTGCCGTCCTCGCGGAAGGGGAGGCTCTGCGCCTCGGCGGCGTCGCGGAGGTCATCGGGGAGCGTCTCGGTGCGGGTGAAGTCCTGCGTGCGCTGCTTGCCCCGCCACTTGGCGCCGAACTTGATGGCCCCGTTGACCTGCGGCGAGAGGCGGTAGGGGACCGCCACGTTGAGCGCCGCCGTGAGGTCGCGGTCAACGGCCCGCTCGCGGTCGCGGCGAAGGGCACGGAGGTAGGTCTGCCCCACGTCGATGCCCGCACTGTCGGCGATGGTGGCGAGCGGGAGGGTCCCGAAGCCGTCGGTGCCGCCCGGGAAGGCGTTGTCCTGGCGGAAGCGCGCGTCCCATCCCTCGGGCGTGCGGTTGAGCGCCCGCGCAACGGAGAGGCTCGCGTCGATCTCGGCGAAGGGCAACGTGTACGCGCCGCTCAATCCCCCGGAGAGGAGGTCCACCGTGCGGAGCCGTTCGCGGATAGCGCGCTCGGCGTCGGTCTCCTCGATGCGGTACCGGATACGCTGCTGCTGCTCGTCGCGCTCGGTGCGGCTGTAGAGCCCACGCACCTGAATGCTGCCGCTAGGGAGGCGGTAGTCGGTTGTCAGGCTCGCGCCGTAGCGGGTGCGCACCTCGTCGCGTCGCAACACTTCGATGCTGCGTGGGTCGATCTCGACGCCCCCCTCGCCCAGCCCCAGCGTGTCGCGCAGGCTGTTGATGGTGATCTGCTCGAAATCGTTCTGGAGCGCGTCTGTGCCGCGCGGGGTGCGCTGGAAGTTGGCCGTCGCGATGAGCCCGAGGCGGTCGCCGAAGAAGCGGTTCGAGGCGTTGGCGTCGAACCGGGCCGCGTCGAAGCGGTCGCCGAGGGCGTTGTAGCCGCCGAGCGCGCGCACACGCCCCCGAAAGCCGACCGGGGCCTCGCGCACGACGAGGTTGACGGTCCCGCCGATGGCGTCGGCGTCCTTATCCGGCGTGAGCGCCTTGAAGAGCTCGATGCCCGCGAGGAGGTCCGACGAGATGAGGCTGAGGTCGACGGCCCGCCCGCCCCCACGGTCGCTGCCGTCGAAGCCGCCGCTGCCCTCGGTGCCGGGGATGCGCTCGCCGTTGATCGTCACCGACGACAGGTTGGGCGCGAGGCCGCGGATCTGCACCTTCGTCCCCTCGCCGCCGTCGCGCTGGAGCGATACGCCGGGCAGGCGGCCCACCGACTCGGCGGCGTTGTTGTCCGGGTACTCCCGGATGCGGTCCTCCGACACCACGTTCACGAGCGTGTTCGACGACCGCTGCTCGTTGATGGCCGCGAGTTGCCCTTCGAGTTGGGCGGTGATCTCGACCTCCTGGCCGCGGATCGCCTGCGGGCGGAGTTCGAAGTCGAGCGTGTTCGTCCGGCCGCGCTCGACGGCGACGGCGAGCGTGTCGGGCTCGAAGCCAAGGAAGACGGCCGCGAGGCGCTGGTCGCCGGTCGGCACGCCCGCGATGCGGTAGCGCCCGTCAAAGTCCGTCGCAGCGCCGATGGTAGTCCCCACGACCACGACGTTCGTGCCGGGCAGCGGCTCGCCTGTCGTGGCATCGATCACGGTCCCCGCCACAATGCCCGTCTGCGCATCGGCATGCGGTACCCACAGCACCGCCAGCAGCCCAACGACGCTGGCTGCTAGCCACGTGCCGAGGTTCGAACCGGGCGTGAGACGCTGCATGAGCAGGTTAAACGATTAAGCGAGGAGCAAAAAAGAAGGGCACTCAGCCCGCGAACGTAGCCGCGAGCGAGGAGGCACGGACGACGAGGTCGGCCTCGAAGGTTTTCCGGACGGCGGTGTAGCCCGGTCCGTCGGCGATGTGGGCCCGGAGCACGTCGTGCGCGGCGCGGCCGAGGCGACGCTTGGGCATCGCCATCGTCGTGAGCGGCGGCGCGACGAGCGCGGCTACCGGGATGTCGTCGAAGCCGACCAGCGCGAGGTCGTCGGGGATGCGGAGGCCCATCTCGTGGAGCGCATGCATCGCGCCGAGCGCCATCATGTCGTTGGCGACGAACACGGCGTCGGGACGCACGGGGCGACTCAGAAGGTCGCGCATAGCGCTCGCGCCGCTCTCGTAGCGGAATGTGCCGCGGGCGAGCCACTCGTCGTCGTGCGGCAGCCCAGCCTCGGCGAGCGCGCGCCGCCACCCGGCCGTCCGCATCGCGCGGCCGTAGGTGAGGCTACCCGCGCCCTCCTGCGGCCCAGCGATGTAGGCGATGCGCTCGAAGCCCTGTTCGACGAGGTGCTGCGTGGCGACATACGCGCCCTGCTCCGAATCGACGAGGAGGCAGCTCACGTCGGGCAGGTCATAGTCGCGCTCGATAGCGACGACGGGGACGTGGCTGCGGCGACGGAGGTAGCTCTGCAGCGAGGCCTCGCGGACGGAGTCGCCGATGATGACGAGGCCGTCTACCTGCTGCTCGATGAGCATCTCCAGGTGCGCGTCCCCGAGCTCGAAGCGGTGGTCCGCATCGCAGAGGAAGAGGTTACGCCCGCGCTCCTGCAGGGCGTGCGAGAGGCCGCGGATGATCTCAGTGAAGAACGGGTTCGTCACGTCAGAGACGATGGCCCCGACGGCGTCGGCGCGCTGCGTCTTGAGGCTCCGCGCGACGCGGTTGGGGCGGTAGCCGAGCTCGGCGACGGCCCGCTGCACGCGGGCGCGGGTGGCGTCCGTGACCCAGTCGGCCTCGTTCACGACCGCGCTCACCGTGGCGACCGACACGCCCGAGCGGGCGGCGACGTCTTTGATGGTGACCTTGGACATGAGCGAGAGAGAGGTGAACGAGAGGCAAGAAGGGCACAACGCATCGGAAGCGTTTCCGAACAGAATAGGTTAATCGTTTAAGCCAGTCAAGCAAAATCGGTCGTCGCACCGGAAAAATCGACGTTCCTACTGCTGGTTCTCGCTTTTTCTGAAACTGGAGTCCTTATACATGCGCGCAACGAAGCGCTTCCGATTTTGCTTGACTCGCTCGTCGCTTTGGTTTTACTTAAACGTTTAAGTCACATCTCTACTCCCCTTCTCCCGTGCTTCGTCGCCGACCCCGGCTCACCGTCTGCTCGCTGGCCCTCGCGCTCAGCAGCGTGCTGCTCGCCGCGTGCGCGCCTAGCACCGCGACGAACGACAGCGTCACTGTGCTGCGCCTAGGCCACGGCCTCGACACGAGCCACCCCGTCCACCAGGGCATGGCCTACATGGCCGAGCGCCTCGCCGTGCTCTCCGACGGCGCGATGCGGATCGACCTCTACCCAAGCGAGCAACTCGGCAGCGAACGCCAGTGCCTCGAACTGCTGCAGCTCGGCAGCCTCGCCATGACGAAGGTGTCGGCGAGCGTGCTCGAAAACTTCGCCCCCGCGTTCGAGGTGCTTACGCTCCCCTACCTCTTCCGCGACGAGGCGCACGTCTGGGCCACCCTCGACGGCGAGATCGGCCAGGAGCTTCTCGCCAGCCCCACCGACTTCCGCCTGCGCGGGCTGGCCTACTACGACGCGGGCGCGCGCAGCTTCTACACCATCGACCGGCCCGTACGCTCGCCCGCCGACCTCGACGGGATGAAGATCCGCACGCAGGAGAGCCAGACCGCCATGGCGATGGTGCGCGCCCTCGGCGGCAGCCCGACGCCGATCTCGTGGGGCGAGCTCTACACCGCACTTCAGCAGGGCGTCGTGGACGGTGCAGAGAACAACCCGCCGAGCTTCTACCTCTCGCGCCACTACGAGGTCGCGCGCTACTACGCCCTCGACGAGCACACCGCTGTGCCCGACGTGCTGGTCGTCGGCACGCCGACGTGGGACCGCCTCACGGCGCAGGAGCAGGCCTGGCTCCAACAAGCCGCCCGCGAATCGACGGCGCGGCAAAAGGATCTGTGGCGGGCCGCCTCGGAGGAGGCGCTGGCCGCCGTCCGCGAGGCGGGCGTGGAAGTCCTCACCGTCGACAAAGGCCCGTTCCGCGACCGTGTCGCTGCGATGCTCGACGCCTACGACGATCGACCCGACCTGGCCGCGCTCATCGCCCGCATCCAGGCCGTGCTGGACATGTCGGTGGACGCCGACACTACTGTGAAGGCCAGCGCTGCCGCTAACGATTCAGTTCCAGAGGCCACGCCATGACCCGCTCACCTGACCCGACAGCGTATGCCGACGTGCGTCCGTACGAGGCACCGGCTTTGCCCGCTACGGGATGGGACCGGGCGCGCGCCGTCGTGGACCGCGTGCTTGGTCGGGCGCTCGTGGTGCTGATGGCGGCGAGCGTCGTGAACGTGCTCTGGCAGGTCGCAACCCGCTTCGCCTCGCCCTACATCCCCGGCCTGCAGCCGTCGAGCTTCACCGACGAACTGGCGCGCTTCCTCCTGATCTGGGTCGGCGTGCTCGGCGCGGCCTACGCCTCGGGCCAGCGGATGCACCTCGCCATCGACCTGCTGCCGCGGGCTCTCAGCGGAGCACGCATGACGGCGCTCAGCATCGTGATCCAGGTGCTCGTACTCGTGTTCGCGCTCGGCGCACTCGTCTACGGCGGCGGTGTCCTCGTGGCGGTCACGTTCGCGCTGGAGCAGACCTCGGCGTCGCTGCGCCTCCCGCTCGGCGCGGTCTACACCGTGCTCCCCCTCGCCGGCCTCCTCATCGCCTTCTACGCGGTCGATGAAGTTAGACGTTTGAAGTTAGAAGTAGGAAGTGACGAGCCGTAGGCCCCTCTACTCGCACTCCAACTTTCCTCTCTCTCAACTTCTCACTTCAAACTTCTCCACTTCACACTTCTCCAGCTTCCCCCTTCTCACTTCCCACCATGGAGCTGTTCAACATCGCCTTGCTGGCCGGGTCCTTCTTCGGGCTGCTCGCGCTCGGGGTGCCGGTGGCGTACGCCATCGGGCTGGCGACGGGCGTGACACTGCTGGCGAACATGCCCGCCGAGCCTGCGCTCGCGACGGTCGCACAGCGGATGGCGACGGGCCTCGACAGCTTCACGCTGCTCGCGATCCCGTTCTTCATCCTCGCCGGGCAGCTGATGAACAAAGGCGGCATTGCGGCTAGACTCATCAACGCTGCGAAAGCGGTCGTGGGTGCGTTGCCGGGCGGGCTGGCGTTCGTGAACATCGTTAGCGCGATGCTCTTCGGGGCGATCTCGGGCAGCGCCGTCGCCGCCGCGAGTGCCATCGGGACCTCGCTCGGGCCGCGCATGGAGGCCGAGGGCTACGACCGCGACTACGCCGCCGCCGTCAACATCACCGCCGCCACGACGGGCCTCATCATCCCGCCCTCGAACATCCTGATCGTCTACTCGCTCGCCTCG
>JBCDFO010000243.1:0-7585 GCA_039177895.1 Bacteroidota bacterium
ATCCGGCTCGGCGGCGCGTGCCGGGCGCTCGCGCAGGTGCTGGAGCACCACATCGAGAGCGAGATCCGCACGACGATCCTCGGTCACGTCCAGCGCGGTGGCACGCCCACGCCGTTCGACCGCGTGCTGGCTACCCGTTTCGGCGAACACGCCGCTCGCCTCGCCATCGACGGGCAGTTCGGGCGCATGGCCACGCTCAACGGCGGCGCGATGTCGAGCATCGGGCTCAACGAGGTCGCCAATAAGGTGAAGCAGGTGGAACCGGACAACCCCATCGTTGACGCTGCCGTGTCGGTCGGGACCTCGTTCGGGGTATCGAGCCTGCGGATCGGCTAGCCGTACCCATACGCAAGAAGAAGGGCCGCCTCTCGCGTGAGAAGCGGCCCTTCGCTGTTTGAGATCAGGTGGTTGCTCAGGCGTACGTGTTGAGCATCACCGGCATGATGAGCATGAGCATGTCCTCGCCTTCGCCCTGCTCCACCGGCGTGACGACGCCCGCGCGGTTGGGCGACGAGAAGGCGAACTGCACGTCCTCGCCGTCGAGGTTCGAGAGCACCTCGCCGAGATAGAGCGAGTTGAAGCCGATCTCCATCGGGTCGCCGTCGTACTCACACAGCACCCGCTCCTTCGCCTCGGAGGCGCGCTCGATGTCCTCGGCCGAGATGGTCATCTCGTTGGGCTTGAGCGAGAGCCGGATCTGGTGCGTCATCGACGACGAGTAGAGCGCGACGCGCTTGACGGCCTGCACCATCGCAGCGCGGCTGACCGTGAGCGTGCGGTCGTTGTCGACCGGGATGACGGCCTCGTAGTTGGGGTAGGGCTCGTCGATCATGCGGCCGATCACCTTCGTGTCGCCGAAGTCGAAGCTGACGAAGCCGCCGCCCGCGCGGATCGTGCAGGTGCCATCGCCCGCGGCCTTTCCTGCGAGGCTGAGCGCCTTCTCCGGCACCACGAAGTCGGCGGCGGTGTCGCTCGTGAGCGTGTCGAGCGTGAGCCGGACGAGCCGGTGGCCGTCAGTCGCGACCACGCGCGTGTTCTCTGGATGGACCTGGAAGTAGACACCCATCATCGCTGGGCGCAGCGCGTCCTTGCTGACCGCGAAGCCAGTCTTGTCGATGGCGCGCTTCACGACGGCCGCCGGGGCCTCGATGGCCTGCTCCGCGTCGAGCTGCGGCAGCGCGGGGTAGTCCGCCCCGTCGTAGCCGACCATCTTGTAGCGTCCCTGATCGGTCGTGAGCTCAACGTTGAAGTCGCCGTCCGCGTGGAACGTGACGGGTAGGTCCGGGAGCGCGCGGAGCGTGTCGAGGAGCCGCTTCGCGGGGACTGCGATCCGCCCGCCGCCGTCGGTGCCGTTGGACTCGAAGGCGACGCTGAGGCGCTGCACGATCGAGATCTCGAGGTCGGTCGCGGAGATGCGGAGAACGTCGCCGTCGCGCTCAAACAGCGCGCACTCGAGGATGGGCAGGGTGCTCTTGGTCGGGACGGCTCCGCTCACGCTGCTCAGCGCGCGCTGGAGGTCCCCACTCGAAACCGAGAATTTCATGGCGGCTGGGGGCGGAAATGCGGCTGTGGATAAGTCCGGACGTGAGTATACGGCGCAGCCCGACGAAGGTGCCAACTAGAGCGTTTTGCTGTGGGACAGTGAGGCCGTGTTGCCGTGGCTCTTCGCACGGGATCACGGCAACACAGCGCTACGGCAATACTTACCGTGTATGCAACTCCAGCTTGCCGCGCAGCTCCTCGATGGTCTCGCGGAAGCGGGGGTCCGTCTCGATCTGGTTCTCGACGCTGTTGAGTGCGTGGATCACGGTCGAGTGGTCGCGCCCGCCGAACTGGAGGCCGATGGACTTGAGCGACTGCTTCGTGAACTGCTTCGCGAAGTACATCGCCACCTGCCGCGCCTGCACCACCTCGCGTTTGCGCGTCCGGGCGCGAACGAGGTCCTCCGGAATCTCGAAGAACTCGCAGGTGATACGCTGGATCTCCTCGACGTTGAGCGTGATCCGGATGTCCTTGATGAGGTCCTTCAGCACCTCGCGCGCGAGCGGCAGGTCGATCTCGCGGTCGTGCAGCGCAGCGTGCGCGAGGAGCCGGATCAGCGAGCCCTCGAGCTCCCGGATGTTGCTCTTCACGTTCGTCGCCACGTAGTCGATCACCTCATCGGCGACGCGGATGCCGTCGTCCTCGGCCTTGCGCCGCAGAATTGCCGTGCGCGTCTCGAGCTCCGGGAGTTGCACGTCGGCCGCGAGGCCCCACGAGAAGCGCGAGAGCAGCCGCTCCTCGATTCCCACGATGTCCTTCGGTGCACGGTCTGACGAGAGCACGATCTGCTTGCCCGCCTGGTGGAGCGCGTTGAAGATGTGGAAGAACTCCTCCTGCGTCTTCTCCTTGCCGCCAAAGAACTGCACGTCGTCCACGATCAGCAGATCGATCTGGCGGTAGAAGTTGGAGAAGTCGTTCGCTGTGTTGGTCTGGATCGCCTGGACGAACTGGTTCGTGAAGCGCTCGCTGGATACGTAGAGCACCGTGTCGGCGTGGCCGTGCGCCTTGGCGTAGTTACCGATGGCCTGGATCAGGTGCGTCTTGCCGAGACCGACCCCGCCATAGATAAGGAACGGGTTGAATGAGGTCCCGCCGGGCTGCTGCGCGATGGCCCAGGAGGCGCTGCGCGCGAGGCGGTTGCAGTCGCCCTCAATGAAGCGCTCGAAGGTGTAGCCCGGATTGAGGTTGGGGTCCACCTGCGGCTTGCGGATACCCGGGATGACGAACGGGCTCGCGGGCGGCGGCAGGTGGTAGGGCGGCGTCGGCTCGTCCCGGCGGGTGGTCGGCACGGCTCCCGGCGGGAGAGGTTGCCCTGGCACAGCCTGCTGCTGAGGCGAGCCAGGCCGAGCCGGGAGGTGCATTGACGTGCCCGGGCGTCCGGTCGTGCCACCATGGGGCGGACGCTCGGTGGCGTCGCGGGGCGTCGCGGTGCCCGGTGCTTGCGGAGCCTCAATCAGGATGTCGTAGTAGAGGCGTCCGTTAGGACCGAGGACTTTCGTAACGGTCTTCCGCAGCAGCGCAAAGTAGTGTTCCTCGATCCACTCGTAGTAGAACCGGCTGGGGAGCTGCACGGTGAGCTTGCGGAGCCCGTCCTCCTCGACGAGGCTGACTGCTTTGAGGGGGGCGAACCAGGTGCGGTAGCTCTGACGGTTGATGTTGTCCCGGATAATGTCCAGGCAGCGGTCCCAAATGTCGTGCGGCGCGTCGGGATGCATCGAGGGGTGGCGGTACTCAGGAGCGGGGAGCGTCCCCGCAAGGCGCAGTGGCGATGCGCCAACGAAAAGGGCGGGTGGGTGGTAAGGGTCCAAGTTATCGGTCAGCACGGAGACCCGCAACAGAAGGACGATGAGCGAGTGGCGTTATCCACAATGCCACACACGCGACACAGTGCCTCACGGGTAGGACTCCTCAGGATTTGGCACGCGAAGCGCTCACCATCCACATTTTATCAACATAATTAGTTTGGCGCTCAAAATTAATATTATCAAACGCTTGAATGCTAACATCTGTGCGTTGTCGAGACGCCCCGGAGCCCGGTGGGTGAAACTTGAATCGCTTGCCTGCAGAGGAGGAGAGGTATCCACAGATTGTGCACAGGCTGTGGGCAACCGGGCTCGCCGTCCAGCGTTGATCGTAAGCCATCGCTCCTCCAAAGCCCCAACGGGCCTGTGCGGAGAATTCGCGGAGCACTTGGCTGCCCTCAGGCGTCTCCGTATTTTCCGCGTCTGCGCTGGAATCACGCTTTGTAAGCCTAGCCGAGTACGCACGTCGTACCCCGTAGCATTCGCTCTCACTCGCGTGTCCAGCCTGTACTTTCCCGACTTGACGCATGCTCCTGATCGACACCGCCGCGCTGAGTGCAGGCACCCAGACGCTCGATCTGCGTCCTGAAGCCGAGGCACTCGACCTCGAACCGACGGCCTTCAGTGCCATCGCGCTCGACGTGCAGCTTGACTACCGCGACCTCGATCCGCGCAGCCGGAGGCTGTACCTACGCTTCCACGTGACGGCCACCGCGCATCTCGTCTGCGACCGCACCCTCGCTCCGTTCGACGAGCCCGTCGAGGGCGCGCACACGCTGCTCTACGTCCCTGCCGACTCCCCCTTGTTGCCGGACGACGACAGCGAGGACGACGACGTGCGGATCCTCCCAGACGATCTTGCCCCGGTTGACATCGCCGACGCGGTGCGCGAGACCTTGCTGCTCGCTCTGCCTATGCGCCGCGTTGCTCCCGAGGCGCGCGACCAGGACCTGCCGACTACTTTCGGAGCACTAACCACTCCCGAGGGCACGCCCATCGACGCCCGCTGGGAAGCGCTTCTGTCGCTTTCTTCCGACGACACCGAAGGGCCGGACGCGTCCTGAGCGCCGAGCCCGCGCATGCGCTCTTCAACCTCTGCCTAGCTTAGCCCCCCCGATCCCATGGCCAACCCCAAACGACGCCACTCGAAAGCGCGCACCCGCAAGCGCCGCGCCCAGTACAAGGTCCGCTCCCTGCCGGTCGTGCAGGAGTGCCCCAGCTGTGGTAGCCCTCACAAGCGCCACCGCGCCTGCCCGAGCTGCGGCTACTACCGCGGTCGTCAGGTGGTCGCCGTGAAGGAGGAGTCGTTCCTCTAGGCTCGTCGGATCGCAGGTGACCCCTGCGCACCTTGCTACCCCCGCGCTGTACGCGCCGTCTAGCTCTGGCTGGGCGGCGTTTGCGCGTAGATATGGCCTCTGCTTCTGACGCCCCCTCCGCTGTGTTTGGGGCGTGCGCGATGGGATCGTGCAAACGCGCCCCCCCGTATATTTGCGGACGCATCTCTTCTCTCCTGTCTACCAGGCTTCCCCGGCGAAGCCGCTCTAGCACCTCATGCCCATGTCCGTCCGTGTTGCCGTTGATGCGATGGGGGGCGATCATGCTCCATCCGTAGTCGTCGAAGGAGCCGTGGAGGCCGCCCGGGCTGGAGAGGTAGCCGTGGTCCTAGTCGGGCCCGAGGAAGCGATCCGAGCTCACCTCGACGGTCTCGACCACGAGGGGTTGCCGATTCAGGTCGTGAATGCTCCGGAGGTGATCGGCATGGACGAGTCGCCGACGGTGGCGCTGAAGACGAAGCGGCAGTCGTCCATCCATATTGGGCTCGGGCTCCATAAGCGTGGCGACGCCGATGCGTTTATCTCCGCAGGCAACACAGGCGCGGTGATGGCGGCGGGGCTGTTCCTGGTCGGACGCCTCCCCGGTGTGAGTCGCGCGCCGCTGCCGGGATACTTCCCCACGACCCAGGGCGTCGGCCTCGTGCTCGACGTCGGTGCCAACGTGGATTGTCGGCCTGAGCACCTCGTGCAATTTGCCCAGATGGGCCACGTGTACGTGGAGAAGGTTATGGGGAAGGCGAACCCGAGCGTGGGCCTCGTCAACGTGGGGGAGGAGCCGGGCAAGGGCAACGAGCTCGCCAAGGCGGCCTATCCGCTACTCCAGAACGCCGGACTCAACTTCATTGGCAACATCGAAGGCCGCGACGTGCTCGCGCACGGGGCCGACGTGGTGGTGTGCGACGGCTTCGTGGGCAACGTGATGCTGAAGCTCGGCGAGAGCTTCTCGACGGTGCTCCCGCAGATGGTCAAGCGCGAGATCGGCAAGCAGCAGCTTGGGCCGGAGGACCAGCGGACCATCGCCACGGTGCTGCGCGGTGTCACGGAGCCGTTCAACTACGAGAACGTCGGCGGGGCCCCGCTCCTCGGCATCGACGGGACCGTCCTGATCGGGCACGGCAGCTCGTCAGCGCGCGCCATCACGCAGCTCATTCGGCAGGCCGCCACGATGGTACGCACGGGCGTCCGCGAGGCCATCGCCGAGACGTTCGCCGAGGCAGGCTGAGCGAGGGAACGGCTACCCTTCTCGCACGACAGCCTCAACCACGCTGTCGCTGCCTAGCTGCGATATCGGGGCCATAGGCGCACTCGGCTCGTAGGTGAGGTTCGGCGCGAGTATGTTCGCTTCACGGCCCAAACGGCTTCGCTGAATGGAAGACAGTCAACACCTTCAGTTCGTCCCCAGTGACGTAACACAGGAGCCTGTAGCCTCGATGGACAACCTCGCGCAGCGCCTCGTCGCCGATTTCAGGCACGACGCGTCCGGATTGGGGAAACAACCCCAGGCGCTCCGTCGCGCCAAATAGGTCTTCCCACAGCTTGCGGCCCCGGCGCGGCGAGGTCTCCGCGATGAAGTCACAGATCGCGTCCAACTCGTCCAGCGCCTTCGAGGACCACGTTACGCGCGCCATTTCTCCTCGAAGCGACGACGGGCCTCCTCCTGCGGCACAAACGCGTCGGTGTCGACCCGGCTCACGCCCTCCTGGATGCGGATGAGGTCGTAGAGCGTCTCCATTGCGTCCTCGAACGTGGCGTCGTCGGGGAGGGCGCGGATTGCGGAGAGCGCGCGGTCTTTGGGAGAAGCAGCGGTCGTGTCCATGCGTCGTGTACGGGCCGGTCTACGATGCGTTCTGCACCACCGCGATGCCCTCGGCCACACCGTCGCCTGAGATCGTGGGCGCAGCAGGCTCGTAGGCGAGGTTCGGCGCGAGCCAGCGCTCGACTTCGGCGACGGGCATGCCTTTGCGACGGGCGTAGTCGGCGACCTGGTCGGGTCCGAGCACGCCGAGGTTGAAGTAGGCCGCGTCGGGGTGCGCGAAGTAGAGCCCGCACACGCTCGCGGCGGGCGTCATGGCGAGGTGCTCCGTCAGGCCCATGTCGGCATTCCCGAACGCGTCGAGCAGTTCGAAGAGCTTGACCTTCTCGGTGTGGTCGGGCTGCGCGGGGTAGCCCGGCGCGGGGCGGATGCCGTCGTACTTCTCGCGGATGAGCGACACGTTGTCGAGCGCCTCGTCGGGCGCGTAGCCCCATGCCGTGCGGCGTACGTGCAGGTGGAGCCACTCAGCGGAGGCTTCGGCGAGACGGTCGCCGAGCGCCTTGGCGAGGATCGCGTTGTAGTCGTCGTGGTCGGCCTCGAACTCGGCCACCAGTTTGTCCATCCCGATGCCCGCGGTGACGGCGAACGCGCCGAGGTAGTCGCCATAGCCCGAGGTCTTGGGAGCCACAAGGTCGGCGAGGGCGCGGTTGGGCTTGCCGGGCGTCTTGGCGGTCTGCTGGCGCAGCGTGTGGAAGCGCGCGACGATGTTCGTGCGGTCCTCGCTGGCGTAGAGTTCCACGTCGTCGCCGTCGGAGTTGGCGGGCCAGAGGCCGTAGACCCCGTGCGCCGTGAGCAGTTTTTCCTCGATGATGCGGTCCAGCAAGTCGTTCGCGTCGGCGAAGAGCTTGCGCGCCGCCTCGCCACGGACCTTGTCGTCGAGGATCTGCGGGTACTTGCCCTTCATCTCCCACGAGATGAAGAACGGCGTCCAGTCGATGTAGTCGCGCAGGACTGCGAGGTCGATATCGCGGACGACGTGCACGCCCGGCTCGTTGGGCGCGACGATCTCGGTGGCGTCCCAGTCGATTTCCTGGCGGTTGGCCTGGGCTTCTTCGAGCGAGAGCAGCGTCGTCTTGCGCTGGCGGGCGGCGTGC
>JBCDFO010000244.1:0-7558 GCA_039177895.1 Bacteroidota bacterium
CACGCGAGCCCGATAGCGACGACCACCCAGACGCGGTCCGCCGGAGACAGGCGAGGCGGACGCGCAGGCGGATCGGCGAAACGGAGAGGCACGAAAGACGGGGCTCGGGTGGGGTGAAGTCGTCCCTTCGCAAGCTGGCCTAGCGCGACGCGTTCCGGAGGCTGCGACGAGCGGCAGCGGTACGCGACGAGCGGCCTAGGCGGCGTGCTCGGTGTCCGGGACGGCCTGCTCGGCTTCGTCGGGGACGTAGACGTAGCACCCCGCCTGCGTGGGGTGGTCCTCTACGAGCCAGCTGTCGGGAACGTTACGGATCAGCCACAGGATGAGCGCGTCGCCGCCAGCCGCGATGGTGAAAAACGTCCCGAAGACAGCCCACGGACCCGATCCTATCGCGAGCGCGACGACGACAGGCACGACGCCGAGCACCACACCCGGCGTCGCTGCGCCGATGCGGTAGGCCCGCGCTGGCATGGGCACGTTGCAGTGGGCATAGGGCGTGAGCGCCTTCCAGTTGACCCCGAACGAGATCGCCGACCAGGGGAGCTTCGCCGCCGTCTTCCACGCGAGTCCGTGCAGGGCTTCGTGCACGACGATTCCTAGGATGAGGCCAGGCACCCAGCGCCACCCGGCCACCCACCAGTCGAACCCGGCGTCGAAGTCGCTCCATCCGTGGAGGCTCCCATAGGCGGCGATCAAGAGCGCGCCTGTGGGGAGGATAAAGCCGAGCGCGTAGAGGTTGGCCGCCTTCATCGAAACAGAGCGGTCTTGGCGTGTGCCGGGCGGAGATATGTCGGGATCCATCGAAGTGGGACGGTCGCGATTGCGGGGCTATAGGGCTGCAGGCCAACACGGGAACGGCAGCCCACATGCATACGCAGACGGCGTGCAAGGTTGCGACGCGCGCGTGCAACCTGCCGTGCAGCGCGTCGTTGGGTCCGCCGTTCGCTTCCCCGACTACGCTGCGCTTATGCCTCGCCTGTTTGCCGTCCTCCTCCTGCTCGCGCTTGCCGCACCAACACTTGCCGCGCAGGATTCTACCGACACCCCGACATCCGACACGCCGCTGATGCTGTGGTCGCTCGCGGATGCAGACAACACGGTGCACCTCCTCGGCTCGGTCCACTTCGCGCGGGCCGACTTCTTTCCGCTCGCCGCGCCCATCGAAGCCGCCTACGACAGCGCGGAAGTGGTCGTCTTCGAGATCGATCTCGCGGAAATGCAGGCCGAGGCCATGACGATGGTGCAGCGCGGGATGTTCGCCGACACGACCACGCTCGCAGACGTCGTGTCAGACAGCCTCTATGCGCAGGCGCTCGCCGCGACCCAGGCCGCTGGCCTCCCCGAACCCGCCGTGGCGAAGATGGAGCCGTGGATGCTGTCGCTCACGCTCACGAGCCTCGACCTGATGCAGAAAGGATACGGCGCAGGCATCGACCAGCACTACTTCGAGCGCGCCGTCGCTGACGAGAAGCGTGTCCAAGCGCTGGAGACGGTCGCCTTCCAACTCGACCTCTTCGACACGATGCCGATGGACCAGCAGGTCGAGTTCCTGCAGGTCACGCTCGACGGCCGGGACGAGACGGAGGCCATGATGGCCGGGATGATGACCGCGTGGATGGATGGCGACGCAGAAGCGCTGGACGCGTTCATGGACGAGAACTTTCAGGACGCGCCCGACCTCGAGACGGCGCTGCTCACCGATCGCAACGCCGCCTGGGTTCCGGAGATCGAGGCGCTGCTCGACGGCACGGACGACGCGTTTGTGGTGGTCGGCGCGGGCCACCTCGTCGGCGACGACAGCGTGGTGGCGATGCTGCGCGCTGCGGGCTACACCGTAACACGTCACACGGCGACCGGGGGCTGAGCCAGTGGACCGACGCACCTTCGTCCGACGCGCCGCGCAGGGCCTCGGCGGCCTGGCGCTCGCCGGTGGCCTCGCAGGCGGGTACATGCGCTTTGTGGAGCCGTTCTGGATTCAGAGCACGACCAAGGCGGTCGCGCTGCCACACCTCCGTGACCCGATCCGGCTCCTGCACCTCTCCGACTTCCACGAGGAGGAGATCGGCTCCAGCGCCGTCGCCCGTGCCGTTGACCTCGCGCTTGAAGCCAATCCCGACCTGATCTGCCTCACGGGCGACTTCTTCTCCCGCAGCATCCTCGACCGGGACGCGTACGTCGCTCAACTCCGCCGCCTCCAGGACGCCGCCCCGACGTTCGCCATCGCGGGCAACCACGACGGTGGGACTTGGGTCGCACGGCGCGGCGGCCTCCCGACGCTCGGTCCCCTGCGGGCGCTGCTCGACGACGCGGGCGTCTCGTTTCTCCACAACCGCCACACCGTCCTCGGCGTCCGCGATCGACCGCTCGCGCTCGTCGGCGTCGGCGACCTCTGGGCCCGCGACATCGACCCGGTCGCGTTCGACGGCCTCGCCTCAGACCTGCCGACGGTGCTGCTCTCCCACAATCCGGACTCGAAGACGTACCTCCGAGACTACCGGTGGGACCTCATGCTGTCGGGCCACACGCACGGCGGGCAACTCCGTATCCCCCTCACCGGCGGCACGCCCTTCGCGCCGGTCCGCGACTAGCGGTTCGTCGAGGGCCTGCACGCGTGGGACGGCAAGCAGCTTCACGTCACGCGCGGCGTCGGTAGCCTCGGCCCCGCCCGCCTCAACTGCCGCCCCGAAGTAAGCGTCCTCGACCTCGTCCCTGCCTGACCGGATTCAGGTTTCGCGTTGGATGCGCTCGCATGCCGCTTCGGTCGCCAGCCAATCGATTACAGGGGGCAGTCGGAAGGCCTGGGCGAACAACCACGGTCGCTCTCGCTGCTCGCGCTTGAGGTGGGGCACGTCAATCGTCGCGCCGGGCGGGCACCAGCCTGCCTCCACAGCATCGACGCGCACCTGCATCTGCCTGAACAGCTCTGCATTGAACACCGCGAGAGCCTCGATGAAGTCGCTGACTGTGATCTCGCAGCGGCCATGCTGGGCCGTCCACGCCGGGATGCCCTCGACCAGCTTGTCTCGGTTGTCCCATTGGATGAAGACCGACTCGTCGTGAGACCACATCCAGACATCTGAATCGGGGTTGAGGTAGCCGGAATCCAAGTAACGCTGACCAACCCAGGCTGTGGCCAGATCGAAGACGTCCCACGCTTCTTCCGTGTCAGGTTGTGCACCCCACCAGCCCATGCACTGCTCCTGCCACCCATTCGGATCGGCCATGATCGCGACCAGTCGATCCGGCAAAGGCCGCAGTGCTGGAGCCAGCGCTTCGATCACGTCCTCCCAGAGTCGAGCGACCTGGTAATCCACGCGGGAGTCGGAGTCCGCGCCAGGATATGCGACGGCCCAGTGTGTCATGACCTCCGGCGTGTAGTCGAACAACTTGACGTTGCCGAGATCGATGCGATAGTAACCGTAGGTCAGCCCGTACCAGTGGAGCACCTGATCCGGCGGCGTCCCCCACGGCATCACCTCCTCCAGCGGCTTAAGCGCAAAGTCGATCCTCATCCGCGCAGCGCCCGCTTCAGCGCGAGGAGCAGACCGATGTGGATGCCCTCGTGGACGTTGTTGAAGTGCAGCGCCGTCTCGAACGAATCCAGCACGATACCGGTCGAAGTGGGGTACGTCTCGTAGTCCTCGAAGCGACCGGCGACATAGTCTTCGGCGAGACGCTGGGGCAACTCCGTGAGGAGCGTGCGGGCGTGGTCCTCGTCGGGCTCCCAGCCGTCGGGCCAGTCTGCGGGGCTCGTGCCCTTACGGCAGCGCGTCACGAGGTCGTCGTCTACGAGCAGCGGCAGGCCAGACAGGCCGTAGTGCAGGAGTTGCTGGGTCACGGCGAGGTGCGCGAGGTGCCATAGCGCGTGGTTGTTCCACCCCGGCGGGATGGTGCGCAGCTCCTCAGGTGAAAGGTCGTCCACGATGCGCAGCGCGAAGCCGCGCGTCTCGGCGAGCAGACGGATGGCAGGATGGGGCATGTCGGCTGTCGGCTGTCGGCTGTCGGCTGTCGGCGAAGAAGCACGTTGCTATCACGCGCTGTAACGGACAACGATCTGCTCTTCACTCTTTACTCCTCTCTCTTCACCTGCCCCCTCGCTCAGATCAAATCATCGAGCGCGGTGGGGCCGTCGGGGCGGACGAGCGCGAGGATGGCGTCGTGCGGGAGGATGAGGTACTGCGCGCCGTCGTACTCCAACTCGACGGCTTTCTCCTGGAGGAAGAGCGCGAGGTCGCCAGGCTCAGCCTGGAGCGGGAGGTAGCGCACGGCGGGCCGCTCAGGGGCCCACGGCTCGGCGTCGGAGAACTCTGGGTTCGCCATCATGTGGCCCGGCCCCGTCTTGATGACGCGCCCGGCCTGCACGCGCTGCTTCGCGCGGACGCTCGCCGGGAGGTAAAGCCCCGCCTGCGTCTGGCTGTCGTCCTCTTCGAGGCGCACTAGCACGCGGTCACCGACGACGATCAAGGCGTTCAGGGGCATGGCGGGGCGGAGGACATGGGTCAGGGGATGTGGCGGCCTTCCATAGCTCCGCGCGCGCGGGATTTGTTCCTGCCCACGCAACCGGGGCACCGAGTCACTCTTCACAGAGCTTGTCGTAACAATTGCCCGATCCATCCGTCACGCACTCCGTGCGCGGGATTCCACCTGCGACGTTTTTCGAGCCCTCACTTCCGCATCCTATGCGACCCTACTCCCTGAGACCCGGTCTCTCCGTGCTGCTGGCGCTGCCGCTCCTGCTCGGCCTCGCCGCCTGCACCTCCCCGTCTGAGAACACCGGTGCCTTCGCGCTCACGACGCGCGGTGCCCTCGACCTCCTCCCCGCCGACGCCCGCGTGGTCGGCCATCTCAATCTCGCCGAAGCACGTGACTCCGACGCCATCGGCCCACTCTACGACGCCGGGTTCAACCTCGAAACGATGACCGGCGAAGGCGCGGCCCGCATCGAAGACTTCGTCGCGCAGACCGGCTTCGACCTCTTCGACGACATCGAGCGGCTCTACGTCGCGGGTGATCCCGAGAACGCCCGCTTCGTGGCACTGATGTACGCCGAGTACGACCCCATCCGCATCGACGCCTATCTCCAGGAGCAAGCCGACGTGGACGCCGAGCGGACGCTCTACCGCGAGACGCCCGTCTTCGTCTCGACCGACTCCAACGGCGAGAGCTTCTCGTTCGCGCTCGCCAACGACCAACTGATGATCGCGGGGACCGGCAGCGAGGTGCGGTCCGTCCTCGACCGCATGGCCGACGGCGGCTCCAGCCTGAGCGGCAACACGTCGATGATGGCGCTCCTCAACAACGCCGCGCACCCCGACGACGCCTGGTTCGCCGTGCGCGACCTCACGCAGGAGGCCCAGTTGAACGCCAACGATGACCTCTTCGACGTGAGCCGCTTCATGGAGCACGTCGTCCTCTCGGCGGGCTTCGGCGACGAGGGCCTCGACCTCGTGCTCTTCGGCCAAACCGCCGCCGAGACGAACCCTGGCGATGTAGCCGATCTCATGCGCGGCGCGATCTCGGGCATGCGCATGAGCGCCAAGGACGAGCCTGAGCTGATGCGCACGCTCGACGGCGTGAAGGTGCGCGAGGACCGCGACGCCGTCCGGCTGGAGGCGTTCGTGAGCGAGACGCTCCTCGCCGAGATGCGCAACGGGTAAACGTTCGCGCTTTCGGCTGTCAGCCGTCGGCTCTCGGTGTTGCTGTGACCTGTCCGGTCGGGCACCGAGAACCGGCGGCTGCTTGCGTTCCAGGCTGCTGTACATCGGCACGTTCAGACTCTGACAGCCGACAGCCGCTGGCCGACAGCCGCTCGTAGTGGTAGCTTCTCGGCGCTTTTCTCCCTCCTTCCCCTGTCTCCGATGCCTGCGCTGCTCTCCCCCGATGCGGACCTCGCCACGCTGCCGCTGACGACCCTGCCTGCGATCCCGCGCCCCAGCCGCGTGCTCCTCACCACGCCCGAGCACTTCGAGGTGGCGTACGTCATCAACCCGCATATGGCGGGCAACCTCGGCACGGTGGACAGCGAACGCGCCCGCGCCCAGTGGGACGCGCTACGGCTCGCCTATGCGGAGATCGGGATGGACGTGCACACGCTCGACGGCCAGCCGGGACTGCCGGATATGGTGTTCTGCGCCAACCAGGTGCTCCCCTACCAACTCCCCGACGGCACGCGCGGCGCGATCCTCAGCCGGATGCACGCGCCGCAGCGCAAGCCCGAGGTGAAGCACTACGCCGACTTCTTCCGCGAGCAGGGCTACGAAGTCCACGCCCTCGACCCGGACCTCCCCGGCGACTTCGAGGGCATGGGCGACGCGCTCTGGCACCCCGGCCGCTTCCTGCTGTGGGGCGGCTACGGCTACCGCACCGACCGTGCCGTCTACGAGCGCTTCGCGGCCAAGCTCGGCTTCCCCGTCCTGCCCCTGCGCCTCACCGACCCCGACTTTTACCACCTCGACACGTGCCTCTGCCCGCTCGACGAGCAAACGGCGATCACCTACCCCGGCGCGTTCGACGACGAGGGCCGGGCGCTCATCGCGGCGCACTTCGCGCGGCTCATCGAGGCCCCCGAGCACGAGGCGCGCGACCTCTTCGCCTGCAACGCGCACAGCCCCGACGGCCAGCACGTCTTCATCCAACAAGGCTGCACCGACACTGTCCAGCAGCTCCGCGCGCTCGGCTACACTGCCGTCGAACTCGACACGAGCGAGTTCCTCAAGGCTGGCGGCTCCGTCTTCTGCATGAAGAACGTGTTCTGGTAGAACGTGTCGCCGTTGTGCCGTTTGTCCGTGTCGCTGTGATTATCTGCACGGCAGCACTGAGGCACTGAAACACGGCCGCACGCCCTCTACGCCAGCTTGCGCAGCGGCTCGACGACCTGCGTGACGTGCTTGGCGGTCTGCATGATGTAGAAGTGCAGCGCCGGGGCCCCGCCTTCGAGCAGCCCCTCAGCCTGCTGCCGCGCCCACTCGATGCCGACAGCGGCGACATGCTTCGGGTCGGCCTCCTCGACCTCGGCGGCGAGCGCCTCGGGGATCTCCAAGTGGAAGAAGGCCGGCAGCGACGAGAGGTGCCGCTTCGAGGTGATGATCTTCAGGCCCGGCACGATGGGGACCGTGATGCCGACCTCGCGGCAGCGCTCGACAAACTCGAAGTAGTGCCGGTTTTCGAAGAACATCTGCGTCACGATGTAGTCCGCGCCGGCGTCGACCTTGCGCTTGAGCGCGAGCACGTCCCACGTCGGGTTCGGCGACTCGAAGTGCTTCTCAGGATAGCCTGCCACGCCGACGCAGAAATCGGTCGCCTGGCCGTCGATGAGGTCTTCGAGGAAGTGGCCCTGGTTCATCGCCGCGATCTGCGCGACGAGGTCCTGGGCATACTCGTTGCGCGAGCGGTTGTTGGCGGTCGGCTTGCGGTAGCCCTTGTCGTCGCCGCGCAGCGCGAGCACGTTGCGGATGCCGAGGTAGTGCAGCTCGATGAGCGCGTCCTCGGTCTCCTCGCGGGTGAAGCCCTGGCAGAGCAGGTGCGGCACGGCGGGGATGCCGAAGCGGTGCTGGATGGC
>JBCDFO010000245.1:0-7480 GCA_039177895.1 Bacteroidota bacterium
CGAGGCCGACTGGGGACGCGTGCCGACACGCTATTTCGGCCCTGCCGAGCATGGCCTCGACCGCCACAACTGGGGCATCGCCCAGGACGCCGACGGCTTCATCTACGTGGCCAACCTCGGCGGCGTGCTGGTCTTCGACGGAGTGCGGTGGACCCCGGTTGACGTCGAGACGGGCGTGGTGCGCTCCATCGCCTACGGCTTCGACGACCGGGTCTACGTCGGCGCAGAGGGTGCGCCAGGCTACCTCACGACCGCCGACGACGGGCAGCTCACGTTCGTCTCGCTGGCATCGCACCTGCCCCCTGCCTACCGCGATCACACGCTCCTGTGGGAGACGCTCGCGACGGAGCACGGGGTCTACTTCGGGGCCTACGAGGGCTGGGTGTTCCGCTGGGACGGCAAGCGGATGACCGTTTACGACCCCGGCAGTGCCTCGTCCGGCGTGGACCGCCCTGGTTTCGACAACCTCAACGCGGTCGGCGAGGTCTTGTATGCCAGCCTGGACGACTTGACCCTCACGCGCCTGACGCGGGACGGCGGGCACGTCCCGCTCTACACCTTCGACGGCCTGTTTCGGTCGGTGCTTCCCGACGGCCCAGAGCACCTGCTCATCGCCACGAAGCACGAGGGGCTCTGGCGATGCCCACGCACCTCGCCCCAGCCCGCGCCCGTCTCAGCGGCAGAGGCCTGCGAGCGCCGCCTCACTGATTTCGAGGACCTCGTCACGAGCGGCTCGCTCTACACGGCCTTGCGCCTGTCGGACGGTACCATCGCGCTCGGGTTCGACGAGCAGGGCGTGGCGCTGTTCGACGCCGACGGCCGCCTCCTGCGCTTCTTCGACGAGCGGAGCGGCCTCGACAACACAGAGGTCATGCGGCTCTTCGAGGACCGCGATGGCGCCTTGTGGACGGCGCTCTACGCGGGCGTCGCGCGCATCGACGTGAACGCCCCCGCGACGACGTTCGGCCGCGCCGAAGGGCTGCTTTCGCTCGCGAATGAGACCCTACGACACAAAGACCGGCTCTACGCCGCCACGATGGTCGGCGTCTACGTGCTCGACGCATCCCGGCAGCCCGCCCGCTTTGAGCGGATAACCCGGCCGGGAGCGCAGAACAACTGCTGGATCATGCGAGAGACGCCTGACCGGCTGTTGGCCCTCTGCAACCGCGACCTCCTCGCCATCGACGGCACACAAAGCCAGGTCCTCTGGACAGCGCCGCAGCGCGTCTACGGTTTCGACATCGACCCTGCTGACCCGACGCGTGTCTACGTGGGCGGCTATGGCGGCCTGTACGTCGTCGAGCCGGACGCGGCTGGGGTGTACCGCTCCGTCGCCAACGTCGACACGGGCTTCCCGAGCAGCGTGTTCGCCGAGCGTACCGAGGACGACGCCACGACGGTC
Organism: Bacteroidota bacterium; assembly: GCA_039177895.1. Classification (GTDB taxonomy): domain Bacteria; phylum Bacteroidota; class Rhodothermia; order Rhodothermales; family Rubricoccaceae; genus JBCBEX01. The sequence goes on from JBCDFO010000245.1 coordinate 1,403, forward strand.
TGGGTGGGCTATGCCGACGAGGCGTTCTACCGCGTCACGTTCGCCGACCGGGATCCACTGGAGGCCGCCGAGGTCGCGCACGTGCCGCCTGCAGACAGCACTGCAGGCGTCGGCCGTGCCTACTGGCTCAACGGTGCCGTGCGGCTCGCCGGGCGCGTCTCGCAGCGGCTCCGCGACGACCCAACCGCGCCCCGCTTTGAGCCCGATCCGACCGTCGAGGCCTGGGCTGGGGACATCGCAGCCCCACTGCACCTTGCCGACGACAACGATGGGGGGCGCTGGTTTGTCGGCAACGACCAGGCGCTCTACGTGGCGCATCCCCAAGCCGACCGCACCGAGGGCTATGCGCCGCCGATGCGGGTCCTCCCTGCGTCGCCCAGCTCGGAGATCAACGGCCTGTTTTTCGACGAGGACGGGACCGGTTGGCTCGCTGTGGCGAACGGGGTGACACGCCTGGAGCCACGTGCTCGACCGCGCCCCCGCCCCCAGGTCTTCCTGCGGCGTGTCTCCACGGTAGAAACCGACTCGACGCTTCGTGGGGGCGGGGCCCTCGCCGACCCGCTCGTCCTCCCCCACCAGCACGGCGGCGTGCGCTTCGCTTTCGCAAGCCCGCTCTTCGAGCACGCGGACCAAGTCGCCTACCGCGTGCGCCTCGACGGCGTCTCCGACCGCTGGACCGAGTGGTCGTCCGAGACCCACCAGGATTACGTCAACCTACGCGAGGGGGCCTACACCTTCCGGGTGCAGGCGCGTGACGCGTTCGGACGGACAAGCGACGAGGCCGCCTTCTCGTTCCGCGTGGTGCCCCCATGGTACCGGACGTGGTGGGCCTACCTGCTCTGGAGCCTGAGCGGCCTCGGCATGGTCGTGGGCGTCGCGTGGGGGTACGGACGCCATCGCGGGCGGCAGTTGGCGCTGCGCAACACCACCCTCGAACGCGCAGTCACGGCACGCACCCGCGAGATCGCCGCGCAGAAGCAGGAAGTCGAGCACCGACGCCGCGCGCAGGCCGACGCCAACGTGGAACTGCACCGGCTCAACCAGTCGCTCGAGGCGCGCACCGTCGAGTTGCGGGACGCCTTGGAGCAGAACAAGGAGTTTCTCGGCATCGCCGCGCACGACCTCAAAAATCCGATGGGCGGCATCGCTGGCATGGCCGACTTCCTGGCCGAAGCCGCACGCGAGCTCCCCGACGACGAGTTACGCGACAACCTCGTCCTGATCCGCTCCGAGGCCATGCGCGCCATCGCGCTCATTGAGTCGCTGCTGGACGACGCCCGCGCCGACGCCGACGTGAGCGGCCCCCGTCTGAAGCGCCGCCCGGGTGACCTGGCCGATATCGCGCGCGCTGTCCTCCGTTGGAACCGCGCTCAGGCCGAGGCCAAGCGCATCCGGCTCGTGGCATCGCTTCCGGACGCGCTCCCCGCCCAGGTGGACGCCTCGGCACTCCAGCGCGCCGTCGACAACTATGTCTCCAATGCGGTCAAGTACAGCCCCCCCGGCTCGCTCGTGCGGCTGGTCCTCTCCGTCGAGGCAGCGACTGGGGACGGTGCAGCGTGGGCGCGCATCGCTGTGGAGGACGAAGGGCCGGGGCTCACTGAGGAGGACCGGGCGAAGGCCTTCGGTAAGCTGCAGCGCCTCTCCGCGCAGCCGACCGGCGGCGAGCACTCGACCGGCCTTGGCCTCTACATCGTGAAGCAGCTCGTGGAGGCCCACGGCGGCGAGGTCGGCGTGGAGTCCGAGCCCGGCGCGGGCGCGACGTTCTGGCTCCGCCTTCCCCTTCCGCCCCCCGACCCCTTCGCCGAGCTAGCCACGGCAGGCCCTACCTCCATCGAGCCTCGCTCGACGGCCGTTTGATCCGTCCACAGCGCTACGCTGGGCACGGTGCGAGATTCGGCATTTCTTTGCCACGGCGCATCGCCCACGTCCGCTTCTTTACCGTTCATCGGATATGTGCAAGCGGCACTGCCGCAACGCATCGCTGCTCGCGCGCTGGGCTGACCGGCTGACCTTTGTTTGCAGAAGGTATCAAGGCTAAGCCACCACCGAGCAAGCACAGGCTACATGACATCATTTTTATGACAGTTGAGCCTGTGACCTGGCGACCGTCCCTACCGGTCGCCCGAGCCTGATGTAGGGGAAATCCTCACACAGCGCTACGGGTAACCCTCACGAAGGCTTGACATACTCGCAGGGATCTACCATGCGTACATTTGCATAGGTTAACCGCCCGACAACCTGTGCAAACCTACGCGTGAGCTCGTCTCAGTTGCTTTCTGTCCGCGACGCTGCCGACCGCCTCGGCGTCCACGTCACCACCGTTCGCCGGTGGACCGACGATGGCCAGCTGGAGTCCGTCCGCACCTCGGGCGGGCACCGGCGCATCCCGGCAGACGCGGTCGAGCGTTTGGCCGCCTCCCGCAGCGGCACTGGTGTATCTCCCCCGGCCACTCCCGCCGTGGGGAATCCAGCCGACGAGGCCTGGGCGGAGCACGCGGCGGTCCATACCCGCTACGAGATCCGTTCGCAGCCGACGGCCACCTGGAACCAGGAACTCACCACCGAGGAGCGCGAGCGCAGCCGCGAGACGGGCCGCCAGCTCATGGGTCTGCTCCTGCGCCACGTCGCCAACCACGGTGACGGGGAGGCGCGCGGTGCTGAGATCCGCCGCCTGGCTTGGAGCCATGCCGTGGCGATGCAAGACCGTGGCCTCTCGCTCACCGAGGCGCTCAAAGCCACGCTGTTTTTCCGCGACGTCCTCACGGAGTCGGCGTCCTTCTACCCCCGCTTTGCCGAGCGCCCCATCCCGGACCAGATCGGCCTCGTGCGCCGCGTCAACGAGTTCATGAACGAGGTGCAGCTCACCATCGCCCAAGCCTACGAAGCCGACCGGGTATGACAGACCTGCACTGGATCGGCCTGGCAGAGTTACGCGCCCCGCTCGCTGAGCGCGAGGGGTGGGCCCTCTCCCCCGAGGATGCGGACGCCCTCGCCGAGTTGCCCCTCGCGGGTTTGGTTGCGCTCTCGACGTGCAACCGGGTCGAGGTGTACATCGAGAGCACGCGCTCGCAGGCCGAGGCCGTGCGCCAGGCGTGGGCTGCCCAGGCAGGTCGCTCCCCGGAGACGTTGTGCCTAGCCTCGGGCGCGGACGCCGTGCGCCACCTCGCCCGGGTGTCGGCAGGCCTCGACTCGGCGGTGCTTGGGGAAGCCCAGATTCTCGGACAGGTCCGCCGGTCTCGCTCGGAAGCGCAGCGTGCGCGCAGGCTCTCGCCCCTCCTCGCAGAGGCGTTCCGGCTCGCCATCGAGACGGGACGGCGGGTGCGATCGGAGACCGGTCTGGGACAAGGCGTCGCCTCGACCGCGTCAGCGGCGGTCGCGCTGGCCTCCCGCGTAGCAGGTGGGCTGCGCAACAAGAACGTCGCCGTGGTGGGCGGTGGGGACATCGGGCGGCTGCTCGTGAAGCACCTCGCAGGGACCGGGGCCGGGCTCACGCTCGTGAGTCGTGCCGCCCAGGTCGACGGCGTCCGCTGCGTGCCGCCGTCGGCGCTTCCTGACCTACTCGCCACCACGGACGTAGTCCTGACCGGCACGGACCGCGTCGTGCTGCATGCGCACGACCTCGCTGAACGTGCGCCTGACCGGACACTGACTGTGGTCGACCTTGGCGTACCGCGCAACGTGGCCGCCGACGTCACCGACGTGCCAGGCGTCGCGCTCTACGACGTGGACGCGCTTGCCTCGGCCGTCGACCGCACCCTCGACCGCCGCCGGCAGTCCGTCCCGGCCGCTGAGGCCCTCGTGGACGAGGCCGTTGACGCCTACGACGACGCGGTCCTGCGGGTACGCAGGGAGGCCCTCGTCGCTCAGTTCCGCCGCCGCGCCGAGCGGACGCGCCGCGACGCCGTCGCAGCCGTGTGCGGCGTGTGCGCCGACCGCACCTGCTGGGCGGATGAACCGGCTGAGGTCGTCGAGCAAGCGGCAGGCATCGTGCCAGGCCCTGGGTGCTGCACCGACCCCGACCGCCTCACCCGGACCGTGACGACGCGCGTCCTCCACGACCTGACACGCGGGCTCCGCTCCGACCTCGACCTGGACGAGGACACGCTCCGCCGGCTGTTCGCGTTCTCCAGCGATGCCTGAGGTGCTCCGCATCGGCACGCGGCGCTCGGCACTCGCTCTGTGGCAAGCCGAGCACGTCGCCCAGCGCCTACGGGAGGCATGGCCCGACCTCGTCGTCGAGCTTATCCCCTTCGTGACGCAGGGGGACCGCATCCTAGACCGTCCTCTCCCAGAGATCGGCGGCAAAGGCGTCTTTACCGTCGAGTTGGAAGCAGCCTTGCGCGCTGGCGAACTCGACCTGGCTGTGCACTCGCTCAAGGACCTCCCCACTGACGATCCAGAGGGCATCACGGTCGGAGCCATCCCAGGCCGCGCCGACCCAGGGGACGCGTGGGTCTGTCCCGCAGGCATCGCGCCGACGGAGCTACCCGACGGAGCCGTGGTGGGAACGAGCAGTACGCGCCGCGCCGCACAGCTCCTCCGGCTGCACCCCGGTCTCGACATCCGATCCATCCGAGGCAACGTCGGGACGCGGATCGAGAAAGTTCACGCGGGGCCGTACGTCGCGACAGTGCTGGCCTGCGCTGGACTCGACCGCCTCGGTCGACGCGACGCCGCCACCTCGGTATTTGAGCCGGAAGCGATGCTCCCCGCACCGGGCCAGGGTGCCCTCGGCATCCAGCGACGAAGCGACGACCCCGAGACGACCCGCCTCCTTGACGCGCTGGACGACGCCGAGACACGTGCCTGCGTCGAGGCCGAGCGGCACTTCCTCGCTGCGCTCGGGGGCGGTTGTAGTGCACCGGTCGGAGCCCTTGCGGTCGTTGAGGAGAGCCAGCTTTTCCTCCGGGGGCGCGTGCTTGCCTTGGACGGGTCCGAGGCCGTCGATGTGCAGGCTACGGAGGACGTAGGCCCCGAGGCGGCACGTCGTGTCGGTGAGGTCGCCGCCCGGGCGGCGCTGACACAGGGAGCCGCGGCGCTCCTGTCGCCATGACCCCCCACCCTCCCCTGCAGGGCCGCCGCATCGTCGTGACCCGCAGTCGCGACCAGGCGGACGCGCTCGCCGATGCGCTCCGTGCGCTCGGCGCGACGCCCATCCTGGCCCCCTCGATTCAGAGCGCTCTGGCGGGCGACCCAGCCGCCCTGGCCGCTGCGGTCGAGGACCTAGCTGGGGTTCGCTGGCTCGGCTTCACGAGCCCGAGCGGCGTCCGCCACGGGTGGCCTGCCGTTGCGGCGGCGTGGCCTGCGGGGGTGCCCGACGGCGTCGGCATCGCTGCGGTCGGCCCCGGTACGGCCGACGCCCTCGCCGAGCACGGCGTGCATGCCGACTTCATGCCCAGCGCGTCGTCCGGCGATGCCTTCGCAGACGAACTGCCCCTCGTCGCGGGCGACCGTGTGGTGCTGCTGCGCTCCGACATCGCCCGCCGGGCCGTCGCGGAGCGCTTGCGCGCGCGCGGTGCCTCGGTGACGGATGCCGTCGCGTATCGAACCGCGGTGGGGGCCTCGCCGTTGACAACAAGACGTGCGCTTGACGCTCAGCCCGACGCGGTCACGTTCACGTCGCCTTCGACGGTACGCGGCTTTCTGGACCCGCTCGTCTCCGACAGTGACCGCTCCGCCCCCCCTGACCTCGCCCCGAGCCTCGGTACCGCCGCGCTCGTCGCGATCGGTCCGGTCACCGCAAACGAACTCCAGCGCTACGGGTTGGCTGCCACCGTCACCGCCGACCCGTCGACCCTCGCTGGGCTGACCGACGCGCTCGTGCGCCTCTTTGCCTGATCCGACTTTTTGCCTGATCTATCTCGCCGCCCCTCCATGGAATCGATCACTTTATCAACCGACGCACCTGTGACAAGGACCGCTGCCCGGCAACAGCCGCAGCGCCTCCGGACGAACGCCGCCGTGCGCCGCCTGGCCCGCGAGACGCGCTTGGCTCCGGCTGACTTCATCCTGCCGCTGTTTGTTAAGGCAGGGACGGGGCGCCGGGACGAGATCGCATCGATGCCCGGCGTCTATCAG
>JBCDFO010000246.1:0-7473 GCA_039177895.1 Bacteroidota bacterium
ACGCGCGGCGACCAAGGTGGAGGCACAGTCTGACGAAGTCGCGTGCAAGCTGCGCGCTGCCCGTCGTGTAGCGCATCCCGGTGGCGTTGCCGTCGCCCGCCATGAGGGTGTCAAAGAGTACGTGAAGGTGAGCGGGCGGGAGGTGGAAGACCCAGTCGGGTAGTCGTTTCTCAAACGAGCCAGACCCGCACTCGGCGTCTAGGACCTCGTGGAACACCCGCGAACAGAACGAAAAACCGTTTACGGAGGTCGAGTACGCGATGCCCGTGCGCTGAAGGAGCGCCTCGATGGCTGCACATCCGGCCTCTTGCTTCTGGGCGAGAGAAATGACATAGCTCTCCCCCCGGACGTTGCCGTTCGCGTCCACCTTGGGCGTACTTCGATAGAGACTCCCTTCGGTGACATACCAGCCGAGGAGCGCGAGCCAGTCGTCTAGGGCGAAGTCGTTGGGTTGCCACCGGGCTTGCTGCCGTAGCTCTTTGATGCCACGCGGCCCACGTTTGTAGATGATGCCGTATCGCTCGCACAGCGCCGCTACACTCACGTGGAGATCGGGGGCAGACACGGGTGGGAACGGCGCCAGGGGTGGAAGCTTGCGGGGTACACGGTCGTCGAACAGGGCGGAGGCCGTCTCCCACGTGTAGGAGCCATAGGACCCCCCAGGCTTGAAGCGAGCCGTGAGAAAGCGATGCTCCGGTGTCACGAGAAAGTCCGTGAAGCGATTCTGAATCGACACCATCGGGCCGCGATAGTGTTGTTCGTAGACCGCAGTGACGGGCTTGATCTCCGCCTCCAGCGTCGCCGGATTCAGCGCATGCACGAGGTCGCCAACCTTGACATCCGTGATGGGCTTGATGCCGTCCACCGTCACGATTTCTGTGTCGGCGCTGAAGCAGTTGATGATGTTCTTGTACGCCGTCTGCCGGGCGTCCAACTCGGCGCGCGCGTCCGCGTCGTCCGTCGCCTTCATCGCGGACTTCGTCTCGAAGCGGAGGTCGGTCAGCTTGCGGAGCAAATCAGGAAAAACACCGAGCGCGTCGTCCTTCGGGCGGACGTCGTACTGCAACATGATGCTCGGGTACAGGCTCTCGACATCGGCATAAACCACGGGCCCGACGACGCCTGTGACGAACACATCGGTGTAGCCGCCGATGGTCTGGCTGCCCCATGCCGCGCGGGGGAGGGCCTGCCGCTGGCGGAGGTACTCGCGCACGAACAGCGCCTCGATCTTGCTCGCGGGGCCGGTGCGGGCCGTCTGGCCGTAGGGCATCGGCACCATCTGCGTGAGGTAGAACGTGCTCCCCGAGAGGTGCCGCGCCAGCCGCTCCGTCTCCACCACGTCGTCGAGCGCATAGTCCAGAAGCCGCGCCGGGTCTTCGTCCCACACCCGCGCGATGTCGCTGCCCTCGACGTAGGTGCGCGTCTCGTCTGCGAAGCCGAAATACTTCGCCGCAACCTTGAGGCCGTAGCCGGGCAGGTCGCGCTTGAACACGTCGAAGCTCATCACCTGGAAGAGCGTGTCGACGACGTGCCGCCCGGCGATGTCGAGCGCGGGAAAGTCGACCATCCGCTCCGCAAAACGCATCGAACTCGGGAATTGCCGAGGCACCGAGCCGTCGCGGCCGATGGCGAACGGGACGCCGTGCAGTTGGCAGCGCTTCAGGAGGTAGTCAAAGTCGAAGCCATAGATGTTGTGCCCCTCGATCACGTCCGGGTCGCGCTCTTGGATCAGGCGGACCGTCTCTTCGAGGAGTGCTTTCTCGGAGGTGTCGCGTGCATGGAGCAGCCGCGACCAGCCCCGGTTGTCGCTCAGCGCGACGATGATGACAGCGTGCTCGGGCCGCTCGGGCTGCGGGAAGCCCTCCGGTGCGTAGACCTCGATGTCGAGCTGCAGCCGGTGGACGTGCTCGAAGGCCATGCCCTTGAAGAGCGTCCGGCCAGTCTGCATGAGGTAGACCTGTTCCGGCGATCCTGCGAAATAAATCTCGTCCGGACGGCGCTTCTCCGTGTCGGTGACGCGCTCGACATGCCGGACGGCGTCCCAGTAGTCGCGGACCGAGGTGAAGACGACGAGATCGCGGAAGTAGGCCTGCCCGCCCCGGTCTTGCTCCACCTTCACTGATTCGTCGAGGCGCTGGTAGCGGAAGCGGTCACGCCCGAAGCCGCGCAGCAGCTCCGCGTCGTGGATGAGGAGGAACGGGTAGAACGGCACGTCCTCCGTCTCAACCGTCCCGCCCCCTGGCTGATCGAAGCCGCGCCGCCAGTAGAGCCGCATCCGTGCTGGGATCGCCTCCCGCCCCGAGCGGTCGCGGACGACGTGCAGGGCAACGAGGCCCTCGGCGGGGTCCTTCCCGTAGAGCGCGGCGTCGTGATCGTCGAGGCGTGAGAGGTCAGGCATAGCGCATGCGCATACGCTCGAACGACGCCGCTGAGCCTAGATTCAGCGAGAAACACGCAGCATCACGAAATAGAGGCACGCATCCATTCATGGAAGACGGCTTTCGGCTGGTCCGCTTCAAGCCCATCGGCACCGTAGTAGTCATGGCAGACGCCGAGGTTGGACGCATGCCGCTGGGGCACTTGTCTCAGCGAGGTCCCTGGTTTGAAGCATACAAACACGGCGTGAGCTTGTACCTCTCCGAGCCGTGTGCTGAGGTGGTTGTCGCCGTCACCATGTGGCAACGGAAACGGTGGGACTACCTGCAGCGCCGCGTCTGGGAAGGCCGTGAGTCTGTCGTTGTGGAGCTCAAGTCAGCTATCCTGCGCGTCGGGAATCCGGGAAACAAGAGCGAGGCAGCGCATATCGAGGTCGGGGCCGGCGCGGTTGAACTCCTCGTCGGCCGAGGTCGGCCAACTGACCGCGTCGGATCGTTCGAGATCGCGATGTGGCCGTACGAGGAAAGGCAACAGGAATAAGAAGCTGTTTGGTAGAGCGCAAGCCAACTCCCCTCCTGGACAGGAGGGGCTGGGGGTGGTCGAACGGCAAGGCACGCGTCCGCTTTTTGCTCGGCAAGTCTACCCCCTCCCGCTTCGCGGACTCCCCCTGTCCAGGGGGAGAGCTTTTTGACAAGGTTACTATTCGGTTTCTAAGAAGCAGTTATAGCTACCGTATGCGGTTACTCGACGCGGTTACCAAGGCGTTGCGCGACCGTGACGTGGTAGACGGGCTGCCTGCGTTCGCGAACGACCACGAGGATGCCCTCGTCTTCCAACGCAATCAGCACCCGGCCCAACTCGGCTGCTAGTTCGTCGGTATAGCGGGAGGCAAAGCCCAGTCGCGCGTCCTGGAGGCGCTCGCGAACGATCGGCTCGGCGAAGCGCCGCGTCCAGCCGAGTCCGGCGAGCTCGGGTAGCGAGTCGGGCAGCGGGGTCGCTCGAAATCGTGCGTAAGTGAGGTCGAACGTCGTGCCGTACTCGTGGCTAGAGCGTCCCCGAGTGGCGTTGCTATTCACCTGGCCGAGACGGCGTTGGTCGTCGGTGGTGCGCAGCGCCGACGTGACGAGGAGGCGATGGGCCGGGGCACCCCGCGCGTTGAGACGGGCAGCAAAGCGGGTCACGATGCTATCGAGCGCAACGGCGGCGTCGGGCGTGACGGCGGGCACCCCGTAACGCATCCGCGAGACCAGGAACCGGTCGTTCGAGCGCAGGGTGACAAGCGAGTCACTCACGGGGCGGGCTTCGAGCGCAGTGCGATCAACAGGCGGGGCTATGCCCAGGGAACGGGCGTAGTCCACATGCACGGCATTCCGGGAACGACGGAGTAGCGCAATCTCGCGGTCGCTCAGCGGCAGGATCGACGCTAGCGCCAACGCCTCGGTGCGAAGCTGTGCGTCGGCGCGTTCGAGGGCGAGGGCCACGTCAGCGCGGATGTCGAGCGTAGCCCAGCCGCCTGCTGCCAGGAGGAGGGTGACCACCAGAGCTACCCATGAGAGCCGCCGCCGCCGCCGCCGCGACCGAAGACGAGGGTCGGGCGGTGGCACCGGGCGATCGATGCCCTCGCCGCGTCGCCGATTGGGCGACAGGGGCCTATCGCGACGCAGTGCCTCGTGCATCATCGGCGAGGAGCGGGCAGAGCGGTCAGGCACAAGGGGAGGGAGGTGAGCCGTTGAATCAGGGCGCGGACGTACCCGACGTCGAGCGGCGCAGCAGTACCAGGAAGAACGGGACGCCGCAGAGGGCCGTCAGGACGCCGACGGGCAACTCGCGATTCGCGAGCACGGTACGCGCTGCCAGGTCGGCGAGGATGAGGAACGCTCCGCCCGCCACGAACGCGACGGGCACCACGCGCCGGTGGCTCACGCCGACCACGAAGCGCACCGCGTGGGGCACGATCAGTCCGACGAAGCCGACTACGCCCGCTGCAGCCACCAGCACGCCCGTCACGAGCGCGCTCCACCCGATGAGCCCCCACTTGAGCCCCTCGACCGGCACGCCGAGGGCGCGCGCCGCGTCCTCACCGGTAAGGAGCGCGTCCAGCGGACGGGCTACCAGCCAGAGCAACGCGCTGCCTCCGAGCGCGACCGTGAGCGGGAGCCAGAGCGACGCCCACTGCGCGCCCGCGAACGAGCCGAGCAGCCAGAAGAGCACCGCGCGCATCCGGTCAGCGTCAGGGGAAGCGAACGTCACGAACGCCGTCACGGACGCAAAGAGCGCCGAGAGCGCCACGCCCGCGAGCAGGAGCCGCGCCGTCGGGAGGTGGTTTCCCTCACGCGCGACGAGGACGACGAGCACCATCGCGAAGAGCGCGCCGAAGAAGGCCGCCAGCGGGAGGCTGAGCGCCGTGCTGAGGACAGGCGGGAGGAAGCCGAGGTAGAACAGCGACGCCCCCGCGCTCGCGCCGCTCGACACGCCGAGGAGGTAAGGTTCTGCAAGCGGGTTCCGCACGAGTGCCTGCATCCCCACGCCCACGACTGCCAGCCCGCCGCCGACGACGAGCGCCAGCAGCACCCGCGGCATCCGGAGCGCCCACACGATGGTCGAAGCGGTCAGGTCTACCGGCTCGTTCCCGGTCAGCCGTGCCATGATGGCATCGAGGACGACGCCCGGCGCGAGGCGCACGCTGCCGAAGAGCAGCCCGGCCACGAGCGCCCCGGCGAGGCTCAGGCCGAGCGCCAGTCCCAATCCCAGACCGCGGCTCATAGCTCCGCCATCAGCGCCTCGGCGCCAGACGCGGCGATGCCGAATGCGACAGTCAGCAGCGAGAGCGCAGCAATGCGGGCGTACTGGGACACGAGGGAGGAGCGAAGCAGTGAAAGCGAAGCCGCAAGGTACCCTCAGTCACACGGGTCATCGAGGAGGCGACGTACGCTCTCGGCGCGGGAAACGTAGACGCCGGAATCGAGTCTGTATGCTCGTTTGGACGCTACTGCCCACTCGATTGGAAAAAAATTGAGACGTGATTTCATTTTCACCGATTTAAGACCTTACATTATGTAACCGCTGTGCTGTCGTAGCCACCTCGCGCGGCCCCTCGCGCCTGCGACTGCGGTCATCCCCTCCCATGCCGTACTGCTTCCTCCTCAACCCTGCCGCTGCCAACGGCCGTGCGAAACGGCTGCGTGGTCGCCTCGAAGCCACCGCTCAGGCGGCGGGTATGGCGTACGTGGTACGGGAAACGCAGGCAGCGGGCCACGCAACGGACCTTGCGCGCGAAGCTGCAGCCGAGGGCTACCACGTCGTCGCGGTGGGCGGCGACGGCACCGTGCAGGAAGCCGCCGCCGGCGTGCTCGGCACCGAGGCCGCGCTCGGCGTCGTCCCTGCGGGGACCGGCAACGACTACGCCCGCTCGCTCGGATTGCCCACGAAACTAGACGCAGCTGCGCGGCTGCTCCCGTTTTTGAGCCCGCGCGCCACCGACATCGGGCGCGTATCTTGGACCAACGCCGACGGCAGCGAGCACGCCTCCCTCTTCACGAATGCCCTCGGCACCGGCTTCGACGCCTACGCGGCCAGCCTGGCCGAGCACTATAAGCGTCTACCCGGGCAGGCGGCCTACCTCGCGGCCATCTTCAAAGGCCTCCGCACCTGGAGCAATCCGCCCGTACGCATTGGTATCTCCGAGGCCGCGCCAGCCATTCCCGCAGGACACGAGGCTGAGCCGTCGCTTACGTCCTGGTTCGAGGGGCCTTTCTTCCTCCTGTCGCTTGGCGTCGGGTTCTCCGTCGGCGGGGGCTTCCGCCTCACGCCCGACGCCCTGCCCGACGACGGCCTTCTCGATGCCTGCCTCCTGCGCGGCATCACGGCGGGCCGCGCGATCCAACTGCTCCCGCGTGCCATGCGCGGGGCCCACATCGGCGCCGACGAGGTGACGCTCACGCGGCTCACCTCGATGACGCTCGACTCCGACACGCCGCTGCCGGTCCATGCCGACGGCGAACTCCTTTCCACCAGCGCCGTCCGGCTTACTGCCACCATCGAGCCGGACGCGCTGCGCGTGCTGCGCCCTGACGCCTAGCCGCGTCCTGAGCCTGGCCCGCACCAGCCCCACACTCGCTCACCGTCCACACCCAACCCTTCTAACGAGCAGCCCTCCGCTCCCATGAGCAAGAAGCGCATCTTCATCGTGGACGATGACCCCAAGATCGGCGAACTCTTCGCCACGGTCCTCAACCGCGACGGCTACGACGCCCACGCCTTCACCAGCGCCTCCGTGGTGCTCGACGAGATCGACGACGGCAAGGTGCCGGACCTCATCCTCGCCGACCTCCACATGCCGGACATCTCCGGCATCAAGCTGCTCGACGAACTCCGCGAGCGCAACCTCGCGCTGCCGGTCATCATCATCACCGCGCAGCAGTCGGTCACGACGGCCGTCGAGGCGATGCGGCTCGGCGCGTTCCACTACCTCTCGAAGCCGGTCAACCTCGAAGAGATGCGCGCCCTCCTCGCGAAAGCGCTCGACCTCTACGGCGACAAGCAGGAGCTGAAGGAGATCCGCACGCAGCGCCGCAAGAAGCACGCGGCGAACAAGATCCTCGGCAAGTCCGATGAGATCCAGCGCGTGCGCGACACGATCGACATGCTGAAGGACATCCCCAACACCATCGTGCTCGTGCGCGGGGAGACGGGGACGGGGAAGAACCTCATCGCGAAGACGATCCACTACACCTCGCGCTGGAGCGGGGGCCGCTTCGTGGAGATCAACTGCGCGGCGCTGCCGGACAACCTCCTCGAATCGGAGCTGTTTGGCTACGAGAAGGGCGCGTTCACCGACGCCCGCGCCGCCAAGCCGGGCCTCCTAGAGATCGCCGACGGCGGCACGCTCTTCCTCGACGAGATCGACTCGATGAGCCTCCCGCTGCAGGCGAAGCTGCTCAGCTTCCTGGAGAGCCGCACGTTCCGCCGCCTCGGCGGGGTGGACGACATCAAGGTGTCCACGCGCATCATCTGCGCCACGAACGCGGCCCTGGAGGAGCGCATCGCCGAGAAGGAGTTCCGCAAGGACCTCTTCTTCCGCATCAACGTGGTGTCGCT
>JBCDFO010000247.1:0-7470 GCA_039177895.1 Bacteroidota bacterium
CCGCGCGGGTGGTACACCTTCGACGGCCGCCCGCGCTTCTCGACGAACTACGTCGGCCTCCGCAACCGCATCGGGATTCTGAGCGAGGCGTACAGCTACGCGACGTTCGAGGACCGCGTCGAGGCATCGCTCGCGTTCGTGACGGCCATCGCCGACGCGGTGGTGGCCCACGGCGACCGCATCCAGGCGCTCACCGACAGCCTCGACGCGGAGGCCGAGCGGGGCGCGCTTCGAGGCGAGCCGTTTGCGCTGCGCATCCGGCACGTGAGCGAGGGCGACACGACCATCCTCATGGGCGACACCGAAGAGATTCCGCACCCCACCACCGGCGAGCCGATGCGGAGCCGCCTCGACGTGGTGACGCCGGAGGTCATGCCCGCCTTCACCCGCTTCGAGGCGACGGAGACGAACACGATGCCTGCGGCCTACGTCTTCCCGCGCGACAACCAGGCGCTCATCGACCTCCTCGACGCGCACGGCATCACGTGGGGCATCCCGCGCGAGGGCTTCTGCGGCCCCGCTGAAGCCTTCCGCATCGACTCAGTGAAGGTGCTGGGCACGTTCCAGCAGCGCGACATCACCGAGATCACCGGCACCTGGGAGCCCGTCGCAGGCCCGGTCGCGGGCGTCGTCGTGCCGATGACGCAGCCACTCGCCCGCCTGGCCTTCACCATCCTGGAGCCGCGCTCCGACGACGGCGCGGTTGCCTGGAACGTCCTCGGCGACGCGCTCCAGGAAGGTGGCCTCTACCCGGTCCTGCGGATTCCCGATGAGAACGGCCTGCGTTCAATCCTGGATGGAACGGGGTGTGCAGGCGGGAATTGAGAGAAACCTTAGCAGCTCTCCCCCTAGACAGGGGGAGTCCGCGAAGCGGGAGGGGGTAGACTCGCTTAGCGCCCACGTCACCTCGCTGCCCGATGATCGACCACCCCCAGCCCCTCCTTTCCAGAGCTTGCCCTCGCGCAGGCGGGGGAGGGGAGCTTACACCGCTCTCTTGCTGAATCGGCATGCTGCGTTTGTTCCCAGTTCTCACCCTTCTTCTGCTCACTATCGGCTGCGCGGATAACAGCGTCGCGCCCGGTGACCCGGATCTGCGCTCGGTGAACGCGGCGGAACTGCAAGCCGAGCTCGCTGCGCTCGACGCGGAGATCGTGGTGCTCAACGCGTGGGCGACGTGGTGTCTGCCGTGCCGGTACGAGTTTCCCGAGTTCACCGAGTTCGGCCGCCGCAAGGCCGCCGATGGAGTCGTCGTCCGCTTCCTGAGCATGGACTACGAGGGCGAGGTCCCGGAGGCCATCGCGTTCCTGAAGGAACAGGAGGTGGAGGGTGTGACCTACATCAAGGCCCCCGGCACGACCACCTTCCTGCGCGACATGCACCCGCGCTGGTCCGGCGGCATCCCGGCCTCGTTCGTCTACGACGGCGACGGCAACCTCCTCGATTTCTGGGAGGGCATGGTGGACTACGAGGCGCTCGACCGTCGCGTAGCCGCCGCCCGCGCCCAACTCGACGGGGGCGATGCCGAAGAGACGCCAGAACAAGACGCTACAGAGGAGACCGCTGCGCTCCGCCGCTGAGCCTGCTGCAACTGAGGACCGGGAAGACGGTGCAGCGACGAAGCACAGGGTATTCGTTTGCCAGCGCTACAACAAGCCATCTGCTTCTTCGACCCACGACCCACGACCCACGACCTCACCGCACGGGGTCCACGAACGGGAGGAACCGACAGACCTCCGGCGTGAAGAGCGCCATCCGCACGTCGGGGCTGAGGAAGAGGCCGAGCGAGAGGCCCCGCAGGATGAGCAGCACGCCGACCACGGCCAGGCCGAGCGGAGCCCACTGTGCCAGGCGCGTCCGCCAGCGGGTACTCATGCGCCGCCCAGCGAGGCTTAGCGCCAGCATCGCCGGGAGCGTGCCGAGGCCGAACGCCGCCATGAAGCCCGCGCCGCCCTGGACGGTCCCCGAGGCGATGGCCGTCGCGAGCGCGGCGTAGACGAAGCCGCACGGGAGCAGGCCGTTCACAAGCCCCACCGCGAAGAGCGCCGCGAGGCCGCCGCGTTGGTACAGCGGGCCCACGCGGGCAAGCAGCGGCCCCAGCCACCGCGCCGTCACGCCCTCCACGCGGCCGAGCCGCCGGCGTAGCACCGGAACGAAAGCAAGCAGCACCAGCACGACACCGAGGCCGAACGCGAGCCAGCGCTGCCAGCCCGCGAGCGTCACCACCGCACCCAGGGCACCGAGCCCGGCACCGAGGCCCGCGTAGGTCGTCGCGCGCCCGAGGTTGTAGAGCATGCGGCCTACGATGAACCGGACGCGCGCCGCCGCTGCGCCCGGCAGCGCCAGCGCCAGCGGACCGCACATCCCGACGCAGTGGACGCTGCCGACAAAGCCGAACACGAAGCCTGCGAGCAGCCAGTCCATCGCGCTCTGGGCCAGGTTACTCCGTGGCGTCCTCGCCGCTGTCCATATCGTCGCCGTCCATCTCGGCCATCATGCCTGCGGGGGCGGTTTCCGAGATCGGGGCCATGATCGACACCGGCCCAGTCTGCGCGAAGTTGAGCACGGCCGCGACCTGCTCGCCCGTCACGAGGTCGGCCGTGGCGTCGATCAGCATGACGTGGAAGCCGCCGGGCTCCAGCGCCACCGTCTCGCCAGCGGGCACCGCGATCATCTCGACGGGGCGCATGCCCATCGTGCCCGTCTCGGTCTGGAACGACTCGTGGACCTCGACGACGTTGACGGCGGCGCTCTCGGCGCTCAGGAGCGTGTCGGCAGCGGAGCCGCCCTTCAGCGTGACGTAGAGCGCGGAATTGCCTCCGGCCGCCGCAGGCCGCGCCCAGGCATTCTCCACGGTGAGCGGCGTATCCGCTGCAGGCTCAGGATCAGGCTCAGCCGGAGGCTCAGGCTGCGTGCAAGCGGTGACGATCAGGGCGAGGGCGAGTAGCGTGAAGCGCATGGGGTAGACGGCAACGCCGCGGAAGGGGAGAGGAGGAAGAATCAGAAGCTACGAGGAGGGGCTGCTCAGCGGAGTGCGTTCGTGTCCTCGACGATGATCTCCGGCGGGGTGTTACTGCCGCCGTAGTTGAACCGCAGCCGCTCGTCCTCGTCGATGAGCGAGATCTGGTCGGTGTGGTTCACGAAGTAGAACACCGTCCCGTCGTCGCTCACGGTTGAGTCGGAGCGCTCAACGCGGACGCGCATGCGTTCCATGAGGCGGCTGATCTCGGCAGGCTCGCCGGTGAGGAAGCGCCAGTCGGTGTCCTCGAGGTCGTAGGCGCGGGCGTAGTCGCCCATCACGCTCGGCGTGTCGCGCTCGGGGTCGAACGTCACCGTGAGGAACGTCACATCGTTCGGGTTGCCGAGCTGACGGCGGATCTCCTTCATGTTGGCCGTCGTGGCCGGGCAGATGTCGGGGCAGAAGGTGTAGATGAAGCCCAGCACGACGGGCTCGCCCTCGAAGTCGGAGGGGAAGTCCACCGCGGCACCGTCCTGGTCCACGAGCGCGAAGGAGGCGTCCGAGAGGTCGTCCATCACGCCGAGGCCGGAGTCGTCGGCGGGGCCGTCCTGCTGGCACGCGGTGAGCAGGAACGCAAGCGAAAGCGCAGAGAGGACGCGGAGCATGAGCGCAGGAGGCAAGACGGAGAGTCACGGAAACGGAGAAACGGGGAGGCCGAGCGCTCGTTTCGCACACCAGCCGCTCTTCCCACCCGCTTCGCGGACCAGGCTTGACTCTGCTGCGATCTGCCGTGCACCTTTCGACCCACGACCCACGACCCACGACCCACGACCCACGACCCAACCCATGTCCGCCGAAGCCAAACGCATCGCTGGCGAAGCCGCCGCCGCCCTCGTCGAAGACGGCATGCGCGTCGGCCTCGGCACGGGCTCCACGACCGCCTTCGCCATCGCCGAGCTCGGGCGGCGTGTGCAGCAGGACGGCCTGCGTATGATCGGCACCCCCACCTCGTTCGCGGCGGAGCGGCTCGCGCGTCAGCACGGCGTCCCGCTCGCCACGCTTGACGACCTCGACGGGCCCAACGGCCTCGCCCTCGACCTGGCCCTCGATGGGGCCGACGAAGTGGACGCGGCCCTCAATCTCATCAAGGGGCGCGGGGCGGCGCACACGCGCGAGAAGGTCGTCGCCGCGCTCGCGGATCGGTTCGTGGTGCTCATCGACCCGTCGAAGGAAGTGGAGCGGCTCGGGACGAAGATGCCCGTGCCCATCGAGGTCGTGCCGATGGCGGTCGCGCCGGTGGTGCAGGCGCTCGAACGATTCGGGGCCTCGGTGCGCCTCCGCGCGGGCCAGCAGAAGGACGGCCCCGTCGTGACCGACCAGGGCCTCTGGGTCCTCGACGCAACGTTCGCCTACGGCGTCGCCGATCCCACCGCGCTCGATCAGGCGCTTCTCGCCTTGCCTGGTGTGCTCGACCACGGGCTCTTCCTCGGGCTGGCCACCGACGTGCTGATCGGGCACGACGACGGCGAGGTGGAGCACCGGACGCGGTAGCCGGTGTGTTCGCACTGAGCCAGTCTCCGGGATACGCGGTCTCGGGTATCGGTCGCGTCAGCCTCCGGCCCGAGCTCGGCGCGCGATATAGCCGTGCAACTCCGGCGAGTCGGGGTCAAGCAGCCGAAGCGCGTCCACCATGGCGGTAATCCCGGCGCGGTTGGGCGCGTTGAACAGCACGACGAGGCCGTCCCGGCTCCCTTCGTAGTAGTACGCCATCGTCACCATGGACCAATCCGAGCCGAGGTGACCTATCGTCTTGCCGTCCTCCAACTCGGTGACGTGCCACCCGAGGGCATACCCGGTGCGGATCGGGCAGCGCGCCTCGGGCACCGGGCCGCAATCGATGGGAGGCTTGGTGGAATGCAGCGTGTTGCGGTCGGCCTTGAGCTCCGGAGTCAAGCCGGCCCCGCGCATGGACTGGATTAGAAATCGCGTGTAGTCCGCGAGGGTAATCACCAGGTCGCCTGCGGCTGAGAAACTGCCGCTCTCTCGGCACCAGCCTTCCGGCCTGCAGTAGTGCCCCGGAAAGTCCCCCTCTGCATCTAGCGTCTGCGCTATGCGTGGGAAGAGGCCGGGGTTGACGTGCATTGACGCATCCATCGACGCATCGCTCACACTGGAGGGCTCGAACACATAGCGCCGAGCCACGTCCTCGAACGGCTCGCCGAGCTTGCCCTCGACAAAGCGCGCGAGGTAGTTGAAGCCTTCGCCGGAATAGCCGTATGCCTTGCCTGGGTCGTTGATAAAGGCCAGCTTCCCGTCGTCGGCGAAGAACCGCCAGTTCATGAACCCGGTGGTGTGCGACAGGGCCATGCGGGGCGTCAGTTGCCGGTGACGCGGGTCGTCCTGCAGATCGGGATCGATCCAGTGAGCGGACATCGGCTCGTCCAGCGACACGTGGCCTGCAGCCGCCAGCCGCAGGACGGTCTCCGCCGTCACTGTCTTGGTGAGTGACGCGACGTTGTACAGGGTATGCTCGGAAGCCGGGACGCCTGGCGCTTGCTGCCCGTAGTGGCCTTGCCAGACGACCGCCCCGTCTTTGATCACGGCGACGGCCGCCGTGTTGACCTGGTGCCGCGTTACCACATCGGCCAAGGCTTGGTCCAATGCAACGGCCCGCTCGGCTGAGATCGATGGGATGTCCTCATGCGTCGGGGGTGCGCGGCGGTCCACGTGTGAGGTCCCGCTGCATGCGCCGAGGAGCACCAAGAGGGTGGCGACGGCAAGGCGGGGGAGAGAGTCAGGCATGGAGGAAGAGACCGAGGAAGGCGCAGCGGAGCACGTGCGTACGGAGGAAGCAGGGAGGCGGCTGACCGATGCAAAGCGGGAAGACGAGGGCGCCGTACGGGGCCGTCCAACGAGAGTTACCTCGCGTGTTAAAAAAGCAGCAGGCGGCTGTGCGTGGTACCTGCTGGAAGCGGATACGTGCGTCGTGTGGTGCCCCAGGCATTCGGACCCGCGTTACCTCGGCTACGGGCTGGGCGGCTTGGAGAGTTGAAGAGCCACCCCATTGCTACCGGCCCCCAGCTCCCGACTGTTATGCCCTTGCTTCGTTCGCTTCGTCCCCTGCTCCTGCTCCCCGTCCTCGCATTCGCCGTCGGCTGCGATTACTCCGTCAACGGCGAGGTCGGCCCGCCGGGCCCCCCCGGCTTCGATGGTCGTGACGCCGAGGTGCGCAGCTTCACCTTCGCCTTCGAAGGCCGCGACCTCTTCGTGGACCAGGGTGGGTTCAACGCGCGCGCCATCGTCGAAGTGGACCAACTCGACGAGGACATCGTCGAGTTTGGCGTCGTGCTCGCGTACGTGGACGGCGCTGCGCTGCGCGAGGAGGATGGTGAGATCACGTGGGTTGCGCTCCCGCTGACGTTCGGCGAGACCGACGAGAACGGCGAACTCGACTACACAATTACCTATACCTACTCCTACGAAATCGACCGCTTCACGCTCGAACTCTTCGCCTCAGCCCCGCTGAATTGGGAAGAGCAGGGCAGGCTCAATGTCCGGGTCGTCCTGATCCCGGGTAAGGACCTGCTCGACCCGGTCACCGACACGTCCGACTACGCCGCCGTGGCCCGCGCGCTCGACCTCGATGCCGTGCCCACGAACCGAGTGTACGCCCGAGCCGCACGGTAGCTCGCCCCGGTTGAAGGACCGAGCCGTGCGCGCCGGCGACCCCTCTCGCCGCTGTTGCTCCATCGGCCTTCTGCGCCGCCTCCGCCGTAACGGAGGCGGCGTTGCCATGCCCGCTCCCCGCGAACGGCATCGCCTCCAGCGGGAGGAACAGCCGAATGGACCTCCTGTACCACCTCCGCCTCGCTCCACCTGACGCCATGCTCCGTCGTTTCGTGCCCCTGCTGGCCCTGGTTTGCGTGCTCCTCGTGGGGCTCGCCGCGCCGCCGATGGCGCAGGCGCAGGAGCGCCCACTGCTGGAGGACGGCCTCTTCAAAGCCTACGCCAAGCGGGGCCTCGCTGAGCTCTACGACATGCGCTACGACGAGGCCGCGGGCACGTTCGCCTTCCTCGCGGAGCGCCATCCCGACCATCCGGTCGTGCCCTTCCTCGAGGGCCTCGTGCCGTGGTGGCGCATCCTCGCCGACCTCGGCTCGACCGAGCACGACGACGCCTTCCTCGCCGCGATGGACCGCACCATCGACCGCGCGGACCGGGTTCTCCGCCGCGACCGTGACAACCTGGACGCGCTCTTCTTCAAGGGCGCGGCGCTCGGCTTCCGGGGACGTCACCACTCGAACCGCCGCTCCTACCTGAAGGCCGCCCGCGACGGCCAACGTGCCCTCCGCTACGTCCTCCGCGTCAACGAGCAGGCCCCGGACAACCCCGACTTCCTCTTCGGCATCGGCATCTACGACTACTTCGCGGTCGCCATCCCTGAGCGGCACGCCGTTGCGCGGCCCTTCGCGGCGATGTTTCCGCCCGGCGACAAGGGGCGCGGCCTCTCGAAC
>JBCDFO010000248.1:0-7451 GCA_039177895.1 Bacteroidota bacterium
GCGATCCCCGGACAGCCGAACGTCAGAGCCTCCGGGCGGTATCCTGAGGGGCCCGCGATGCATCCGTGTGCCCGTAGCGTTCAGGTCACCCTGCCCTCCCCCGAAGTCCATGTCTGCACCCGACTCGAACCCGACGATGCCCGACCTGCCGCCGGCTCTGCCTGGCGCGCCGGTCAACCCCGAGGAGGACGCGGCCGAGGCCAACATCCTCGATGCCGCCCAGCGCGTCTTCCTGCGCAGCGGCACCGACGGGGCCCGCATGCAGGAGATTGCCAACGAGGCGGGCGTCAACAAGTCGATGCTGCACTACTACTTCCGCAGCAAGGAACGCCTCGCCGAAGCGGTCTTCATGCGCGCAGTGCGGACGACCTACCGCAGGTTCGAGCCTGCCATGCAGTCGAGCGGGCCCTTCGAGGAGTTCCTCCGGGCGCTCGTCGCGGCGGACCTCGCGATGATGGACGACCATCCCTACCTCGTGGGCTACATCCTCTCGGAGCTGCACCACCACCCCGAGCGCTGGCGGCAAGCCATCCGCCTCGAGTTCCCCGTGGGCAGCGAGGCGATGCAGGCGAAGCTGGACGCGGCCATTGAGGCGGGTGAGATCCGGCCGATCAGCCTCCTGGCATTCACCACGTTCATCGTGTCGATGACGTTCTTCCCGTCCGTGGGAGGTGGGTTGGTCCGCGCCTACGTGGGGGCCAGCAAGGAGGAGTGGGACGCCTACCTCGCCGACCGTGAGGAATTGATCGTCGAACTCTGCCTGAACGGACTGCGCCCTGTCAGTGCAACGTCCGACTGAACAGCGCAGCCGCGCCCGATTCGCACAATAACGCCCCTCAGACGCTGCAGCGTCTGAGGGGCGTTGTTGTGCGAATCGGAGCCCGTGAGCCAAGTCGGCCACGGATCGAGGTGGATTACCGCGTGGTCACGGTCACCTTCTGGGTCTGGACCTGCCCGGCGGCTTCGAAGCGCACGACGTAGACCCCGGCGGCAGCCGTAGACGCGTCCCAGGTAGCCTGCCAGGTCCCAGCCGCTTGCTCACCGTCCGCGAGGACGGCTACCGTGCGGCCCAGCAGGTCGTAGACGGCCAAGCGCACCGGGGTGGCATTGGGCAGAGAGTAGGCGAGCGACAGCGCCCCGGTCGTCGGGTTGGGGTAGGGCGGGGCCAGCGCAAGTTCACGCGGGGCTTCATCCGGGTCGGCGGCGGTGGCCGTAGGCGGCAGCACGTGCAATTCGAAGCGGGGCGTGTCGGATGCGCGCAGCGACACGCCGGCCTCGGCCATGCGGCTCAGCGCTGAGATCGCCTGCGACGATGTGCGCGCCGCCCCGGCTACCTCGAAGGTGTAGGCGTCGGCCTCCCTGAGGTCCACCGTCGTGCCAGTGACGCGGTCGGTCAGCTGGACACGCCAGCCCTCGGGGAGCGTCTGCTGGGGCCAGGTGAGCGTCGCCGTGCCTGCGAGCCCGGCCGTCTCCAGCACGAGCGGGATCGAGAACGCCTCCGTGGCTGTGAGCGGGCGGGCGTCCTGCGCGAGCAGCACCGGGCCGTCCTTCGAGGTGCCCTCGAAAGCGAGCGCCACGTACGGGTAGGTCAGCGGCGACAGCTTCTCGGCGTCGAGGGCATCCTGCTCAGGGAGCGCGTCGTCGTCGAGTACGAGCACGGCGGCGCGGTCGGTGCGGCGTGCGCCGGTCGCGGCGTCTGTGACGTCGAGGTGGAAGGCGAGGAGCGCGGGCTGCTGCTGGCGGCTCTGCGAGGTGCCGCGCGCGGAGATCGGCACCTCGAGCGTGCCCGCCGTCGTGGCCTGGTAGAACACGCCCTGCCACACCGGAATCTCGTTGCCCGCCAGCGTCGTGGTGGTGTAGCTCCCCACGCACTCGACGGTGGGCGACGTGTCGGGGATGCACTGCCACATCTGCCCGACGGTGCTCTGGAGTCCGGCCGTGCCGCTCCAGGACCCGATGTTGGCGACGCTCAGCATGCCCGCGAAGGGGTTGCCCAGGAGGTTCCAGCCGTCGCCGTCCGCGTGAAGCTGCGGAACGCTGACCGCCGACGTCGGCTCGGTCCCGCTGAAGGAGATCGTCATTGGCAGCGCCACGCTCACGCTGCCGTTCGGGTCGTTGGTGTCCGGGTCGAAGTCGTTATCGTAGAGGTACCACAAGAAGCCTTGCCCGGACGTGATGGCCTCGTTGGCGGAGGCGGGCTCGACGAAGCCCGTGCCATCGTAGCCGGTGTAGAGGTTGGCCGCGGCACTCGGGTAGAAGCCGGGTACGCCCTGGACGAGGTTCTGGTCGGCGAGGTCGGCTACGGTCGTACCGCCAGCAGGGGCGGCGAGCATGCGCCAGCCGAAGCCGTCGGCGAAGGTGTAGTCGGTGCCGAGCACGCTGAGCGTGACCGGGATGGTCGTGAACACGTCGCTCGCCGTGGTCGTGAGAGTCACGGCACCGGTGTAGGTGCCCGTGCCGAGGCCGGTCGCGTCGAGGCCCACCGTGAGGGAGCCCGCCGTGCCGCCGTTCTCGACGCCGCCGTAGCCCACGCCGCTGATCGAGAGCCAGTCCGAGGCGGGCGTGAACTCGATGGCGAAGTTGTCCTCGACGAAGCCCTCGAGGTAGTCGAGCGTCACCGTGGCGAGGCCGTCTCCGCTCTCCAGACCCACGGTCACGCCGGAGAAGTCGTTGGTGAAGCCTTGCATGGATTCGTACTGGAATTCAATCGTCCCGTCCGCATGCAGGATGGCCTGGTAGGTGTTGAGCTCGTTGCTGGCATAGCCGTAGCGGTACATGTCGTCCCACTGCACGATGAACCGGCCGTCCCCCATGTCGCGGTAGTAGATCGTGCTCGAGACGCTGGTCCAGGCAAGCTGGTTGCCCCAGAAGGGCGCGATGAGGCCGCCCCAGTAGGTCGGCAGCGGCAGCACCGTCCCGGTCGAGCCGCTGAGATCGCTGCTGAGCGCCAGGAAGCCGTTCACGTTGACGTAGACGGTGCCGTAGTTCGTCCCGAAGTAGGGGAAGCTGAACGGCAGCGCGAGCGTGTGGAAGCACTCGTCGGGGCCGGCGGAGCCGTTGTAGCAGTTGTTGGTGTTCGCGAACGTGATGGCGGTGCCGGTGCTCGAGATGTCGGTGAAACTGGCCGTCGGGCCGCCCGCATCGTTGCTGGTGACGTAGCGATAAGTCGCGGTGCCGGTCGCGCTCGTGTCGAGGCGGGTAGCAGCGCTGTAGTAGAGCACCCCGGCGCCCGTGTTGGTGACGTCCACCGAGGCCGTCGTCGTCTGGCCCGTCGAGAGGCCCACCACGTCGATGGCGTTCGTGCTGAGGTTGAGCGTGGAGGTGACGGCGCTGCCCTCGTAGTTGGCGAAGGCGTTGGCGCGCTGGTTGAAGACCCGCGCCACGTTGCGCAGGCTCTCGTCCCCGGTGACATCGCCGCCGAAGGTCTGGTTGGGCGAGGAGAACTGCTGGATGCGCGGGCAGAAGCCACTCGGGCACGCCGCGCTGTTGTAGGCCATGATCGTGCGGAAGCCGTTGGCCGTGTCGGTCAGGCCATGCCCGTAGGCAAAGGGCGTCAGGCTGTCATCGTCCTCCGTGTTGTGCCGCGCGCCGAGGTTGTGGCCGAGCTCGTGGCCGAAGGAGTAGTTGCCCGTCGCGCAGTTCCAGGCGGTGACGGTGTAGGCGAAGTCGGTGGAGGCGTTCACCCAGCCGAGCCCGCAGGAGCCGCCAGAGCCCCGAAGTAGTGCCGCGAAGTCGCCGCCGTGGGTGGCGCGGAGGCCCTGTATCTCGTCGTAGGGCGCAAACGCCGGATTCTGCGCCGACGTGTAGGTGAATTGCTGCAGGTCGGTGCTGAAGCTCGTCGTGTTGTCGTCGGTGGTCTCGTAGAGGTGGACGAGTTTGAGGCGCGTCACGACGCCGCTGGCGGCGTAGGCCGTGTTCGTCTCGTCGATGGCAAGCTGCGCCAGGGCCTCGATGGAAGCGGTGCCTCCGGCCTGGGACCGGGCGGTAGGCGTGTAGCCGATCACGACGCCGAGCGAGTCGTCGCTCGACAGCGCTGCGCGGGCAGCCCCGCTGTGGTCATGGTCGCCGTGCGCATGGTCCCCGTGATGACCGTGCGCCGATCCGGGAGCCGACGGCGCGGTCTGGAGGCCGAGCGCCTCCTGAACGAGGGCAACGCCTTCCTCGTCGTGGTCAGGCGGGAACGCGGTCTCGTCGACCTCGATGAGCGCGTGGAGGCCGTCCCCGAGCGGGCGGAGGCGGTAGAGCCCCTGCGGCGTGCGGACCGAGCCGGTGACGCCCTCGGGGCGCAGGACGAGGTTGGCCGTGGTGCGGTAGTCAGCGCTGCGTCCCTCCCACGAGGCGTCGACGGCGCTGCGGCGCGTGAGCGTGGCGAGCGGCAGCGTGATGATCTCGCGGCCGAGGTCGAAGCGCGTGGCTGACTCCGCAGTGAGCGCTTCCGTGCGCAGCGTCACCAGCGTGGTGCGCGCGGCGGTCGGGTGCGTTTCGAGGCGCGCCAGAGACACAGCCTGGGTGGAGGTAAGCGCGACACGCTGGGTGGAGGCGGGGGCGAGTACGTCTTGCTGAGCGGCGGCGGCGGGGACGAGCACAGCCAGGCTCAGCGCGAGCAGAGTGAAACGGAAGGCGAACGGCATCATGAAGAAAACGGTCGAGGGGGGAGGGTGGCCTTTCAGGTTTACCTCGGTCCGGAGGCAGGGGAGCAGGTAGGCCCTCCTTCGACAAAAAGCGGGCCCATTTCCCCTGCGCGAGCCGGGCCGCTGGTACGCTTGGGCACCCGGCTCCTGCAACAACCGGGACGGTTTCCGGTACTTCCCCCGCGGCGTAAGCGGACTCCGCACGACCAGTGTGGGGCGTCGATACCTGTGGCGGTGCCCACGGCCCAGCGCTGCTCTTTCGCCTAGAATTTCACCGGCGAAAATTCGCCCAAACGGCTAGATTACCGGCACAATTCCCCCAGAAGACCCGACCCCACGACTCATGGCCCACGACGCTTTTGGTGCCCGCGACACCTTCGACACCGGCTCAGGCACGGCCTACTACTACCGCCTGAATGCCCTGAAGGAACAGGGCTACAACATCGACCGGCTCCCGTTCTCGATCAAGGTGCTCCTCGAAGGCGCGCTGCGCGGCCTCGACGGGCGGCTCATCAACGAGGACGACGTCCGGAACCTGGCGTCGTACGACCCGGCGGCCCCGGCGCAGGTCGAGATCCCGTACCAGCCCGGCCGCGTGCTCCTGCAGGACTTTACCGGCGTCCCGGCCGTGGTCGACCTCGCCGCGCTGCGCAGCGCGATGGCGCGCAACGGGGCCGACGCCGCCGAGATCAACCCGCGCGTGCCCGTCAACCTCGTCATCGATCACTCCGTCCAGGTCGACACGTTCGGCATCCCGGAGGCGCTGCAGCTCAACGCCGACATCGAGTTCCAGCGCAACCGCGAGCGCTACGAGTTCCTCCGCTGGGGCGCGGACGCGTTCGAGAACTTCTACGTGGTCCCGCCTGAGCGCGGCATCTGCCACCAGGTCAACCTCGAATACATTGCCGGGGCTGTCCTCGAAAAAGAAGCGCCGGAGGGCCTGCCCATCGTCTACCCCGACACGCTCGTGGGCACGGACAGCCACACGACGATGATCAACGGCCTCGGCGTGCTCGGCTGGGGCGTCGGCGGCATCGAGGCCGAGGCGGCCATGCTCGGCCAGCCGATCTACATGCTCATGCCGGAAGTCGTCGGCTTCCGCCTCAAGGGGCAGCTCCGCGAGGGCGTCACGGCGACCGACCTCACGCTCACCGTCACGCAGATGCTGCGCAAGCACGGCGTCGTCGGCAAGTTCGTCGAGTTCTTCGGCCAGGGCCTCTCGGCGATGAGCCTGCCGGACCGCGCGACGATCGCCAACATGGCCCCCGAGTACGGCGCGACGATGGGCTTCTTCCCCATCGACCAGGAGACGCTCGACTTCCTCACGCGCACGGCCCGCCCGCCGGAGCTCGTCGAGAAGGTTGGCCGCTACATGAAGCTGCAGGGCCTCTTCCGCACCGACGACACGCCCGACCCCGAGTTCGCGTCCGTGCTCGAGCTCGACCTCGGCGACGTGCAGCCGAGCATGTCGGGGCCGAAGCGCCCGCAGGACCGCATCGTGCTCGCCGACGTGCAGCGCGAGTTCAAGGAGAGCCTCACCCGCCCGGCAAGCCCGCAGGGCTTCGGCCTCAAGCCCGACGCGCTCGCGAACACGGGCCGCTATTCGGACGACCAGGGCCGTGCCTTCGACATGCACCACGGCGACGTGGCGATTGCGGCGATCACGTCCTGCACGAACACGTCCAACCCGAGCGTGATGCTCGGCGCGGGGCTGCTCGCCCGCAACGCCCGCCAGAAGGGCCTCACGGTGAAGCCCTACGTCAAGACGAGCCTCGCGCCCGGCAGCCGCGTCGTGACAGAGTACCTCCGCGAGGCGGACCTCCTCGACGACCTCGCCGCGCTCGGCTTCGACCTCGTCGGCTACGGCTGCACGACCTGCATCGGCAACTCGGGGCCGCTGCCGGACGCCGTCCAGAACGCCATCGAAGACGGCGACCTCATCGTGGCGGGCGTCCTCTCGGGCAACCGCAACTTCGAGGGCCGCATTCACAGCCACGTCAAGGCCAACTACCTCGCCAGCCCGCCGCTCGTCGTCGCCTACGCGCTCGCCGGGACGGTCGACATCGACCTCCAGAACGACGCGCTCGGCCAGGACGCGGACGGCAACGATGTTTTCCTGAAGGACATCTGGCCCAGCCAGCAGGAGATTCTCGACACGATCGCGCAGGCTGTCAAGCCCGAGCACTTCGCCGAGCAGTACGACGACATCGAGAACTCGAACCCGCGCTGGAACGCGATGCCGGTCAACGGCGGCGAGCAGTTTGACTGGAGCGACGAGAGCACCTACATCCAGGAGCCGCCGTTCTTCCTCGACGTGACGCCGGAGGCCCCGACGATCGCCCCGATCCACGGCGCGCGGACGCTCGTCAAGGTGGGCGACTCGGTCACGACCGACCACATCTCGCCCGCGGGCGCGATCCCGCAGGGCGAGCCGGCCGGCGCGTTCCTCGAAGCACGCGGCGTCAAGCCGAGGGACTTCAACTCGTTCGGTAGCCGTCGCGGCAACGACCGCGTGATGACGCGCGGCACGTTCGCCAACATCCGCCTGCGCAACCGCATGGCGCCGGGCACCGAGGGCGGCCACAGCACCTACCTCCCCGAGGGCGAGCAGGGCTACATGTACGACGTCGCCATGAAGTACAAGGCCGACGGCACGCCGCTGGTCGTCTTCGCGGGCAACGACTACGGCATGGGCTCCAGCCGCGACTGGGCGGCCAAGGGCACGATCCTGCTCGGCATCCGCGCCGTGGTGGCGCAGAGCTTCGAGCGCATCCACCGCTCCAACCTCGTCGGGATGGGCGTGCTGCCGCTGCTCTTCCA
>JBCDFO010000249.1:0-7444 GCA_039177895.1 Bacteroidota bacterium
CCCGTCGAGTCGATCACAAAGGTGTCGTTGGTGCGGTCTGCGCCGATGGCGCTCAGCGTCTGGTTGACGTCGGAGCGGTAGCCGAGCGCGAGGAAGTTGAACGGGCTGTAGGCGAAGTCCAGATTGCGCCGGTGCGTGAACACGTGGTTCTCGCGGATGGCGTTGCGGAAACGCTCGGGCACTGCCGCGATGCTCTCGTCAATGCTGATGGGGAGGCGCTGCTGGTTCTCATCAACACGCCGCGTGGCGTCGAACTGGAACGAGAACGACTGCGGGAGCAGGTTGAGTTGCAGCTGGGCGAGGAAGCCGAGGAGCGGTGCCCCGTCAAGCAGCCAGAAGGGCCGCACTGTCTTGACGCCACGTGGCTGGAGGCGGTAGCGCAGCGACGTGTTCCAGCTCTGGCTGTTGTTAAACCGCTCCGATGGGCTGCGACGCTCCGAGAGCGTGTTTGAATACGACACCGAGAGCCCGTCGAGCGTGTAGCGCAGCCACGGCGAGCGGGATCCGCTCTTCGAGAAGGGCACCGAGACGGTCCGGGTGTAGCTCGCCGTTTCGGACTCTTCGCGGTAGAGCGCCACGAGAGAGTCGCGCTGGGCCCCGTCCAGGTTGGGGTCGTTCTGCGCCTGCTCGATGAGGTCGTCGAGGCGGATATCACCACCTCGCCGGGGGGAGAAGCGCGGCGTGGCGGTGCTCTGCTGAAGACTGACGGTGACCGGCAGCCGCACGCCGAAGCGCTCCGGCAGCAGCTTGTCGGCATTGACCGTAGTGTTGAGCGTGTAGGCCTGGCGGTCGGTAAAGGTGCGGTCGCCGAGGCCGCTGGAGAGGTCACCGAAGGCCTCCGTCTGGCGCTCCACCCGCGCGCGGACGGTAGCGAGGTCAGCGAGGTCAAGCGAGACGGTGCCGTAGGCGCTCCAGCCTGGCTCTTCGTCGTAGCCTGCGGTGCGCAGCTCGTTGAACCAGACCTCCGGGTTGAGCGTCGTCGCTCCCACGTTGCGGATGCCGAGCACGATCGTGTTGACGCTCTCGATGGACGGGTTACCCCGGATGAACAGCCGGGCTCCGGCCGGTGCGTCCGGCGGCGCGACGGCACCGAGGTACCGGTTGACCGGGTTGGCGTCAGGGTTGTTGTTGCGCTCTACCTTGAGCTGGTTCAGCGCCGAGAGCACGATGTTGATCGAGTTGCGGTCGACCTCCTCGCCCCCGACGAACACGTTCGTCTGCCAGAGGCTATCGGGGTTGGGGTTGCCACCGTCGCGCTCCGGATCGTAGGGGAAGACCGTCTGCTCGATCTCGTAGTAGTCGATTGCCTCGTTGGTGCCGAGGCGAACGAAGACGCGGAGGCTGTCACCCTGCTCGGGATCGAAGCCCTCGCCGTGCACGAAAAGCCGCAGGTTGCTGTACTTAGTGAGGTCGAGCTGGCCGCTGTAGGATCGGTAGATGCCGCGCGACTGTCCCGCCCCGAGTTCCTCAGCCCGCACCACGATGGCCTGCTCGCGCTGCTCGATCAGCTCGCCGGACACGTCGCGGCTGCGGCTCACGAGCGCCCCGCTCGGGGTAGCGTACTGGTTGGGGTTCTCCTCGTTGTTGATCGTCGCGATGAAGAGCTGCGTGTTGAGCGGGTTGGGCGGCACCGCTGGGGGCAGCTCGGGTTCGACGGTCAGGTCGTCGTCGTCGAAGCCGACGAGGTCGGACTTGAGCCATTGGCTCCCCACGAGGTCAAACGTGGCGAAGCGGAGTGTGGCCGGTATCTGGTGGCCTTCGGTCCAGAGGCGGATCGTCTCCACGCGCGAGAAGTCCTCGATCCCGCCGAACTCGGTGCGACCCACCTCGGAGCGCACGGGGATGCGAACCAGCACCCACTCCTCCGCCCCCTCTGCCCCGACGCGGTTGACGAAGAACGGGTTGCACCCGTCCTGTCCCTCGAAGGCGCAAGGCTGGTCGATCACGCCGGGAGCGAGCGGGACCGCGTAGCGGAAGAAGCTCTCGGCCCGGTCCGCCGAGTTGTCGCGGTCCACGTCCTCGTCGTCCGGGAAGGTCGAGTTGCCCTGGCCGCTGCCGAGCTGCTGCTGGCTCTCAAAGGCGTTCAGCTCGACGCCGGGGAAGAAACGCGTGAAGCGCTCCTGAACGGTCGCCCGGCCGTCGGGAAACAGTGCTGGATCTTCGAAGAAGGAGTTGTCCTCGAAGTTGTAGTAGTCGTCGCCGGAGGGGTCGAGTTGGGCAAGCGCGCGGTCGAGCGGGTTGGCGTCGCTGAGGGTGTTGAGGAAGTCGGCGAAGAAGTCGGTCTCGGCGACGGCGTAAGGGACACCGCCGTCGAGGTTGGGAGCGGAGCGGAGCCCGTCGAGGCCGAGGTCTTCAGTCTGCCGGGTGGCGTCGTCGAAGTCCACGCTGCCCGACGCGTTCCCGGTCGTGAGACGCCCATAGGCGCTGAAGCGCCCGTCCTCGAACGACGTCTCGACGAGGCCGTCCTCCGTGTTGAAGTTGCCGTCCGGGAGCACGTCCTCCGAGATCTGCCCGAGGTCGATGTAGAGGACCGCCTCCTGGCTCACGTTTTCGGTCCCATTCCGTCCGCCGTACGGCGCCACGATGAACTCGACGAACTCGACGTTGTTACGTCCGTCAAAGTCGTTGTAACCATCGGGAAGGCGCTGGACGATGCCGCCCCACACGTCCTGGGGCGCGGCGGCAAACTGGCTGCCGAGCGCACCGTTGTAGTTGTAGGGTCCGCGCCGCGTCGGGTCGAGGTAGAGGTCGAGCGGGGCGATGAACTCGGACTCGGTGCGGCTGACCTCGCGGTTGGCGAAGATCTCCCGGATGGAGACGGCGCGCGTGGCGTCTGTGGGCCCGATCTGCGCGACGAGCCCCTGGTTGGCATAGAGGAAGCGCTGGAGCGTGTACCACCCGAAGAGGCCGCGCCAGTTGGCCGCGAGCGTCGGGTCGGTGACGAGCCGCCCGTCCAGGGTGGTGCCGCTGCCGTCGGGCCCAGACCCCTGCGGGGCCGCCGAGAGCTGCCACGCACCCGGCTGGAGCAGCGAGAACGCGTTCTCCGTGCCCTCGAAGTCGTCGATGAACGAGATGCCCTGCTGCTCGTCCGGCGTGAAGTCGCGCCCGGCACCCTGGAGCGCGGCGCGGCGCTCTTCGAAGGCGAACGTCTCCGGATGCCCCGGCGTGAAGCGCGCGTACTCGCCCTTGATTTCGAAGGCCGACCGCGCCTTGGTCTGCACGAGCGGCAGCGCGTCGACGAACCGCGTGATCCAGCGCGGCTCCGCCGCGTAGCGCCCGTCCAGCCCGAAGATGGTGTTGTCGATGGGCTCCTCCCCGATACGGTACTTGTCGATCAACGGCCGCTCGGAGAGCCGCATCCACGTCCCGCCAAGTTCGAGGTTGTCGCCAAGCGCATAGTCCGCGCGGAAGCCGAGCAACGTCTTGCGCCCGATGGCGGCGAACTGGTTGCGCTCGAAGTCGATGTTGATGTTCTGCCCCGGCGTGAGGAAAGCACGGTTGACGATAATAACCTCGCCGGAGGTGTAGTCCACCGTGTAGTCTGTGCCCTCAGTCAGCGGGACGCCGCCCGAGGTCACGCGCACGGAGCCCTCCACGACGGCGAAGCCGAGGTTGTACGACTCCTGGACGCTCGACCGGAACGACCCCACGATGGCGTATCGGTCGAGGCCCGGAAACTGGTTTGCGTTCTCTTGCTTGATGTCGTAGAGCGTCTCGAAGGCGTAGAGCTCCGTGGCGGCAGCCGCGTCGGCGATATCGCCGGAGAACTGGACCGGGAGAGGCTGCCCGTTCAGCTCGGCCTGGCTCTCGAAGACCTCGCGGAGCCGCGCGCCGAAGGGCTCGAGAAACGGGAAGATGACGCGCCCATCGCCCGCGTTGATGGTGAGGCCGGTGACGAAGTCGAAGGCCGCGTTGGGCTCGGGCGTCCGCCCGTCGTCGTCGAGGCGGTCGAGACCGAGCGTGGTGAGGAGCGTCCGCTGCTGCCCGATGTTTACGCCGGGCAGCGTCTCCTGGGGAGGCTGGCCCGACGGCTCGTAGACGATGTCGAGGTCGAAGTCGGTGGGGTTGAGCGAGCGCCCGCCGATGCGGTAGATGTTGCGCATCGTGAGTCCCCAGGAGGCGTCCTGCGGGACGGGGTTGTCGCTGCGGAGCAGCTTGAGGATGATGCGCTGGCCGTTCTGATCGGTGCCTGTCTCCTCGCCGAAGTCCCCGATCGTGACCGGCGTACCGTCGCGGCGGCGGTACTGGATCGCGACCGCGAGGCGCTCGTCCGGGGCCAGGCTGCGGTTGAGCGAGAGGTAGCCGAGCTGCGGGTTGAAGACGTAGTCGCGGCCGTTGGTGAGCTTCTTGAAGCGCGCGTCGGCGAAGTCGGCAATGCCGAGCCCGAAGCGCTGCTGGAAGTCGATGGTGTTGGACGCCGTGCGGATGGCCTCCAGGTCCTCGTCGTCATACTGGTCGATCGACTCGCTCGGAAGTGGGGGCGACGCTCCGAGTGCGGCGAGGTAGGCATCACCACCGTCGAGCACGCCGTTGGGCGCGGGACCGACCCCTCCGCCTGGTCCGAGCTCGCCGAGGTCGAGAAGCGCCACCGCCTGGGCAAGACCTTCGGTGAGCTGGTTCGTCTGGTTCACCGTCCGGTCTTGCAGCCACACGTCGATGGCATCGATCTGGGCGAACTCGGGGTCCCCGATGATGTTGGGCGGCGCAGAGAGGGCGAGGTCCCAGCGGTTGCGGAAGTAATAGCTGAGGAAGAAGTGCGCGTTGTCCTCGTAGTCGTAGGGCGCGATGTCGAAGTTGGTGGTCTGGCTGCCGCCCTCGATCTCGAGCGCGTCGCCCTCAGCGTCCTGCTGGCTGGCCACGAGCGTGACGCCAAGGCCGCCGAAGCGCAGATCGGTGCGGATGCCGAAGAGCCGCTGCCCGCCGCGGATGAGGTCGCTCGGCGTCTGGAGGAAGACGTTGCCCGCCTCGATGCGCTGGATGATGTCGTCGTCGTAGCCCTCGTAGAGCAGCTTGACCTGGTTCTCGAACTCGAACGTGTTCTGGGTGTCGTAGTTGACGTTGATGCTCAGCTTGTCGCCGATGGTGCCGGTGATGCCGAGCGCGAGTTCCTGCGCGAAATCAGGGTTGAGGCGCCCGCCCTGGCCGGTGGCGGCCTCCTGCTGCTCGTTCTCGTTGTAGGCGAAGCCCAGGTTGACGTTGGCGTTGCCGTTGACGTTGAGCGCCACCTCGTTCTTGCCGAAGATGGTCTCGAAGGCCCCGCCGCGCCCGCCGGGCACGTCGATGGTGAGGCCGAGCCCGCCACGGCTGCGCCCGCGCCGGGTGAGCTGCTCCCGCGCGACGTTGCGGAAGTTGTCCTCAATCACCTGGGCACGCAGCGCCGCCTGGAAGGTGGCGAGGTCGGCTTCGTAAGGCACGCGCACGTCGCCGTCGCGCACGGTCTCGCGAATGGTGTAGCGCAGCTCCGTCGAGTCGAGTTCGGCGACGCGCTGCCAGGACCCTGGCGGAGCAAGGTCGAAGCTGCGAGCCCGCCGCGCCGTGATCGCAGCAAGGAGGTCGTCCCGGCGGCGCATCGGGAAGTAGGTCGCAGCGCGCGTTGTGTCGAGCGTGGTCGTGTCGCCGATGACCGCTACACGCAGCGACTCGACGTCGGTGGGATCGAACGGCGGCAGGTTGGCCGTGTCTAGCGGCGCGAGCGTTCCTGTGGCCACGGAGTCTGAGTCGGCCACGGCGACATAGCGCCAGACGCCCGAGGCGCGGGGGCCCGTCGCGGCACGGGCCTGCCGCCACGCGACGGCGGCGAGCGCCGCCAGCACGAGGACGCTCCCGGCTACCACCCACCACCGTTCGCGACGCACGGCCCGGCGAGTCTGCGCCCACTCGTCACCTCCCCGGACAAACGAGGAGGTCTCCGACGAAGACGCCTCCCACGAGGCGGGCGATTCCGGAGAAGACGATGCGACGGACACGGGTCTCGGCTACGTACGGCGTCCGATCCCCGCACGCTAGACGGCGGGGCGGTGTGCAAACGGACGGGTTGTGAGCGTAGCGGACGGGGTCGATAGGCAGCCGTGTCGGCGCGAAAAAAACCGGGCGAGAAACTACGGGAGGGGGTTCCGCACCGCAACCCAGACACGGGGCAATCCACAGGAACCGCTCGGGGAACGCACGCGGCGTCGGGTGTAGTGTGCCAAGCCGCGCACGAAGCAGCAAATGTCCTGCCCGCCTCTCCCCAACGAATTCATTCCAGCAGGCGCACGGCAGCCAACGCCTACCCCCCGTTCCCCAGCAGCGTATCCAGCACCTCGCGCTGCCGGGCGATGCGGGCGTCGTGCTCCAGCACCGTCGGCGGTGCGATACGCTCCTCACAGTCGGTGAGCGGACAGCGCTCACACGTCAGGTTGACCTCCCGGCGCGGCACGTCGGGATCGTCCCACCAGCGCACGACGCGGCGGAAGTCGTCGTCGATGCGGAAGCCGAGCGAGACAACCGAGTTGATACCCGGCTTGAGCGCGAGGGGACGCGCGACCGCAATCGCGAAGAACTGCGCGTCGTCGTTGACGAACCGCACGCGTTGCGCCCGCACCACGGGCGGCGGGTTGCCGATGGTCGCCTGCTGCGCCTCCAGCGCCCGCAGCGCCTCCATCGACACCCAGCGGCGGCAGTAGTGCTCCTCGGACGAGATGCCGTGCGGGACCGGCACGCGCGACATGTTGAACACCTTCGTGAGCTTGTACGAGTCCGTGCCCAGCCGGTGGTTGAAGCGCATGAAGTAGATCTCCTCCAGCCCGAAGTCGGTCGGGATGACCTCGCTGAGGCGGTAGTAGAGCATCTCAGGCGTGACGCGGTAGGCGTCGAGGCCACGCAGGATGCGGGCGGCGTCCCACGTTTCAGCGCCGAAGAGGGCTTCGAGATCGCGACGGACGCGGGCGCGGGGCATGAGGAGCGCCCCGGCGAAGTAGGACGCGCGGAAGTGGCCCAGCACCTGCTCGAACGACGTCACCTCCATCCACGTCGAGGTCACGGGCCGCTCGTCGATGCCGAGGTGGTGGTAGCCGATCTCGCGGGCGTAGACGAACGCCCGCTGCGACGGCATCAGCCGCGGGTTGACGTGGAGGACGGACGCAGCAGCAGGCGCGGCTCGGCGTCCACGGCGGCGCTTCGGCGCGTGGTAGATCGAACGCAGCCGTCCGAGCGCGTCGTGCTGCGGGATCGTCTCCAGATCGACGGTGACGCTGAAGCGGTCCGCGAGCGCGGCGCGGAGGTCGTCATCGGTGAGCGTCGTCTCAGCGTCGAAGCCCGCCGCCTGCCGGAAGGCCTCTGCCTCGGCTTCCAGATCGGGGAAGTGGTTGCGGTGCATCTGCTGGTACGACCGCAGCGCCGCGAACAGGAAGTGCTCGTTGCGGAGGTCATAGTGCCGCATCACCTCCAGGAACGTCCGCACGAG
>JBCDFO010000250.1:0-7401 GCA_039177895.1 Bacteroidota bacterium
GGTCCGTTCGCTGCTCTCGAAGGAGGGCATCATGCTCCGCCTGCACCTCACCCGCAAGGGCAAGGACGCCGAGGAGATCGAGCAGGCCGTGGCCGCGCACCGCGAGCGCATCGCCAGCAAGCCGGGCGCGATGAAGAAGACCAAGGACGAGCGCCGCCGCGAGGCCCTCGAAGCGGAGCGCACGCGCGCCGCCGAGGAGCGCGAACGTCTGGAGAAGGAGCGCAAGGAGCGCGAGGCTGAACTGGAGCGCCAGCGCCAGGAAGAGGAAGCCGCCGCCCGCGCTGAGGCTGAAGCCAAAGCCGCCGAGGAAGCCGCGGCTGTCGAGGCCGCTGCCGCCGAAGCTGCTGCCGCCGCACCCGCCGAGGAAGCGCCTGCTGCGGAGGAAGCTCCGGCCGCCGAGGCTACGACCGACGTGCAGACCGCCGGTGCACCTGCTGTCGGCCCCGACGCTAAGGAGGTCGCCACGGCCGTCGAAGCGGAGATTGCCGAAGAGGCACCCGCTGAGGAAGCACCTGCCGAAGAGGCCGCTCCCGAAGCCGAAGCGCCTGCTGCCGAAGCCGCCCCGGCTGAAGAGGCTCCGGTTGCCGAAGAAGCGCCTACGGAGGAAGCGGCCCCGGCTGCGGACGACGCTCCCGCCGAAGAAGCCAAGGCCGACGACCTCACGAAGGTCTACGGCATCGGCAAGGTGTTCGCCACCGCGCTCACGGGTGCGGGCATCACCACGTTCGCGCAGCTCGCCGAGCAGTCGGTCGAGCAGCTCCGCGGCATTATCGCCGACGGAAGCGACGCCAGCGACGCCGCCGCTAACGAGGAAACCTGGGCCAAGCAGGCCGGCTTCCTCGCCGCGGGCGACAAGGACGGCTTCAACGCCTACGTGGACGAGCTCCGCGCTGAGAAGTAGGCGTTCTGCCTAGATCAGTGAGGCTCCGGGTGGCATCGGCTCGCCCGGAGCCTTCTTGTTTTCAACCTCCTGCACCATCATGTCTGTCAATCCCATGATGCCTGTCGATCCGGAAGCCTTGCTGCTCATGGGCCGCTGTGGCCGCGCCCATGGCGTCAAGGGCGAGGTGAAAGTCTTCCCCGAAACCGACGACCCGCAGCGGTTCGACCTGCTCGACCGCGTGTTTGTGGGGAAGTCGGTAGCAAAGGTGCAGGAGGCGACCGTCGAGAGCGTCCGCTACCAGGTTGGTAAGGGCGGACGGGTGACGGTGCTGATGAAGCTCGATGTCGTGCCGACGCGGGAGGACGCGGTGCGCGTGCGCCAGCTCAACGTCTATGCGCACGAGGACGACCTCCCCGCGCCTCGGGACGGCGAAGTACTCATCCACCAGATGATTGGTCTTTCGGTACAGGACGCCGACACCGACGAGGTTTACGGCACCGTCCGCGATGTGCTCGAAGGAGCAGCCAACCTGCTGCTCGTCGTCGCACGGGAGGGCCAGCCCGACGTGCTCGTGCCCGATGTCGACCCCATCGTGCTCGATGTGGACGTGGAGGGCGGTGTCATCACGATCCAGCCGCCGGAAGGGCTGATCGAATAGCGGCGCTGTCGCGCGGGGGGCGTCCTTCGTTTATTGGAGCAGCGCCCAGCCCCACCACCGATGCCGCCCAACGTTGCTCCTCCAGACCCGCCCGACCGGCTACGCCGTGTCCCGCGTAGTGCGCCCGTGAGCGAGGACCACGCCCGGCTGCGCGAACTGCGCGCCCTCCTGCTCGGCGAGGACCAGACGGCGTTCCTGGAGCGCTGGCGACAGGTCGAGGGGCAGCGGTTCGACGCGGACACACTGAGCGAAGTGCTCCCCGAGGCTGTCCGGATCCGCAGCCGTCGCGATGCCGAGCAGGGCGACTCGGCGCTCGGCGAGGCGCTCGCGCCTGCCATCGAGGAGGGCATCCAGGCGTCGGTGGAGCGCAACCCGCAGCCGCTCGTCGATGCCATCTTCCCGATCATCGGCCCGGCGATCCGGCGGGCGATCCAGCAGGCGCTCGCGTCGTCGCTGGAGTCGGTCAACCAGGCCGTCGAGTATGGGCTGACGTGGCGCGGGCTGCGCTGGCGCATGGAGGCCTGGCGCAGCGGGCTTTCCATTGGCGAGGTGGCGCTGCGCGACACGCTCCGCTACCGCGTCGAGCAGGTCTTCCTCATCGACACCCAGACCGGGCTGCTGCTGCGCCACGCGGCCATCCCGAGCGTCGCCGCCACGGAAGGGGGCGACCAAGAGGGCGTGGACGACGCCGACCTCGTGTCGGGTATGCTCTCGGCGGTGCAGACCTTCGTCCGCGACTCGTTCCACGTGGACGACACCGAGGCGCTCGACGCGCTCCAGATGGGCGACCTCACCGTCTGGATCGTGCCTGGCCCCGACGCGCTGCTGGCCGCCGTCATTCGCGGGACGCCGCCGCAGGAGTTGCGCCTACTCCTCACCGAGGCCATCGAGGCGATCCACCGCCGCTTCGCACGCGACCTGGCGGCCTTCGACGGCGACGTGCGCCCGTTCGAGGCCACCGACCCGCTCCTCTACGACCTCCTCGTGGAGCAGCGCAAGGAGAAAGCGGGCGTCTCGCCGATGCTGTGGCTGGTGCTCCTCGCGCTGCTGGCCCTCCTCGCGTGGTGGGGCTGGACGACCTACGACCGCACGCAGCGCTGGCAGGCCGCCCTCGACGATCTTGACGCGATGCCGGGCCTCGACGTGCTCGTGGACGACCGCGAGTGGGGCCGCTATCGCCTCCTCGGGCTGCGCGATCCCGAGGCCGTCTTGCCCGACTCGACCCTCTCGCGACACGGGTTTGGCGACGGCGACACGGCGCGCAACGAGGTCGTCGCGCGCTGGCTACCCTACCAGTCCGACGACCCCGCCATGGTGACACGCCGCGCCGCGCGCCTCCTCGAAGCGCCGGCGACGGTGACGTTCACGCTGCGCGGCGATACGCTCGTGGGGACCGGCATTGCTCCGCGACCGTGGCACCAGACGGCGGCGGGTACCGTGCGCTACGTGCCGCTCGTGCGAGCCCTCGACCTGTCGGCCGTGCAGACGCAGACGCAGGCCGCGACGCCCACGGTGGAGGCAGCCGTCGTCCGATTCGGTGGGGCCGATGTCCTCGCTCCGGGCCAGGACGCCGCGCTGGAGGCAGCAGCGCGCGCCGTCGTAGCGCTGGCGGAGGCTGCCCGCGCCGACGACGAGGTAGCCACGCTGGAGGTGATCGGGCACACCGACGGGACGGGCACGGCGGCGCGCAACGAGCGGCTGAGCCAGCTCCGGGCGGGTGCGGTGCAGGCTGTGCTGACGCGGGCACTGGATGAGGCGGGCTTGGCAGAATGGGTGGGTTTGCGCACCGTGGCAGCGCGGGACGCATTCCGACTGGGCGAGGGCGACTCGCCGGAGAGCCGGCGGGTGACGTTCGCCGTGCAAGACATGTGAGAAATAATCTGGAGCGGGTCCGCTCTCGACACGGCGAGCGAGGAGCCTACGTGCAGCGAGGAGCGCTGGATGAGGAGGGCACTGAATCACCGACGTACTGAGCTACCGACGCACTGGCGACGGGGGCACGGCGTTGTGCGCTGTGATTCTTTGAGTGGTCATCGTACCTTGCAGACCTCGTCTCTTTGCCGCTTCCGCCTTGGCCCATGCCTACGGCCACGCCCATCGAATCCGATCTCAAGTCACTCATCAAAGATGCGGTCCGTGAGGTGCTGCAGGAGCGCCGTAGCTATCTCAAGGACCTCGTTGCTGAGGCGCTCGAAGAGCTCGCCGCCGACGAGGCGCAGCGTGAGCGTGAGGCCATCGAGCAGGCAACCCGCGACCACCTCATGGCAGGCATCAACGCGCAAGCTTAGCTAGGGGGATAGGGTCTTGGGAATAGGGGATAGGGGGCAGCGCTCGTGGACCCTTGGGCTCCGATCCTGCACGCTGCTCGGTCCGAGATCGCGTCAACGAGGCCGCTGGACCATGGGGCTGCCCGTCTGGCTCCTCGTCTATGCCCTGTTCCCTATCACCTATGCCCTGCTGCAAAGCAGCTGCGCGCGCGACGGCCGGGAGGCGCTGGTGGTCTACTCGCCGCACGGCAAGGAACTCCTTGACGCCTACGAGGACGCCTTCGAGGCAGCGTACCCGGAGGTCAACGTGCAGTGGCTCTTCCTGGGGAGCCAGCAGGTGCTCGACCGGGTGCGCACGGAGCGCGTGAACCCGCAGGCAAGCGTATGGTGGGGTGCGCCGCAGCCGCTCTTCATGCGTGCAGCCGACGAGGGGCTGCTGGAAGCCTACGAGCCCTCGTGGTCCGACGTGCTACCGGACGCTGCGCGCGACTCGTCGTGGCGGTGGATCGGGACCTACCTCACGCCTGAGGTCATTGCCTACAACACCGAGACGCTCGACAGCACCCGCGTCCCGACCGACTGGGACGCACTCCTCGATCCGGCGACCGCCGTGCCGCTCATCATCCGGACGCCGCTCGAATCGGGGACGATGCGCACCATCTTCGGCGCGATGATCCAGCGCCAGCCGACCACCGAGGAGGGCTTCCGCTGGCTGGCCCGCCTCGACACCGTGACGCGCACCTACGCCGCCGACCCGACGCAACTCTACCTCAAGCTCGCCCGCGGCGAGGCGGCAATGACGCTCTGGAACCTCCCCGACATCGAACTGCAAGCGCGCGACGTGGGCTACCCCTTCCGCGCGCTCATCCCCGACAGCGGCACGCCGATCCTCGTTGATGCCATCGCCATTCCAAAGGGCGCGCCTAACCTAACGCGTGCGCAGCAGTTCGTCGAGTTCGTGACGACACGGTCGGCGCTCATCGACCAGGCGCACCGCTTCCACCGCCTCCCCGCCCGCCAGGACATCCCGCTTGACAGCCTGCCGCCGTGGATGCGCGCGCCCGTCCGCCCGATGGATCTCGACTGGACGCTGCTCGCTGACAGCGGACAGGCATGGTTGGAGCGCTGGGACCGCGAGATCAAAGGGCGCGGCGCAGCCTACCTGAGCCGGGAGTAAAGAGCGAGCAGTGAAGAGGGGCAGGGGCCCTGCCACGGCTTCAGCAGAGCGGTTGCTTCTTCGCCGACAGCCGACAGCCGACAGCCGACAGCCGCGAGTGAGTGGTGAGGAGTAAAGAGTGAAGAGGGGGCGCGCGCTTGACAAGGCGTGCTCGTGCGGCTTGCTTCTTTGACCCACGACCCACGACCCACGACCCACGACCCACGACCCACGACCCACGACCCACTGACGTGACCCTGTCCCATCTCCTTCTCGTGGCCCTCGGCGGGGCAGGCGGCGCGGCGGCGCGCTACGCGGTAGGGGTGCTGGCGCTGCGGTGGTCTAGCTATGGGCTACCCATCGGGACGTGGGTCGCGAACGTGGCGGGGTGCTTCCTGATCGGACTAGCGCTACCGTTTGTGCCCGGGCGCGACACCCTGCGGTTGCTCGGGGTCGTGGGGTTTCTGGGCGGGTTCACCACCTTCTCGTCGTTCTCGGCGGAGACGCTTGCGCTGATGGAGGCCGGGCGGTCGGGCTGGGCCCTCGTGAACGCGCTGGGCAGCGTGGCGGTGGGGTTGGTCGCGGCGTGGGCGGGCCTCGCGCTGGGCCGGATGGTAGCGTAGGAGCGATGGGAGAGCCATTCACGACGGCCGTGCGCCCGCCAGAGTTCTTCCCGTCGCTCCCCGTGGCGGCGCTGCTCGTTGCGGCCGACCGGTTCGTGGTCGCGGACACGTTCGCCTACAGCCGCCAGTCACACCAAAACCGGACGCGCATCCGGACGTCGGCAGGCACGGGGCGCGACGCAATGTGGCTCACCGTGCCCGTCCGGAAGGGACCGCCGGGTCGTTCGATCTACAGCGTGCCGCTCGCCGATCCGCGCGGCGGCTGGCGACGAGCCCACCAGCGTACCCTCGCCGCGTGCTACAACAACGCGCCGTACTTCGCCCACTACGCCCCCCAACTGGCATCGCTCTTCGACACGGTATTCGAGGCACCGGCACCACCCACGCTCGGCACCCTCACCGTGGCAACGATGCAGTGGGCCCACCAGGTGCTCGCGTCCAACGCCGAGATCGTGGTAGCCTCGGCGCTGTCCGCGCGTCCGAGCACGCTGCCCGGCGTGTGGGAAGCGGCAGGCCAGGGTACGCTGCTCGCACTGCCGGATGTGGTCGAGATCGAGCGCGCCCTGCTCCCCGGTGCGCCGGTGCAGGGCCTCGCGTTCGACGAGCCGCCTCGGCGGCAGGTCTTCGAGGGCTTCGTGCCCGGCTGCGGCCTCCTCGATCTCGTGTTCAACTACGGCCCAGCCGCCGCCTCGATGCTGCGTGCCGGTATCAGGCGCTGAACAGGGCGGTGCACATAGGGGGACACCGGAGAGGCGTCCCGGGCTTACGCTGAAAACAGCAGCTATCGGCCCGCGTGAGGAACTGCCGGAGAAACAGGACCGTCGCTTTCCCTCACATCTCTGCGTGCAGGATCGGCGTGGCTTCCGTCGGGTCTCGCCCTGCCGCGTACTCAGCACCTCTCACTCCACGCCCTATCCCCATGGAGATGATTCCGAATCTCACGTACGAGAACTTCTTCTCGATCAGTCCGATGGCCTACCACATGACGGGCCACATCCTCACCTTGGGGTATGCCGTCATGTTCGCGGGCCTGCTCTACTTCGCGCTCACGATCAAGACCGTGCTGCCGAAGTACCGCATCTCCTCCGTCCTCTCGGCGGTCGTGATGGTGTCCGCAGCGCTGCTGCTCTACAAGCAGGCGCAGAGCTGGGAGTCCTCGTTCCTCTGGAACGGCGAGACCGGCATGTTCGACCCGGTCGCCTTAGCTGGGGGCGCCATGGCAGCGGGCCCCGACGTGTTCAGCAACGGCTTCCGGTACCTGAACTGGCTCATTGACGTGCCGATGCTGCTCTTCCAGATCCTCTTCGTGGTCTCGCTGACGACGAGCACGTTCTCCTCGATCCGTAACCAGTTCTGGTTCTCGGGCACGGGCATGATCGTGACGGGCTACATCGGCCAGTTCTACGAGGTCTCCAGCCCGACGATGCTCCTCATCTGGGGCACGATCTCGACGCTGTTCTTCTTCCACGTCCTCTACCTCATGAAGAAGGTCATCAACGAGGGCAAGGTGGGCATCCCCGCCAAGTCGCAGAAGCTGATGGACCAGATCTGGCTGCTCTTCTTCGTCTCGTGGATGCTCTACCCGGGTGCCTACCTGCTGCCCGTCGTCACGGGTGGCCACGAGGGTTCGATGATGGCGCTCCTCGGCCCCGACGCGAGCGTCGTCGGTCGCCAGATGACCTACACCGTCGCCGACGTGAGCTCGAAGGTGATCTACGGCATCCTCCTCACGATGGTCGCTCAGGACCTCAGCGAGAACGAAGGCTACACCTACAACAAGATGACCGAGGTCGCCTAGCAGGCCCCTCGCCACC
>JBCDFO010000251.1:0-7389 GCA_039177895.1 Bacteroidota bacterium
CCGCACGTGATGCAGGGCTACTACAAGGCCCCCGACAAGACCGCCGAGGTCATCGACGACGACGGCTGGTTCCACACCGGCGACATCGGCGAGTTCTCGCCCGATGGCTACCTCCGCATCACCGACCGCAAGAAGTCGCTCTTCAAGCTCTCGACCGGCAAGTACGTCATGCCGACGCCCATCGAGTCGAAGCTGCTCAAGGACCCGCTCATCGAGCAGACGGTGGTGCTGGGCTCGGGCTACAAGTACTGCACGGCGCTCATCTTCCCGGGCGAGGAGGCGCTGCCCGGCTGGGCCGAGCGCAACGGCCTCGGCGGCATGCCGCTCGCGCAGCTCGTCGAGCACCCGAAGGTGCTGGCCAAGTTCGAGGAGTTGGTCGCGGACGCCAACCGCGAGGTGCCGGAGAAGTGGAGCCAGGTCAAGCGCTTCAAGCTCATCCCGGGCACGATGACCGT
The DNA here is from genome assembly GCA_039177895.1 of Bacteroidota bacterium. Taxonomy (GTDB): domain Bacteria; phylum Bacteroidota; class Rhodothermia; order Rhodothermales; family Rubricoccaceae; genus JBCBEX01. Next base: position 456 of record JBCDFO010000251.1, read on the forward strand.
CGAGAACGAGCTCCTCACGCCGACGATGAAGGTCAAGCGCGGCAAGGTCCACGCTGCCTACGAGGCCGAGATCGAGTCGATGTACGCCGCGGACACCAAGCAAGCGGCGGCGGTGGCCTAGCGCCGACACGCCACAAGCAACGAGAACGGGCAGCCTGCCGCAAGCGGGCTGCCCGTTCTCGTGTGAGGGAATGCCGGAGGTGGGTCTAGTTGGATTCCCCGGGAAGCGCCTGTAGCTTCAGGCTACCTAACGCGGGACCCGTTTAGGTTGTCGTTCGCCCACCCCTCTGAGCCCTCCCATGCGCTTGCTTGCCGCGCTCCTCGCGCTGTGCCTGGTCGTGCCCTCGACCCGGGCCCAACCAGCCGACTGGGGCGACGTCCCCGAGGCCCACGCTGAGCTTTCGGTCTACGCGTCCGATTCGGCCGCTGCCGCCGTGGTGCTCTTCGACGTAGGGACGATGACGTTGGGTCGCGGTGTCCGGTTTGAGCGCCACCGGCGCGTGAAGCTCTTCTCCGAGGCAGGCTATGAACACGCGACAGTGAGCTTTTTCTTGTACACGCGCAACCGGATGCAGCTCACAGAGCGCATCGAGGCGCACACCTTGGTGCCCGATGGGGAGGGTGGCTACGCGCGGGTTAAGATGACCGAGAACGCCGTCTTCCACGAGCCTGTTGGCGATACGTACGAGCGGATCACATTCACCCTGCCTGCGCTCCAGCCAGGCGCCATCATCGAGTATCGCTACGCCACCGACTCGCAGGCCATCAACTTGCTCCCGACATGGTACTTCCAGGACGATATCCCTACACTGCACAGCGAAATCGAGGTGCGCTCGATGACGCGGCGCACCTACGGGGCCCAGAGCCAGGGTGCGGCCCCCTACAGTGTTGAAGAATCGGGTACCCGGACCACCTTCGAGGGCGACCAGGGCTACAACCGCTGGGTTCGTGTTGATGTCCCCGCGTTCCGCAAAGCGCCGTTCTTGACTACACCAGAGGACTACCTCTACAAGCTCGAGTTCATGCTGGGCGACGGCAGCCCACAAAGGTGGCACGGACGGAGTCGCTACCTCGACGAGCATGCCCGATTTGGCGGCGTGCTCCGCTCGACGCGCCGACTCCGGCGTCTCGCCGAGGAGTTGGTCGCAGATCACGCGGAGCCACGAGCTCGGGCGCAGGCGATCTACGACTACGTCCGCACGACCTACGAGCACAACGGCTGGCGCGGCATCTGGACCTCCGACCGTCCGCACGATCTGCTGGACACTCACACGGGAAGCATCGCCGAGATCAACCTCCTGCTGACCCAACTGCTGCGCGAAGCCGACCTCGACGCACAGCCAGCGCTCGTCTCGACGCGCGGACACGGGCGCCTGCGGCCCTACACCGCTGACCTCGGCCAGTTCAACTACGTGCTTACGCGTCTGGCGCTTCCCGACACGACCGTATGGCTGGATGCGACCGACGCGCTTCTGGCCTTCGGGATGGTCCGCCCCGAGGCGCGGCGCGAGCAGGCCTGGGTGCCCGACCCCGATGACCCCGCGTGGGTACCCCTCACCGCGCCGCGGCACGGGGAGCAGTCCCTGAGCGCGAACGTCTACCTGGCTCCTGAAGGCGATCTCACGGTGCGGTTGCGTCTCCAGGCCGAGGGCTATGACGCGTTGCGCATGCGCCAGGCGATCCGCGATGACGGCCTCGACGCCTTCGTTGCGACCCTGGTTCAGGATCTCCCTGAGGCCCGTGCCGACAGTGCCCGCGCGACGCACCTGGACCAGCCCGAGCAGCCGCTGGAGGTCTACGCGACCGTCCATGCCGAGGGCTACGCGCAGCGGGCGGGCGACCTCCTGCTGTTCAGGCCGACCCTACTCCAGCGCCAGATGCCAGGCGCGTTCCGCTCGCCCGAGCGGGCCTACCCGGTCGATTTTGGCGAGACGGCAGAGGCACGAATGACCGTCCAGGTACTCCTGCCCGACGGCTTCGTGGTCGACGATACCCCTGAGCCGACCGCGTTCCGCACGCCGGGCGGCGCTCTCCACTACGCCTGTCGACTCACGGTAGGGGAGGGGCAGCTTCTCGTGCGGCGCAAGGTTACGCGCGAGGTGACGCGCTTCGACGTCGAGGCCTACCCGGATCTCCGCGCGTTCTTCGAGCGCGTTGCGGCGGCGGACGAAGCCGTGGTCGTACTCAAGCGCGATGCGGCTGAGCAGACCTCCGTCGAACTATCCTCGGAAGGGGACGAGTGACGAGGCTCGGTCCGTTGTTGGTAGCGCAAGTCGCCCCGTTCGTGTAGGGGAATGCCTGGGTGCTCATCTAGTTGGATTCCGGATAGGGATCCTTTAGTTTCGCGTCCCCTAACCGACACCTATTTAGGTTGTCGTTTAATCACCCCTCCTGCTTCTCTTATGCGCTTGCTTGCTGCGCTCCTCGCGCTGTGCGTCCTCCTGCCGTCCGCCTCCGCTCAGCGGGCCGACTGGGGCGACCTCCCGGATACCCACACCTCGCTCCAGGTGTACGAGCCCGACAGTGCCGCCGCTGCCGTCGTGCTGTTCGACCACGGGAAGGCGAGCCTCACCGACCGCTTCGACATCGAGATGGAGCGCCACCGTCGCGTGAAGCTCTTCTCCGAGGCGGGTTATGAGCAGGCCACCGTCTCGATCCTGATTCACCGCGACCTCGAAGACCTCAGCGGCATCCGTGGTCAAACCTTCGTGCCCGATGGAGACGGGGGCTACCGACGCGTCAAGATGGACCGCGACGCCATCTTCCGCGAGCGGGTCGGTGATAAGCGAGAGCGAGTCACGTTCACCCTCCCCGCGCTGGAGCCGGGTGCCATCGTCGAGTACCGCTACCGTCTCAACTCGGAGAGCCTGCTGCTCTTCCCGACGTGGTACTTCCAGGACGACGTGCCGGTGCTCCACAGCGAGTTTCGGGCCACCATCCCGAACGACTTCGGCTACATGCAGGCCAAGCAGGGCACGCTGCCCTTCGCGACCGAGGAGAGCGAGCAGGTCAACGTGTTTTCGGGCCCCGCGATGCGGCACCGCTGGGTCCGCACTGACGTGCCCGCGCTGCGCGACGAGCCCTACATGACCACGCTGGAGGACTATATCCACAAGATCGAGTTCCAGTTGGCGGAGTACCGCATCCCCGGGTACGGCTACGAGAAGGTGCTCAACACTTGGGAGGACCTTGCCGAGGACCTCAAGCGCCACGACGGCTTCGGGCAGACGCTGCGCTCGTCGCGGGCCCTCCGGCGGGAGGTCGAGGCGCTGACGGCGGGGCTGGACACGCCGGAGGCACGGCTGGCCGCGATTTACGACTTCGTCCGCACCGCGGTCCGGCACGACGGGCGGCGGGGCTACCTGGCCACCGCCAATCTGAAGACGACGCTCGAAGACCGCACCGGCAGTGCGGCCGACATCAACCTGCTCCTCATCCAGATGCTGCGCGAGGCGGGCATCGAGGTACGGCCAGTGCTCCTCTCGACGCGCGATCACGGTCTCGTGCAGACGATCTATCCGCTCGTCAACCAGTTCAACTACGTCGTCGCGATCGCGGAGGTCGGCGAGGGGGCGATCTGGCTCGATGCCACCGACCCGATGCGGCCGATGGGCATCCTGCCCGCGCAGGCGCTCTCCGGAGTGGGCTGGGTCCCCAACGAGGACGCGCCCCTCTGGCTGCGCATCGACCCGGTCGGGCGCGCGACGCGCTCGGTCAGCTTCGAGAGCGAGCTCGACGCAGTGGGCACGCTCACCGTCGCCCTCCGGCTCCGCGCCGAGGGCTACGACGCGGTCTGGATGCGTCGCTCCATCGAGGACGGATCTCCCGAGGCGTTCATGCGGGACTACCTCAGCGACGTCCCCGGCCTCGTGCTCGACAGCGCCCGCGTCGAGCACCTGCACGACCTCGCGGAGCCGCTCCAGGTCTACGCCAGCGTGCGCATCGACGGCTACGCCCAGACGGCGGGCGACCTCGTGTTCTTTAACCCGACGCTGCTCGACCGTTACCTCGAAAACCCCTTCAAGTCGCCCGAGCGCAGCTTCCCGGTGGACTTTACCTACCCGCGCACGCATCGCATCATGGGCCTGTGGCAGCTCCCCGACGGGTATGCGGTGGATGAGATGCCGGAGCCGGTGCGGATCGCGCTGCCGGAGCGCGCGGCGACCTACCGCTGCCAGCTCGCCGAGCAGAGCGGCCAGCTTGTCGTGCGCCGCACGTCGGAGCTGAACGCGCCGAGCGTGCAGCCGGAGGCGTATGCCGATCTGCGGCGCTACTACGACCGCATGGTGCAGGCCGATGACCAGATGGTGGTGCTCAAACGGGCCGCGCTGGAGGCAGCCGACCCGACACCCACGCCTGAGGCGAGCGCGCCGGAAGAGGCAGCATCGAGAGACGCCCCGGCGCCGGAGGACACCCCCGCGCCGGAGGACACCCCCGCGCCGGAGGACACCCCCGCGCCGGAGGACACCCCCGCGCCGGAGGACGATCCCGACCGCCGCTAAGATGTCTCGACCCCTCTGTCGCTCCGTCCGTGGTGGTCCCATGAACGACCGAGTCGTGCGCTACCGATTCATACGCTACAGCTGGCTGCTGACCGCGCTCTGCGTTGGGGTTCTCGGAGTAGGCGCGCCTCGTGCGCTCGCCGCTCCGGACGACGATCCGAGCCTCGCCGTCAACGGGAGTACGCTCCTGCTCAACACCCTCTACGACCATGGCGTCGTCGTGCGCCGTCACGAAACGCGCGTCGAGATACGCGGGCCGGGCCGGGCGGTCGAGCGGACACGCCGCGCCGTCACGATCTTCGATACGCGGGGCCGCGACTACGGCTCGCACGCGGTCTTCTACGACAGCTTCCGCAAGCTCAAGCGGTTCCGCGCCTGCCTCCTCGACGAAGAGGGCGAGGAGATCCGCTGCCTCAAACGGCGCGACTTCGACGACTACCCCGCGACGAGCAGCTACTCGCTCTATGAGGACAACCGGGTCCGGCTCGCCGAACTCGTCCATGGCACGTACCCCTACACGGTCGTCTTCGAGGTCGAGGTCGAGCACGACGGCCTGCTCGGTGGCCCGCCGCCGTGGACGCCTCAACCCTTCGGCCACCCCGTCGAGCAGGCGCGGCTGTCGGTCGTCGTGGAGGACGGACTGCCCCTGCGCCACCGCGCCCGCCACCTCGGTGACCGGGCTGCGCCGGACGTCATCGAAGAGGGCGGAGCCACGCGATACACCTGGTCCCTCGCGATGCTGCCCTGCCGCGACCGCGAAGGGCTCGGCCCCCGCTTTGCCGATCAGGTGCCGCGTGTCGAGGTCACGCTGGACGCGTTTGAGATCGGCGGCGAGCGCGGCCGGCTCGACTCGTGGCAAGCGTTTGGGGCGTGGTACGCCCAACTGAGTGCAGGCCGCGACGCGCTGCCCGAGGAGACGGCGGTCGAGGTGCGCGCCCTCGTGGCGCAGGCGGCGACCCGGCGCGAGCAGGTGCGGCTGCTCTACGAACACCTCCAGACGTCCACGCGCTACGTCAATGTCACGCTCGGCCTCGGCGGCTGGCAGCCCTTCGACGCCGCCTACGTCGCCGAGCGGCGCTACGGCGATTGCAAGGCGCTCACCAACTACCTCATGGCCATGCTGGCTGCAGTCGGCATTGAGGCGTATCCGGCGCTCATCCTCAACGGCGCGTCGGCCGAAGACCTCGACCCCGACTTCCCCTACAACCGCTTCAACCACGTCATCCTGTATGTGCCGATGGATGACCCTGCGACCCCGGAAGAGGAGGCCCCCCTGTGGCTGGAGGCGACGAGTTCGCAGATGCCCTTCGGACATATCGGCGCCAGCAACGAGGACCGGCACGCGCTCGTGGTGACGCCGGCGGGCGGGCAACTCATCCGGACCCCCGCCAGCGCGGCCGAGGACAACCGGGACGCGCGCCGCTTCGACCTCGTGCTCCGGCCGAATGGGCAGGCGTCGGGTACGCTGCGGCATACCTACACGGGCGCGCAGACCGACCGCGTGCGCGGCGCGCTCTGGCAGGCCCGCCCCCAAGACCGCCTCGACTGGCTCTACGAGCGCGTGACGGAGGGGGCTGATCTCTCCGCACCGGACTTCAGCCGCGTCGACGCGCGTACCGACACGCTCGCCCTGAGCGCGTCGCTGACCTTGTCGAGCTTTGCCACGCGGATGGGCAGCCGCCTGTTCATCCAGCCGAGCCGCCTGCTCTACAGCCCCAACGTGCCGCCCGACATCGAGCAGCGCGACCACCCCGTACGCTTCGCGTATCCGTACCTCGACACCGACGAGATCGTGGTCGCACTCCCTGAAGGGTACGCGGCCGAGGTGCTGCCCGAGCCCGTCGTTCTCGCCACCGACTTCGGACGCTTCGAGCGGCGGGTCGAGCTCACCGACGACGGGGCGCTCCGCGTCTCGCGAACGCTGGAGATTCGGACGCGCGAACTGCCGCCGACGGCCTACGGGGAGGTGCGGGCCTTCTTCACGACCGCCGCGCAGGCAGCTACCGACCAGGTGGTCCTCCGCCGCAGCGAGTGACCGAAGACGGGTCGGAGCGTTCGCACATGTGCGCGCAAGGGGCGCTCAGTCCTCGTCGTCCTGGGGCGCGAGGCGGACGTCCCACGACAGCATCTGCTCGATGTCGGCGTAGTCTTCCTCTCCGTCCTCGTCGGTGAACGTGTAGTCGCCGTACTTCGAGCGGAGGGCGGGGCGGAGGCGCTCCCACGCCATGCCGTCGTCGCCCTGGAAGGTCTCCGGGTAGGGGCTCTCGATGCGGAAGTGCGGGTGGTAGGAGCGGTACGTCTTCGCGGCCTCGTAGAGCGCGGCGCGGCGCGCGCCCGCCTTCGTCACGCTGCGGCCGACCACGCGGAACGGCGCGATCACGATGGCGGCCTGCCACTCCTTCGCCTCCTCGTCTTCGTTCTCGGGATCGAGG
>JBCDFO010000252.1:0-7385 GCA_039177895.1 Bacteroidota bacterium
AGCTGGGCGAGCGCGTCGTCGTCCCCGTCGCGCGCGTCGTGGAGGAGCTGAGTCGTGGTTGGTTCGGCCCGCATGGTCGTGGAAGGCTGGCACGGCGAAAGTACGGTCCTCGCCCAGGAATCCTCGCCCAGGAAATCGAGCACGCGGGGCGAGCGAGCCCACCACCCACTCGGGGGCTGCCCGAAAAAAAGTGCGGGGCCGTGATACGCCTCGTCCCGCTTCCGCGATGGAGCACGCGCAACCGGCTTCCTCCTTCGACTCCCTGAACTCATGCGCTTCTGCTCCCTTCTCCTCCTCCTGCTCGTGGCAGCCCCCGCCTTCGCCCAGACGGGCTACACCTGGCGCGGCGGCGACGGCTCCTGGTTCTCGGACGCCAACTGGTCGCCGTCGGGCATCCCCGGCGTGGCCGACACCGCCTACGTCGAGAGCGGGCGGCCCGACCTCGTCCGCGACACGACCGTCGCGCGCCTCGTCCTCGATGCCGACGCGCTCGACGGCGACGGTAATCTCACGGTGACCGACTCGCTCGTGTGGCGCTCGGGCGAGATGAACGGCCGCAACTTTGCCGAGACCGCCGCCGTGACGATTGCGTCGGGTGCCCTGATGCTCATCACGGGCCCCGACGAGAAGGGCCTCCGCAGCCGGGATATCCTCAACGAAGGCACCATCCGCTGGGAGGAGGGCGACCTCGTGGTGCAGTTTACGACGACGCTGGACAACCGTCCCGGCGCGACGTTCGACCTCCGCGGCGACGACGCGATCACGCGCATCAACGGCACGTTGGACCTCCTCAACCGCGGCCTCCTCGTGAAGTCGCGCGGGACCGGGACGACGTCGCTCTCCTACCCCTTCGGCGTCTTCGAGAACGAGGGGACGGTCCGCGTGGAGACGGGCACGCTGCTGCTCGCCAACGGTAACTCGTTCACGGCGCGGGGCGACGGCGTGTTCGAGATCGCGTCCGGTGCACGCCTCACCGTGCGGCAGGCGCGCTACCGCTTCGGAGGAGGCTCGTCTGTAGCGGGTGCGGGCACGCTGCGCGTGGAGAGCGGTGAGCTGGACTTGGGCCGCGCGGCCTTCACGGGACTCACCCAGGTCGCAGGCGGTACCCTCCGACTCGTCGACACCACTATGCCCTCCGAGTTGGCTGCGGTCGAGCTCTCGGGCGGCGAATTTGGCGGGGCCGCCGAGACCAACGTCAACGGGCCGCTTGCGTGGACGGGCGGCGTGCTCGGGACGCGGACGGGCGAGAGCGGCGTGCTCCACCTCCTTGGCGGCGCGACGGCGACGGGCCCAGGCACCAAGCAGTTTCGCGGTGGGACATTCACCAACGCGGGCCTCTTCCGCTGGGCCGAGGGGCCGCTGGAGGTGGCTAGCAGCGCCGCGCTCACCAATCTCACCAGGGCGACGTTCGCCATCGAGAGCGACACAACCTGGACGCGCCTCGATGGCTTCATCACCGTCGTCAACGAGGGGCTGATCGTCAAGCGCGGATCGCCGGGGCAGACGTCCATCACCCTGCCGTTCGCGCCGTTCAACAACGACGGCGAGGTCCGCGTGGAGACGGGAACGCTCTTCCTGAACATCGCCAACCGCAGCACGGACACCGGGGTCTACGTCGTCGAGGACGGGGCCACGCTGCGGCTCGACGGGGCGGAGCGCACGTTCACAACAGACGCTTCGATCACGGGGGCGGGCACGCTTCGGCTGACGGCGGGGAACGACGGCTACGCCTTCAGCGGGACGTTCCGGCCAGGCGATGGCGTCGGCGTCATGACGGTGGACAGCGACTGGCCCGCCTTCGAACCCGACGGCGTCTTCGAGAAGGAGATTGCGGGCTTCGCGCCCGGCACCGAGCACGACCTTCTCGCTGTGGCGGGCGCGGCCACGCTCGGCGGCACGTTGCGCGTAGTCTCGACCGAGGGCTTCGCGTTCACCGAGGGCGACCGCTTCACCATCCTGACGGCAGCCTCTGTGACGGGCACCTACGACGCACTCGACCTGCCCGCCGGCGTCGAGGCCTTCGTCGAGACGACCGACACCACGGCGGTGCTCGTAGTGGGCCAGGTCGTGGCGAACGAGGACGACGCTGCAGAGGCGCTGCCGACGGCGTTCGCGCTGGACGCGCCCTACCCCAACCCCGTTGCCACGACCGCGACGCTCGCCTACGACGTGCCCGAGGCGACCTCAGTGCGTGTGGTGCTCTACGACCTGCTCGGCCGCCAGGTCGCCGTGCTGACCGACGGTACGCACGCCGCTGGGCGCTACGACCTCGCCCTCGATGTGGCCGGTCTGCCCAGCGGGGTCTACGTGGTGCGCATGGAGGCCAACGGCTTCCAGCAGACACGACGATTCACCCACGTCCGCTGATCGTGTCGCTACTTCTCGCTCACCGTCGTCTCATCACGCCATGCATCTGCGTTGCCTCGTCATCCTTCTCGCGCTGAGCGTTCTCGTTACCAGCCCCGCTACCGCCCAGCGCACCGTCGACTACCCCGCGCTCGGCCTCCAGTTCGACGTACCCGCCGGGTGGCAAGGCCAGGAGGGCGACGGGATCTACCTCCTCCAGAGCGCGCACGTCCAGGGGCTCGTCGCGCTGCTGCCCCACGCAGCCACCACGATGAGCGAGCTTGAGGCAGGTGCCCGGGAGGGCCTCGACCTCGGCGACGGGACTGCGTTGCAACCGAGTGGTACGGTCGAGGCGTTCGGACGTGACGTGTTCGGTAGTCCGGGCGTGCGCGTGGATCTCGCGGGCATGGTCGAATGGAACGCAGCGGAGGCGCATGCACTGGCGCTGCTTTCACCGTACGGTGGGGGCGTCGTGATCGTGGCTGTCGCGCCCCACGGGCAGCTCTCCGACACCTACCGCGGCTATGCCGAAGCCGTCGCCCGGAGCGTCGTCTTCGAGGCTCCCGAGACGCCGCCCGTCGTGGACGAGTGGCGTGCAGCCCTGGTGGGGATGCAGCTCGACCGCTTCGACACGCGCTCCAGCTACGACGGTGGCTCGTCGTCCCGCCAGACGCTCACGCTCTGCGCGGGCTACTTCTACTACAGTTCGTCCTATTCGGCCTCCTCCGTCAATTTCGACGGCAGCGGCGTCAGCGGGGCCGGAAACAGATCCGACGGGGGGACCTGGACCGTATCCGCCGATGCCGCCGGGACGCCGATGCTCGACCTCGTCTATGCGGATGGCACGGAGGTGTCGTACGTGCTCTCGACCGAGGACGGTAGAACCTTCCTCGACGGCGAGCGCGTGCTCCGCACCGACGGCGCATGCGAGTGAGCACGCCTGACCTCAGGGGAACGACCTAGAGGCCGCAGGCCGTCCTTACACCTCTACCTCCTTCACCTTCTCCAGGGCGACGGCGTTGATGCAGTAGCGCAGACCGCTCGGCGCAGGGCCGTCGGGGAAGACGTGGCCGAGGTGCGCGTCGCACACGTTGCAGAGCGCCTCCACGCGGATCATGCCGTGGCTCCGGTCCGTGCGGTGTGCCACGTGGCTGGGCTCGACGGGCTGCGTGAACGACGGCCAGCCGGTGCCGCTCTCGAACTTCTCCGCAGCATCGAAGAGGAGCGTGTCGCAGCAGACGCAGGCATAGCGGCCTGGCGTGAAGAGGCTGCACATCTCGGAGCTGAACGGCCGCTCGGTGCCGTGCTGGCGCGTCACGTAGTACGCCTCAGGCGAGAGCTGCGCGCGCCACTCGGCGTCGGTCTTCTCGACGCGGCGGGGCGGGGCCGGGTTGCCCTGGTTGGCCGTGCGGAGGATATCGTTCCAGGTCAGCATGGGGACAGCGGGGGTCGATGGTGGGGAAGGAGCGGGCGTCGTAGCGGGTGGCTCTGAGGCCGACGCGGGCCGCGCACTGTCGCGAGCCGATTCGTTGGGCGACGGGGCCCCGGAGGGCGGGCGCGGCGGTGGGCTTGGGGTCAGCGCGTCCGGCTTGAGCAGCGCGCCGTGGCTGCGGTGCAGCGCTTCCAGCTTCGGGCGGATGTTCGTCGCGCAGAACGGCGCGTCGGGGCGCGTGCGGTAGTAGTCGAGGTAGGTCTCGTCGTTCAGCCGAAAGCTCGCGAAGGGGAGCACCTGTGTGATGTAGCGGGCGTCGTGTTCCTTACCGAGCGCGTCCAGCGCGGCGCGGCTCGCGTCCGCCTGCGCAGCGTCAAACATGTAGACGGCGCTGCGGTACTTCTCCCGCATGGAGTGCTGCGCCGTGCTCGCGTGCGTCAGCAGGTGGACCTCGATGAGCGTCTGCAGGTCGATGCTCTCCGGGCAGAAATGGACTAGCACGGCCTCCGACTCGGTGTCGTGGGGAGCCGTAGACCGGATCCAGCCCTGCTCGACCTTCTCGACGCCCTCAAGCGCCTGAAAGACGGCCTCGGTGCACCAGTGGCAGCCCCCGCCGAAGCCGACGGTCGCGCGGTCGGCCAGTTCTTGCAGGTGATAGTCGAGCCGCAGCAGCGCCCGGTTTGGGTCGGAGCCGAAGATCGAATCGAGGACGGTACCGCCGCGGTCGGCGAGCACCCAGTGGGGCGTACCGCCCGCGCGGTAGGCGTGGAAGGTGGCGGCCAGGCCCGCGTCGCGGTAGACGGGAAAGCGCACGTAGAGCGCCTCCAGGTCAGCGCGGATCTCGTCGTCGGTGCGGTCCGCGCCCTCGAACGTGGTATGGATGCCGACGACCCGGACAGCGTCGCCGCGCTCGACGACGACGCGGTTGGCGAACGGGACCGCGCGGAAGCGGCAGCCCGGACAGCCGAGGTGGAAGAACAGGATCAGCAGCGGCCGGTCTGCGAGGTTAGCGAGCGCAGGGACAGGTCTGCCACCCAGCCTCTCCAGGTGCCAGTCCGGCAGCGGGCGTCCGATCTCGAAGGACGGTGCGACGTCAGGGCGAGGCATGTGGTCGGTGGGGCAGCTTGCGGGCCCGCAGAAACGAACCGATTGCCCCTGAGGTCCCCACTACGCTCAACGGGCGGTCATAGGCACGTCTCCATCCGGTAGCGAGGTAGAGCCGCTGCGCGAACGCACTGGGCTCGAAGTGATATCCGTCAGCGACACCACCCTCACGACCGCACAGTTCGACGCGACCGTCGGTGAGAACCCGGCGCTAGCGAGCCTCTACACCCTCGTCCGCCGCGCGGAAGACGGCACGCTGGGCCGTGCCCTACCACGAGATCTTCGCCGAGGCGCACGCCCGCGCCGCCGACCTCCTCCCCGAAGCCGCGCCGCTCGCCGTGAGCGCAGGCTTCCAGCACTACCTCACGCTCCGCGCCCAGGCCCTTCGCCCCGACCTATCAGCCCTCCGACCTCGCCTGGGTGTACCTGGCCAACAACGACCTCGACGTGGTCATCGGTCCGATCTAGACGTACGAGGACCAACTCAACGGCTACAGGGCCGCGCACTCGGCCTACGTACGTGCTCCTCAAGGACCGCGACTGGAGCGCCCGCCTCCCTCGTACGCCGAACTGCTGCCAGGCCTCCAGGCGGGCGCCTCCCTGTGCCCGACGCCTACGAGCAGGACCCCGTAGGCTCCGACGCCGACCTCGGCGCCTACGACGTGGGCGACTCCAACGCCGGATCGAAGACCATCGCCATCAACCTGCCCAACGACGAGGAGGTGCCGCAGCAGAAGGGCTCGCGACGACTCCAACTCAAGAACGCCATGCGCGCCAAGTTCGACGAGATCCTCGTTCCCATTGCGGGCGAACTCATCGACGCCGAGCAGCGCGGCAACGTGACCTTCGACGCGTTCTTCGCCAACACGATGGCACCTACCGCGTGGATTACGACGCCATCACGGGCGTCTCGAACGCCCTCAGCGAGCGCACCCTCACCCTCCAGGCCGACGGCGACTACGAGGGCGTCGTCAGCTTCGTGGAGGAGTACGGCCAGGTCGGCGCCCAACTCCAGGCCGACCTCGACCGGCTCTCTGCCGCCAGCATCCCCGTGGACGTGACGTTCGAGCAGGGGCCGAGCGTGCTAGGGTTGTAGCACGCGAAATCGGTTGAGATCGACGCGCAGAGCGACTCACGAAGACCCTCCCTAGGCTTTTCCCCTAGTCAGGGGCTATCTTCGCGGCGTTTGCTCTATAGATCTCTCCAGCTATGCTCCGCTTCGTTTGCCTTTTCGTATGGGTCGTTTTGGGTGCCGAAGTCCTCGCCCAGCCTACCCAAGCGGCGCGCTCCGTTGACCGCGAGGCGCAGTCTCCTGCCTTCGGAACGGCCACGGCTCCCTCGGCGCGAGCCACTGAGTCCACGGCTACGCTGACGCGCACGTCCGACGACTTGGCCTGGACACTCCGCTTTGACGAGGCCAACGCTGAGGGGTTTGCCACGGCGGTTGCGGTTGCGCCCGCAGATCAAGGCGAGGTCTGCACCCTGTCGATGGAGACGACCAAGGCAACGGCAGCTACCTACGTGGTGGCTCGCTACGACGTGGAGGGCGGGCTCCTCTGGGAACAGTCGCTCCCGAAGCGCACCGTATATCAAATGCCTGGGGTCGTGGGCCTCGGTGCCGACTGTGTGAGCGCGGGCGGCATCATTCCCGGTCGTACGTCTCTGATCCAAGACGTGCTGGTCAGCCGCGTTGGATCGAGCGGCATCCGCTGGGAGCAGACCGTTCCTGGTCCCGCCGACACGCGCCTGCCCACATGGACGCTTGACGACCTCCGCCTCGGTACAACTGCGGCCGGAGGCATATGGGTGGCTGGGGCCTCAAATGGAGACGCCACCGTGGTGGCTCAACTGGACCCTGATGGGACGCTCTCGGCCCGCATCGAACGGCCCATCGGGCCGGACCCCTTGCTCGGAGGGCTTCGCGATCTGGCAGTACTTCCTGATGGCCGTGCTGTAATCTTGGGAGGAACGGCGCTCTTTCTCGTAGCCTCGCCAACGGGCACGGTGACGGCCGTTCCCATGGATGACCAGTTCGATCCGGTCTCATTCGCCCTTGACCCAGCGACAGGCGCGGTGTTTATCCAGGGGCTCAGTTCAGCGCCGAGCACGATGATGCTCCGTCGCTACCAGCTTGATGGGACGCTGGACTGGACTACGGCTCTAGGCGAGGCCACTGCGTCCGTCTACACGTTGTCTCCGCATACCACGGTTGTGCAAGGAGGCAACGTCGCGACCGTCTGGGGCTCATCGCTGGCCAGTTCGCGCGTTCGCGTCGCCCGCGTGAATTCAAGCTCTGGGGAAATAGGGTGGTCGTCGTCATTCCAGATAGCATCGTCCCCACTGCAGCCAGTCGGTTTGGTCTCGGTGGGCGATGCCGTGGACGTGGCAGCGCGCTCGCTTGACGACCGGGTTCACCTCGCGCGGTTCGACGCAGACGGCGGTCTGCTCTGGTCCGTGGAGGACCCAGCTAGTGTGGCGACCGGCAAGGTGCGCGCCTTCGTTC
>JBCDFO010000253.1:0-7373 GCA_039177895.1 Bacteroidota bacterium
CGCCGAATCCGGCGCGATGGGCGACATCGTCGCCGCCTCGAACCCGGCAGGCGCGGCTGACGACGACGGTCTGCTCGTGCGCGGCAACCTCAACCGCATCCGCTTCGCCGTCGATCTCGAGATGAACTACGAGGACGAAACTGGCAACGACGCTCCTGAAGGGGCGAGCATCCAGACCATCAAGGTCAGCGACGACCGCCAGGTTGTCTTCGCCACCGTAGACCGTGGCAACAGCAAGGGGGCCATCGCTCGCACGGAGCGCATGGGCCGCACGCTCACGACGTTCTCCGCCAACGGGATGCTCGTCGCGCCGAAGGGCTTCGATGTCGTTGAGGAGTTCGGTGTGATCGTGGTCGCCGACTTCGGCGGCGCGGCAATCAAGGTCTTCGGCATTGAGCCGGACGACAACAACCGCCTCCCGCTCCTCTTCACCATCGACGACCTCGCGGGCGAGGGGAGCGTCTGGGACGTGCTCCACGACCCGACCAACGACCGCCTCTACGCGGCCGGCACCGAAGGCACCGTCCTCGTCTACGACGACTTCGCCGCGACGGGCCCGCAGGCCCCGACCCGCACCTACACGCCAGCCATGGGTGGTGAGAAGATCTCGGTCAACCTCCACGGCATCGACTACGACCTGGCGACCGACCAGCTCCTCCTCTCGGACGTGGGCAGCGCTGCCAGCCCGAGCGACGGCCAGCTCTTCACCATCGAGAACGCCAGCACGGCCATGGGTCTCACCGAGGTCAAGTGGCAGGTGGGTGGCGACCAGACCATCCTCGGCAACCCGGTGGATGTGGTCCTCTCGAACGGTGCAGCGTACGTCGCGGAGAAGTCCAACGACGCTGTGCTGAAGTACGACAACGTGTTCGCCCGCATGGGCTCGGCCAATGGGCCCGCCGATGCGTCGATCACGGTGATCAAGGCGGAGTCGGTGGACGTCGTCCGCTAGCCCTCCAGCGCACCCCCGCCACGCGCTACAACCGCGAGGCAGGTTCGGGGGTGAGCCTGTCCCGCACACGCACCGCGCGTGTCTCTCCGGAGGCACGCGCGGCTGCTTTTGGGTGACGTTGGCTTTTGGAGTTTTTGCGCGGAGCCCGCGAGCGAAATCACCGTACTTTGTACCTCTTACGGTTTCGCTACGCGGAGCCGCAGGCAACGCCCCTCCCCCGCCTGCGCGGGGGCAAGCTCTGAACAGGAGGAGCTGGGGGTGGCCGAACGATTCGGCCAGAAGCCCCCCGTTCCCACTTCGAACTCCGACTGCCATGCAGCCGATCTCCGACCTCGCCCTCCTTGACGCGGTCCAGCCCGTCTCGTCCGCGCCCGACGCGAACGCGAACATCGACGCGCCCAAAACCGTCGCGACGCAGACCGGCGCGAACGGCCGCCGCGTGTACATCGAGACGTACGGCTGCCAGATGAACGTGGCCGACTCCGAGGTCGTGGCGTCGCTGCTGCTGCAGGACGGCTTCGGGCTCACCGACCGCGAGGACGACGCCGACGTGGTGCTCATCAACACGTGCGCGATCCGCGAGAAGGCCGAGGACCGCGTCCGGGGTCGCCTCGCCAAGTTCCGCGCAAAGAAGGTCAAGGAGCGGCCCGACCTCACGATTGGCGTGCTCGGGTGCATGGCGGAGCGGCTACGCAAGAAGCTCCTCGACCAGGAGAAGCTCGTCGATGTGGTCGTCGGCCCCGACGCCTACCGCGACCTCCCGCGCCTCGTCCGCGAAGTCGAGGAGACGGGGCAGGCGGGCGTCAACGTGCGGCTCTCGCGCGAGGAGACCTACGCCGACCTCGCGCCCGTCCGCTACGACACCAACGGCGTCTCGGCGTTCGTCTCGATCATGCGCGGGTGCGACAACATGTGCGCGTTCTGCGTCGTGCCGTTCACGCGCGGGCGCGAGCGCAGCCGCCCCGTCACGAGCATCCTCTCCGAGGTCGGCCAGCTGATTGACGCGGGCTACAAGGAGGTCACCGTGCTCGGGCAGAACGTCAACTCGTACCGCGTCGAGCACGACGGTACGGCGGTCGACTTCGCCGAGCTGCTCTACCGGATTTCGCTGCTGAGCCCCGAGCTGCGCATCCGCTACTCGACGAGCCATCCGAAGGACTGCTCGGACGACCTGCTGCACGTCCACCGCGAGCGCCCGACGGTCTGCAACTTCATCCACCTCCCTGTCCAACACGGCAACACCGACGTGCTCCAGCGGATGCGGCGCACCTACACGCGCGAGCAGTACCTCGACCTCATCGAGCGCGCCCGCACCATCGTCCCCGACATCGCCTTCTCGACGGACATCATCGCAGGGTTCTGCGACGAGACGGACGCCGAGCACGCGGACACGATCTCGCTCATGGAGGCGGTGCGCTACGACCACGCGTTCATGTTCGCGTACTCTGAGCGGCCCGACACCTACGCCGCGCGGAAGTACGAGGACAACGTGCCTGAGTCCGTCAAGAAGGCGCGCCTGAGCGAGATCATCGCGTTGCAGAACCAGCACAGCCGCGCGCTCAACGAGCTTCGCGTTGGCCGCCGCGAGGTCATCCTCGTCGAAGGCACCTCGCGCCGCTCGGACGACCAGCTACGCGGGCGCACCGACTCGAACCACATGGTCGTCTTCGACCGCCCCGACGGCATCGAGAAGGGCGACTACGTGGCCGTCGAGATCACCGGCTGCACGTCCGCCACCCTCTTCGGCGATTACCTCGGCGCGACGACGCTCGCTGAGGGCGTCCCGATGGTGGCAGCATGACGTGGCGCATATTCCAGCGCGTCTCGTTCGTTGTCGCTGTGACCGTCGCAATGTCGGCAACAGGGCTTGCCCAGGAAACCGTTGTGCTGGGAGGTTGGGCTCTTGACGAGGGCGATGTCGTGCTCACAAGCGGGTGCATGCGGACCGACATGACGTACGAATTCGACGAAGCCGAAGAGCTGGACTGGACGCTTCAGGCCCAGTGGAGCGTCTGCGACAGCACATCGACAGACATCCTCCGCGTCCAAGACGGACAGTTGCAAGCCGTCCGTCAGCACATCGTCTCAGGGACGGAGACAAGTCTACAGCAGGTCGACAACCTCCCTTCCAGACGGTCAGAGGAAGACCTTGCCTATGCAGGTCTGGTCTACGAAGCAACGCGTGACGGGGACGTGTGGACGGCGGAGCCTCTTGTAGAGCCCACGGAAGCGCAGCAGGTCATTCTCGACGCTGTTGCGGAAGTCAACTTCTTCGATGACCTCGAGTACCCGACGACGCCGGTCGCGGTAGGCGAGTCGTGGACGGTCGGCGTTGAGGTGCTGGAGCAATTGCACGGACCGCGCAACCGCAACGCAGAGCATGCGCAGACCATCCCCCTCGATAGTCTTGGCACTTTTGAGGGAGGTCCGGCAGCTTTCCTCTCCTACGAACTTGAAAGCGAGGACGCTGGGGGGCTCGGCGAAGTGAGTCGAGGGATCGTGATTCGTCGGCTTGACCTCATGATTGATGTCGTCCGCTTGCGTGTGGGTACGCGGTACGGCTCAGGAGGCAATACCCGCGAGGATGGCACTACGTTTACCTCGACCTCGGAAGGCACCGTCGAGGCGCAGTACCGTCAATGGGTGCGCCGCGCAGGAGAGTAGTTCCTGCGTCTACAGGCTGACCCCCTCATATAGCACCGCAATTGGCACCTCAGCACCGACGGAGGCGAGCGTGAGCGTGTCATCGCCTGCGAAGTCGTAGAGCACCCAGCGGTCCGCGCCGTCGCCGCCTGCGGGTTCCTTGCGGAAGAGCTCGACGTGCCGGCGATCCTGCGCGACGAGGACGTATTCGCGCAGCGATGCGACCTGGCGGTAGGCCGCGAACTTTTCGCCACGGTCATAGGCCGATGTAGACGCTGAGAGCACCTCCACGATCAGGATCGGATTGAGGAGCGTTGTTCGCCGCGCGGTCTTGAATTCGGGCGGATCGCAGACGGCCGAAAAGTCTGGATAGGTGTAGCGCTCCTCGTGGATGTGCACACGGAGGTCGCTGTTGTATCCCGCGCATCCGTTGGCTCGAAGCGTGGGAAGGAGCGCCACGGCAAGATTCAGGGCGATTGTGGCGTGGTTGCTGGTTCCTCCGGACATGGGAAAGACTTCGCCGTGGACGTATTCGTGCTTCTCCACCTGCGTCTCTTCCCAGGCGAAGTACTCCTCCGGCGTCATCCGGAGCGTGACGGCAGGCGCGGTAGGCATCGTAGAGAAGGGAACCGTGTAGCTAGAAGACTGGAGCGTCATGCGTGTACCCCAGCGTCCGTCTTGAGGTTCATCAAAGCGAGACCGTCTGGACAGCGGTGCGCGGTCGCCTACCAGTCGGCGCACTGAGAGCCATCGGCCCAGGGGTAGTCCGGGTGGTTGGAGTTGCACCCAACGAAGTCGATGTCTTGCAGGGTGGAGCCGCGCATGTAGACGTGGAAGTCCCACAGCCAGCGCTGCTCGCAGTCGCCGTTGGGGAACCAGACGGCGAGCGTCTTTCCGCTCTGAACGGAGACGGCGAGGGCCAGTTGTGAGTTGTCAGGGAGCGTGATGTACGGTCGGTTGTTGAGGCGGCAGGTGCCGTCAGCCTCGTAGCCGATCTGTTCTAGGCTGAAGTTGTCCCATGTGCCACCGCCGCCGCCGAGGGCTACGGGTTTCTCCCGCCACGAAAGCATGTTGGAGACGTAGTCGATGGCCGCGGTGGTCGCTACGTCGCGGCGGTTCTTGCGGTTGTTTTCCTCGAAAGCCTGGATGCCGTTTGCCACGGCGAGGCCGACCAGGACGATGCTGAGGACGAGAAGGAGGAGTTGCTGCTGGCCCATGGTAGGTAGGGAGATAGGTGGGGTGTCTGTTAAAACAAACGGTATGCCTTCGGGCCATTACGACGAGAGCTATCCCGCAAAGCGAGTCTAGGTAGGGGTCGCGCACAGCCAGCTATACAGAAAACGCGTTTCAATGCCTCTCACGGCCCAAAGCCCCTGGCACTGGTCCGGTGGATTTGACCGAGCCTCCGGTCAGGATGTGCTCTTGTCCCCAGGTCTGCACTGCGCAAAGCAGTGGGGATCAACCGGGCGTGCGGCTGGGTAGACCGCCCCTGCCACTTCGTCAGTCTCCTCTTTCTCTCCCAACATGGACCGCGAAGCCTTTCGCGAACGCTTCGGCATCCTCGGCGACTCCGACGGCATGCGCCGGGTCGTGGATCGCATCCGGCAGGTCGCGCGCACCGAGATCACGGTGCTCCTCGAAGGCGAGAGCGGCGTCGGGAAAGAGTTGCTTGCGCAGGCCGTCCACGCGCTGTCGTCGCGGCGGCACAAGTCGCTTGTGGTTGTCAACTGCGGCGCGATCCCGGAGGGGCTGATCGAGAGCGAGCTCTTCGGCGCGGAGAAGGGCGCGTACACGGGCGCGACGAGCCAGCGGACGGGCTTCTTCGAGGAGGCCAACGGCGGCACCATCTTCCTGGACGAGATCGGCGAGATGCCGCCGCAGGCGCAGGTGCGGCTGCTGCGTGTGCTCGAGACGGGGCAGTTCAGCCGGGTCGGGTCGAGCCAGGTGCAGACGACCGACGCCCGCGTGGTGGCGGCGACGAATAAGAACCTCGCAGAGTCCGTCCGGCGCGTTGACTTCCGCGAGGACCTCTACTACCGCCTCTCGACGGTCGTCATCCAGATCCCGGCGTTGCGGGAGCGCCGCGAAGACATCTTGCCGCTCTTCGACCACTTCCTGCACCGCTTCACGCAGCAGTACAACGCCCAGTCGCGCCGCCTCTCCGACGAGGCCCGCGAGCTGCTCGTGCGCTACAACTGGCCCGGCAACGTCCGTGAGCTGCGCAACGTCGCCGAGCAGGCCGTCGTGCTCGTCCCCGGCACGCGCGTCGATGCCGACACGCTGCGGCCACTGCTGCGCGGGGTGACGGCCGAGCGCAGTCTGACGCCACACCGTGCCCCCGAGAGCGAGTCCGAGGCCTACGAGCGGGGCCTCCTCTACCGCGCGCTCCTCGACCTCCGACTCGAAGTCCGCGAGTTGCGCGCGATGTTTCAGCGCTTCGCGCGTGGAGCCGATGGCGTCCCAGCAGGCTTCCCCGCCGAAGCGTTCGGCGGCGACTTCCCGACGAGCGGCTACGGAGCGAGCTATCCGCCGCCTGCCCTGCCGCCAGCGTTGCCGCCGGGCCCGTCCATCGCCGAGGTGGAATACGCCGCGCCGACCCCAACCGACGCGCGTTTTGCCGACGAGGTTGACATCGCCGCGCTCACCGACGCGGGCAGCGCGTACGCCGAGGCGCGCTTCGAAGAAGTCGACGAGGACGAGGCGGATCCGGCCGGTGAGGAGGCCGACGTGCCCGGGTTTCGCCTGGACCCTGCGGTGGACTTGCCGACGATGGAGGCTGTGGAGCACGCGCTCATCGCGGAGGCGCTGCGCCGCTTCGACGGCAACCGCCGCCGCACCGCCGAGGCGCTCGGCATCTCCGAGCGCACGCTCTACCGCAAGATCAAAGAAATAGAAGAAGTATGAGGAAAGAAGGCAGAAGGCAGAAAGCCGCCCGCCCGTGTCGTCGGCGTCGTGGACGCGCTACGGGGCGTGCGCGCGTCACCCTTTCATCCTTCATCCTTCTCACGTCTGCCTTCTTGTATGCCTGCGGCATCTACAGCTTCTCGGGGGCGTCGATTCCGGATTACATCGACACCGTAGCCATCCCGCTGGCCATCGATGAATCGTCCGGCGGCCCACCGACGATGGACCAGGACCTGACCGACTTCCTCTTCGCCCGCTTCGTCGAGCAGACGCGGCTGCGGTTCCTCGATGACGAGAACGCCGCGGACGCCGTGCTGCTCGCCACCATCGAGCGCTACAGCAACCGCCCCACCGCCGTCACCGGCAACGAGGTAGCCGCGCTCAACAGCGTTACGATCAGCGTACGCGCCGTCTACACGGATCGCGTTGAAGACGTGGAGCAGTTGGCGCGCTCGTTCTCGTTCGACGTGGAGTACGACCCCGCCGAGGGGCTTGAAGGGGAGACAGACGCGGCTCTCACAGCGCTGGAGGAGATCGCCGAGCAGATTTTTACCGCGGCGGCCTCAGACTGGTAGGGGTCGAGAGTCGGGGCCGTGGGACGCTCGAAGCCGGGTAGCGAGCCTGTGCGGGTCCCAGCGTCGCGCCGTTGCCCTGGTTCGCCCCGACGTAAGCGTGTGTGGACTCAGCGCGTCGGGCGTATGCGGTTCTAAAGGTTTTCGCCGGAACCGTTGGGATTGCGCGCCTCGTGTGCGATCCTTCGGGTACCACCACCCGGCTATTCGCCGCTCGCTCCTCGCCGCATCGTGCTGCTCGTCGCCACGCTCTACGCGCTCGCTCTCGGGGTGCTGCTCGTCTACGGGCTCAACCACCTCGC
>JBCDFO010000254.1:0-7291 GCA_039177895.1 Bacteroidota bacterium
ACGCCCACCATCACGTCGCCAGTACGGATGTTGATCTCAGCCTGCTGGCCGCCGTACACGGCGTGGAAGTGAGGCGGATTGTGGTCAGCGTAATACAAGTAGATCACGATGCCGTAAAACTCCGAGACGCGCGGCATGTCAATTCACCCGCGCGGCGAGGTGGAAGCGGGGGATCTGGGCGCGGAAGCGCTCGCCGCTCTCACGCTGCATCAGGTAGGTGCCCTCCATCGTGCCGGTGAACGTCTCCAGCACGCAGAACGACTGGTACTCGTGCACGTCGCCCGGCTGGAGCACCGGCTGCTGGCCGACCACGCCCTCGCCTTCGACCTCGGTGCGCTTACCCGTCTCGTCCGTGATGATCCAGTGGCGGCGCAGCAGCTGCACCTCGCCGAGGCCATCGTTCTCGATCCGCACGAAGTAGGCGAACACGAAGCGGACGACCATCGCGTCGGACTCGCCGTCGAGGTAGACCGGGCGGACGGCGATAGTGATGCCCTCCGTCGTGGCGGCGTAGGAGACCATCAGTGCAGGTCGCGGACGGTCGCGTTCTCGCGGCCCCGGACGTACTCGATGGTGCCGATCAGATTGCGCACGCGGTCCTCGCAGACGGGCGCGTTCCAGCGGCCACCTTCCTTGAAAGCACTGCCGATGATGAAGCCGTCGGCGAGGCGGGCGTAGTCCTCGAAGTTGTCGCGGTCGAGGCCGGAGCCGATGAAAATGGGGAGGTCGCTGGCCGCGCGGACCTCTTCGAGTGCGTCGAGGTCGGGGGCGACGCCGGTCGTGCTGCCCGTCACCACGAGGCCGTCGGCGCGGTGGAGCGCCATCGTCTGCGCCACCTCGGCGATGCTGAGGTCAGCGGTCCAGGCGTGCGCGGCGTGCTTCTTCTTGATGTCGCAGAGGACCGGGATGTGGCTGGCCCCGATGGCCTGGCGGTAGCGGAGGACGTTGCCCGCCTGCGCCTCCGCGATGCCCTTGTCCGAGACGTGCGCGTAGGTCCAGCCCTCGGCGCGTACGAAGTCGCACCCGGCGGCGCGGGCCACGGCCAGCGCGGTGCGGTTGGCCTGGAAAAGCACCTGGATGCCGACCGGCATGTCGCGGACGCGACGCTTGACCTCCGTCGCCACGCGCGTCATGAAGGCGGCCACCTCCGGGCCCTGGTCGCGCTCGTGGACGCAGGGGAAGTCGTGCATGTTTTCCACGAGCAGCGCATCGACGCCGAGCTCTTGGTAGACCATCGCCTCCATGAGCGCGCGCTCCACGGCGCAATCGACGGAGCGGCAGCCGCAGGTGTCAGACCCCGGCGCGCCAGGCGTCGGCCCCGTGTGGATCATCCCGATCACCGGTTTCGGACGGGGGAAGAGGTCGAGCACGGGGTACGACATGGGACGGCAGGGGAGATCGTAGCGACGTTACAACAGCGCGAGCAGGCAGAACGTGGTGGGCGGCTCTGGCGGTAAAACAGGGGCCCGATGCGGCTGTTCCGTGAAGCTCGCGCGGCGCGACGGCATGCAGACACGGGCGCATTTCGGCAGATCCGTGTTCCCGAAGCGCAGGGCATCTGCCGCTCCGTCCTCCTCCAAAATCCCGTGCAGACGGACCGGGCGCTGGAACCGGTCCGCGCGGTGCCAGATATTGCTCGGCTATCGCCTCTCGCTGCTTTCTGCCCCCGCCTCTCGCCCCGCCGATGAACACGACCGTCACCGCCCAGAACGACGTCGACTACACGCTCGACATCGAAGTCTCGCGCATCGAACTCGAGCCGCGCATCGACAAGGTGCTCCGCCAGCAGCGCAAGCATGTCTCGATGAAGGGCTTTCGCCCGGGCAAGGTGCCGCTCTCGGTCGTCCGAAAGATGTATGGGGACGCCGTGGCCGTGCAGGTTGCCGAGGAACTCATCGGTGAGGCGTTCAAGACCGAGGTCGAGGAGAACGACACCTACGACGTGATGGGCAGCCCGCGCCTCACCGAACTCGACTACGAGCCTGGCGACGACCTCAGCGCGCGTGTCAAGTTCGGCGTTCGCCCGCAGTTCGAACTCGACGCCTTTGCGGATGCCGAGGCGACCAAGTTCACCCACGAGGTCACCGACGAGGAGATCGACGCTGACATCGAGCGTCGTCGCGACGACAAGGCCGAGGAAGTGGACACGCCCGAGGGCACGGTCCTCGGCGAGGACCACATCGCGGTGATCGACTTCCAACTCGCGGACCAGGAGACGGGGACGCCGATCATCGGCAAGAAGCAGGAGGACGCCCGCGTCCCGCTCTTCAACCCCGACCTCCGCGCTGAGCTGAAAGAGGCACTGCTCGGCAAGACCGCAGGTGACGTGTTTACCGTCGACCTCCCCACGCAGAGCGCGGATGCGAAAGACGAGGATGAGGCGACGGACGATGCCGAGGCCGCGGACGTCCAGACGGATCGCTTTCAGGTGACCGTTAAGCAGGTGCAGGCGCGCGAACTGCCGGAGGTGGACGAGGCGTTCATCGAGGAGGCCACGGGCGGCGAGGCCACCGACCTCGACGGCTTCAAGGCGTGGATTCGCGAGGACCTCGAGCGCCGATGGGCACGCCGTTCGGAGGAGGCGCTCGAAGAGTCGCTCTTCCGCAAGACGATGGAGCGCCACGACTTCGAAGTGCCGGAGTCGGTCGTGGAGACCGTCCTCGACCAGCAGGTGGAGGATCTCGAAAAGCGTGCGGGGGGCGAACTGCCGCCGCACTTCGACGTGGCCGCGTTCCGCGAGGAGCGTCGCGAACTGGCCCGCGACCAGGTCCGCTGGATGCTCGTCCGCGAGAAGATCATGGAGGCCGACGGCATTGAGGTCACCGACGACGACATCGACGCTGAGTTCATGCGCATCGCGCAGCCGCCAGCGCCCGCCGAAGACGAGGAGGACGCGGAGGAGCGCGAGCCCATCGACGTGAACCTGCTGCGGCAGTTTTTCGCCAGCCAGCCCGGCGCGATGGACCAGATGGTGACCCGCCTCGTCAACCAGCGCCTCTTTGACGCGCTCAAGCGCCGCTTCACGATCACCGAGAAGTCACGGCAGGACTTCGATCAGGACGACGAGTGAAGCCGTGCGGCTGTGTAGCCGTTTTGCTGTGATGCCTTCGTAGGCAATTCCACGGCAGAACGGAAGCACGGCGAAACGGCCGCACGCCCTACCCGACCGGGTAGCCCTCGGAACCGCGTCGGCAGGCCAAAGTTGGCCCGGCGGCGCACGCTACGCCTCCGTCCCCCGTCCAACCGCACCCCTCTCGAACGCATGACTCAGGACCGCTCCACCCAGGACTTCATCAAGTTCGCCCGCGGCATCAAAGCCTCGCTGCTGCCCGACGGTTCGTACAGCTCCAACACGTGGGAGCAGACCATCAGCGGCGTCAACGCGGGCCTTGTCCCGATGGTCGTCGAGCGCACGACGCGCGGCGAGCGATCCTACGACATCTTCAGCCGGCTGCTCAAAGACCGCATCGTGCTCCTCGGCACGCCGGTCAACGACCAGATCGCGAACATCAAGGTCGCGGAGATGCTCTTCCTCACGTCCGAGGACCCGGACAAGGACATCAACTTCTACATCAACTCGCCCGGCGGCAGCGTCTACGCGGGGATGGCGATCTACGACACGATGCAGTTCGTCAAGCCCAACGTGGCGACGATCTGCGTCGGCCTCGCCGCCTCGATGGGGAGCTTCCTGCTCACAGCCGGCCAGCATGGCAAGCGCTCCTCGCTGCCCAACAGCCGCATCATGATCCACCAGCCGTCGAGCGGCGCGCAGGGCCAGGCCTCCGACATCGAGATTGCGGCCAAGGAGATCCTCTGGATCAAGCAGCACCTCAACAGCCTGCTCGCGCACCACACCGGGCAGCCCATCGAGGTGATCGAGCGCGACACCGATCGCGACAACTTCATGAGCCCCGCTGAGGCGAAGGACTACGGCATGATCGACATCGTGCTGGAGAACGCCACGGGCGATCCGTCCCCGGACCACAAGAGCGACGACTAGCCTCCGTCCGCGCCGAGACACAGCCGCCGGGGTCCGTTGCGACCTCGGCGGCTTTTCTGTAGGAGGAGCCCGTGTGCCCATCGCACGCATGGTCCTCCCGTAGATATGTTGGCACGGCAATCGGAGCCAGCCGTGTAGATCCATGGGACGAATGACCTCGCTGTTTGCGCGCAAGGTGGTGGGCGCCGCCAGCGACCGCGTGGACCGGGACGCGCTGCTGCGTTCGGTGGGGCTCACGCAGGACGCGCCTCCCGATCCGTCGTACATGCTGAAGGCGGCAGACTACTACGCCTTCTTTGAGCGCGTAGCTCTGGCCGACGGCAACGGTCTGACGCTTCCACTCCGCGCTGGGGCCTCCATGCGCTGCGACGACTACGGCGCGCTCGGGCTCGCGATGAAGTCGGCGCTGACGCTGCGGGGGACCTACGAGCGGGCCGCGCGCTACGTCGTTGTGCTCACCAACGTCGCGCAGTACGAGGTCGAGACGACAGGCGGGACCGGGTTCATGCACCTGCACCGCGAGGGCGAGCGGCGGCTCGGAATGCGGCTCTCCAACGAGGCCACGCTGGCAAGCTTCGTCGCCATCGCACGCGAGGTGTCAGCGGAGCCGTTCCGACTGGACGCCGTCTACCTCAGGCACCCTGCGCCGTCGTCCACCGCCGAGCACGAGGCGTACTTCGGCTGCCCCGTTCTCTTCGACGCCGACCGGGACGCGCTGCAGCTGTCGGTGGCTGTGCTCCAGGCCCCCAACAAGCTTGGCGATGCGGGCCTGGTGCGTTTCTTTGACACGCACCTCGACGCCGAGGTCGAGGCGATCGACGACGATGCGCCGCTCGCGCGCCAGGTCCACGACTTCGTCACGACGAGCTTGAGCGAGGGCATCCCAGCCCTCTCGGCGGTAGCCGGGCATCTCGGGATGAGCGGTCGGACGCTCCAGCGGCGACTCGCCGACGAAGGGCACTCCTACCAGACGCTCGTCGATGAGGCGCGGCGGCGGTTGGCGCGCCGGTTGCTAAAGGAGACCGATAGCTCGCTGGCCGAGGTCGCGTTTATGACGGGGTTCTCGGAGCAGAGCGCCTTCACGCGGGCGTTCAAGCGCTGGGCGGGGCAGACGCCGCGGTCGTTCCGGCTGGAAGCGCAGGGAGCGGCGTAGACCGCGGCACCGTCGGGCGCGCCCGGTTGGCGTGCGCGGTCAAGAGAATGGCATCGGTGGTCAAGAAGCGGGGGGAGGTGGCTCCCTACCCTGGAAGCGTCTTCCAATCACCAACCTCTTGAGGTACGCTATGACCACCCCAACCCACACCAGCCGCACGCTCGTTATCGGTGGCACAGGCAAGACCGGCCGCCGCATCGTAGACCGGCTGCGTGCCCGGGGCCACGCCGTGCGCGTCGGCTCCCGCTCGGCCACGCTCGCCTTCAACTGGAACGACGACGCGACGTGGGACGCCTGCCTCGACGGCGTCACGGCCGCCTACATCACCTACGCCCCCGACCTCGCCATGCCGGGCGCGACGGACGCCATCCAGGCCTTCGTCGACCGCGCGAAACAGCACGGCGTCCAGCGGCTCGTGCTCCTCTCGGGGCGCGGCGAGGCCGAGGCGCAGGCCTGCGAGCGCATCGTGCAGGACAGCGGTCTCGCCTGGACGGTCGTCCGCGCGAGCTGGTTCAACCAGAACTTCTCCGAGGGCGCGTTCGCCGAGATGGTCCTGGCCGGACAGATCACGCTGCCGGCAGGCGACATCCCCGAGCCGTTCGTGGACGTGGACGACATCGCCGACGTGGCGGTGGCGGCGCTGACCGAGCCGGGGCACGACGGCGAGATCTACGAGGTCACCGGCCCGCGCCTGATGACGTTCGAGGACCTTGCCGCCGACCTGGCCGAGGCGACGGGACGCCCCATCCAGTTCGTCCCCGTGCTCCACGATGCGTTCGTTGAAGGCGTCCGTGCGTCGGGTGCGCCGAAGGAGGTCGTCTGGATGCTCGACTACCTCTTCGCCACGGTCCTCGATGGGCGCAACGCGCACCTCACCGACGGCGTCCAGCGCGCCCTAGGTCGCCCGCCGAAGGACTTCGCTGCCTACGCTCAGGACGCCGCGGCAGCAGGTGCCTGGAACGCCGCCGTGCGGGAGGTGGCAGCATGAACCGACGCGCCGTCCAACTCCTCCTTGCCGTGGCAGGCTTGGTGCTCGTCGCGCTCGGGGCCGCCATCCTCGTTGTGCCCCACGCCTTCTTCGCCACAAACGGCATCGAACTCGGGTCCGATCCGAGCCTGCTCTCCGAGATCCGTGCCCCCGGGGCACTGCTCGCCGGATGCGGTCTCCTCGTCTTGCGAGGCGTGGTCCAGCGCAGGCAGACCCGGTCGTCGCTCTACGTCGCCGTCTTCGTCTACGGGGCCTTCGGCGCGGCACGGCTGCTCTCCATTGCCCTCGACGGTGTACCCGCCATGTCACTCCTGTGGGCGACCGGAATCGAACTCGGGGTCGCCATCCTGTGCGCCTCGGTGGCGGAGCATGACACCGTCCTGAACGACGCCGAGCAGGCCCGGTCCGTCTACTGCGTTAACACAGAGCGCAGCGCGCCGTCGGTCGCCTAGCACACACCCAGGCGCGCCGCTGCTGAGGCGGCGCGCCCTTTTCCATCGTTGCCATGACATTCCCCACGCTCCTCCTCATTACCGCGACGCTGTTCGTCGGCGTGACCACGGGCCTCGTCTTCGCGTTCGCCGTCGTGGTCATGCCAGGTCTCCGCGCGCTCAGCGACCGCGACTTCCTGCGCGCGTTCAAGGCGATGGACCGCATCATCCAAGACAACGACCCGCGTTTCCTGATCGTTTGGGCCGGATCGGTCGTCCTGCTGATAGCGGCGGCCGTCGTGCACGTCCCTGCGCTCAGTGGGGTGCCGCGCGCGCTGCTGCTCGGTGCCGTCGCCCTGTACCTGCTCGGCGTCCAACTACCGACGGGTCTCGTCAACGTACCGCTCAACAACCAACTCCAGGCCCAGAACCTCGACGCGCTCGGCAGCACCGAACTGGCGGCTGTGCGGACTCACTTCGAAGCGCGCTGGGTCTTCTGGAACGCCTTCCGGACGATCTGCGGGCTGGTGGCGACAGGGTTGCTACTCGCGGCGCTCTACGCGATCTGAGCGAAGCATCGGGCTCCGTTTTCGACGCGGCTCCACGGCCGTTCTCGCTACCTTAGTGGGCTATTCCTTTCGCACCCAACCCGCCTTCTCGTGAGCGATAAGAAGATCATCTTCTCGATGGTCGGCGTGAGCAAAGCCCACCGCCCCGGC